>JAAZVY010000008.1 GCA_018623195.1 Flavobacteriaceae bacterium | reverse complement strand
TCAGGAGATGGTCAGTACGACGCCTTTATCAATGCGGTTCGCAAAATCTATAAGAAGAAGCAGTTAGAGCTTCCTAGACTGGTGGATTATTTAGTGATGATACCTCCCGGTAGTAACTCAGATGCGCTTTGTGAAACTACCATTACTTGGAAGTACAACGAACGTGAATTTACCACTAGAGGGCTCGATGTAGATCAAACCGTATCGGCCATTAAGGCTACCGAAAAAATGTTAAATCAAATTACTACCTAATGAATTATAATATTGCACTGCTTGCTGGCGACGGGATTGGACCAGAAGTAACCGCCGAAGCTGTAAAAGTGAGCAACGCGATTGCTAAAAAATTCGGCCACGAACTGAATTGGAAACCTGCGCTAACCGGAGCTGCTGCTATTGACGCGGTGGGCGATCCTTATCCGCCAGAAACTCATGAAGTTTGTGCAAGCTCTGATGCCGTATTATTCGGAGCAATTGGTCTCCCTAGATTTGATAATGATCCTTCAGCAAAGGTTCGTCCCGAGCAAGGATTACTTCGTATGAGAAAGCAGCTGGGGCTGTTTGCCAATGTGCGTCCAACCTTTGTTTTCCCATCGCTTATCGACAAGTCTCCTCTTAAGAGAGAACGTATCGAAGGAACCGACCTTGTTTTCGTTCGTGAACTTACCGGTGGAATCTACTTTGGAGAGCGCGGAAGACAAGACGAGGGTGAAACAGCTTACGATACCTGTACTTACACTCGTGAAGAAATCATAAGATTAGCTCGCAAAGGATTTGAACTTGCGAGATCAAGACGCAAGTCTCTTTGTTTAGTAGACAAAGCGAACGTACTAGAAACCTCTAGACTTTGGAGAGAGACCCTTCAAGGAATGGAAGCAGAATACCCAGACGTGAAGGTAACCTACGAACTAGTAGACGCCGTTGCCATGCGACTTATTCAATGGCCTAGCGCATACGATGTTCTAATCACCGAAAACTTATTCGGAGACATCCTTACCGATGAAGCCTCTGTAATTTCTGGGTCAATGGGACTCATGCCTTCAGCATCTATCGGTTCAGAGGTGGCACTCTACGAGCCCATTCACGGTTCATTCCCTCAAGCGACTGGCAAGAATATCGCTAACCCATTAGCCACCGTACTGTCAGCTGCTATGATGTTCGAAATGTCATTCAATCTGAAAGAAGAGGCCGAACTCATTCGCTCAGTGGTGAATCAGTCTTTGGCTGACGGTGTGGTTACTGAAGACCTTGCTGACGGTGCAAAAGCTTACAAGACTTCAGAGGTCGGAGATTATTTGGTCTCGCTCATTGAAAAAGCATAAGTAATGAAAACAAAAAGGGCGCCGATGGCGCCCTTTTTATGGTTTAAATTGAAGTGATTATACAATCTTCTTCATATCGGTCATTGCTGTTCTAAGCGTGGTTCCAATCGCCTCGATAGGGTGATTGCGTAGAGCGGCATTCACTTCGATCAATCTCTTGTTATCTACTCCGGTTGAAGCAACACCTTTACCAATGACATCGGTATCGATGGTCTTCATAAAATCGGTAAGTAGTGGCTTACAAGCATGATCAAATAAGTAACATCCGTACTCTGCCGTATCAGAGATCACTCGGTTCATTTCGTAAAGCTTCTTACGAGCGATGGTGTTAGCGATCAGCGGTGTTTCGTGAAGTGACTCATAGTAAGCCGACTCTGATTTGATACCAGCATCTACCATGGTTTCGTAGGCTAATTCAACACCGGCACGAACGAAAGCGACCATAAGAATTCCGTGGTCAAAGTACTCTTGCTCATCGATAGCGGCTGAAGTAGCTTCGGTTTTCTCGAAATTCGTTTCTGCAGTAGCTGCTCTCCAAGTAAGAAGGTTTTTATCGTCATTTGCCCAGTCTTCCATCATTGTTGACGAGAAGTGACCTGACATGATATCATCCATGTGCTTTTGAAATAAAGGAGCCATAATGGTTTTTAGCTCTTCAGATAATTCGAAAGCTTTGATCTTGGCGCTGTTAGAAAGTCGATCCATCATATGAGTAATACCGCCGTGCTTTAAGGCCTCGGTGATGGTTTCCCATCCGTACTGAATCAATTTCGCAGCATACGCTGGCTCGATTCCCTTCTCAACCATCTTATCGAAAGAAAGAATGGAACCGGTTTGCAGCACTCCACAAAGAATGGTTTGCTCTCCCATTAAATCTGATTTCACCTCAGCAACAAAGCTTGACTCAAGTACACCGGCACGGTGTCCTCCTGTAGCAACTGCATATGCCTTTGCTTGCGCTAGACCTTTACCTTCAGGGTCATTCTCTGGGTGAACCGCAATAAGAGTAGGTACTCCGAAACCGCGCTTATACTCTTCACGAACCTCTGAACCTGGACTCTTTGGAGCAACCATGATTACCGTAAGGTCTTTTCTTACCTGTGTACCTTCTTCAACGATGTTGAATCCGTGAGAATACGTAAGAGTAGCTCCTTGTTTCATATGTGGCATAACCGCCTCAACCACTGCTGTGTGCTGTTTGTCTGGAGTAAGGTTGATCACAACATCCGCAGACGGAATAAGTTCTTCATAAGTACCTACTTTGAAGTTATTCGAAGTTGCATTCACGTAAGAAGCACGCTTTTGATCGATCGCCGATTGACGAAGCGCATAAGAAATGTCTAATCCTGAATCGCGCATGTTTAACCCTTGGTTTAGACCCTGAGCACCGCATCCTACGATCACGATTTTCTTGCCCTCCAGAGCAGATACGCCATCAGCAAACTCGTCCGAAGACATGAAACGACATTTTCCTAGTTGAAGTAATTGCTCTCTAAGTGAAAGCGTGTTGAAGTAATTAGCCATAATTATTGGTTATTTTCTGTAAAGGAATTTAAAATTTTTGAAATACCCATTGGGGCTTTGGTTACTGAAAGACGGCCTGATCGAACAAATTGTAATAATCCGAAAGGAGCCAATTGCTCTCTTAATTGTTCAGTCTCGTGTCTAAATCCGGTCTTTTCGATAACAAAGAACTCAGGAGAAACGGTAACGATACTCGCATGACTCTGCTTTATGAAGTTTTGAATCTGACGTTCCTCGAAAAGGAAGCTCGTCTTAACCTTGTAAAGTGCAGTTTCTTGAAAAATCGTCTCCTCATCGGTATGATAAAAAGCCTTGATCACATCGACCTGCTTTTCAATCTGCTGTACGAGTTTTTTCACTTGAGCCTCGGTCACATTCACCACGATCACAAATCGAAATACATCTGTGATTTCAGAAGGGGAAGTGGTTAGGCTCTCAATATTGATGTGTCTTTTTAAGAAAATCGCTGAAATACGGTTTAGTAAGCCAACGTTATTTTCTGAATAAATCGAAATAGTATAAGTGGTTGTCATTACTGTAAACGAATTTCATTAAGTGAAGCCCCTGTCGGAATCATTGGGAATACATTGTCTTCTTTTTCAACCGCAACCTCTAAGAAGTATGGGCCTTCTGCGTTAATCATTTCTTCAATAGCAGCAGCCAAGTCTTTACGCTCAGTTACCTTCTGAGCCGGGATATGATATCCTTTAGCGATAGCAACAAAGTCAGGGTTGGTCATCTCAGTCGAAGCATAACGACGATCGAAGAATAGCTGTTGCCACTGTCTAACCATTCCTAAGTATTCATTGTTGAGTACTAGGATTTTAACGGCTACACCCGTTTGAAAGATCGTACCTAACTCTTGAATGGTCATTTGGTAGCCACCATCGCCAATCACTGCAACTACTTGTCGATCTGGGGCTCCCATTTTGGCGCCAATCGCAGCAGGTAAGGCAAACCCCATAGTACCTAAACCACCTGAGGTTACATTACTTTTCGATCTCACAAATTCTGCATATCGACATGCGATCATTTGGTGTTGTCCTACGTCGGTTACAATAACGGCATCAGAACCCGCTGCCTTATTCACCGCAACGATCACCTCTCCCATGGTTAAACCTTCTTTGGTTGGCTTTGTATCTTTCTCAATAACTAACTCGTATTCTTTGGCATATAATTCGTCAAAGCGAGCTAACCAAGAATCTAATTTTTTCGGAGCTACAAGTTCAGTGAGTGCAGCAAGGCTTTGCTTACAATCACCTAAAACCGGGTAATCGGCATGAACGTTTTTATCAATCTCGGCCGGATCAATCTCAAGGTGTACAACCTCAGCTTGAGCGGCATAGGCGTCTAGTCTACCAGTTACACGATCATCGAATCGCATACCTATAGCGATAAGGACATCACATTCTTGAGTGAGCAGGTTAGGCGCGTAGTTTCCGTGCATACCTACCATCCCTTTGTTGAGCGGATGTGAAGTCTCCAGTGCCGAAAGGCCTAGTATTGTCCAAACCGCAGGAATACCTGACTTCTCTACGAAGGCCTTGAATTCAGCCTCAGCGTTACCGAGAATTACTCCTTGTCCCCAAACAATCAGCGGTTTCTTGGCTTTATTGATCGCCTCTGCGGCTACTTCTACTTGACTTTGATCTAAAGTCGGAACCGGCTTATAGCTTCGAATACCCGTACACGGCTTATACTCAAAATCAAGCATACCGAATTGAGCATCTTTCGTAATATCGACAAGAACAGGTCCTGGTCGTCCAGATCTCGCGATGTAAAAAGCACGAGCTAGAATTTCAGGAATCTCTTTTGCCTCAGTAACCTGATAATTCCATTTAGTAACCGGAGTTGAAATTCCGATAATATCTGTTTCTTGAAAGGCATCAGAACCTAACAAATGCGAACCTACTTGACCCGTGATACAAACCATTGGAGTTGAATCAATTTGCGCATCGGCAATACCGGTGATTAAGTTGGTTGCTCCAGGCCCTGAGGTAGCTATTGCTACTCCAACCTTTCCTGAAGTTCGGGCGTAACCCTGAGCGGCATGAGTAGCGCCTTGCTCGTGACGAGTAAGCACATGGTGCAGATCGTCTTGAAATTTGTACAACTCATCATACACGGGCATAATCGCACCTCCTGGGTATCCGTAGATAAGATCTACACCCTCTGCAAGAAGACAGCGAATAACCGCCTCAGCTCCACTTATATGCATAGCTTTTTCTTTCATTTATAGATCGGTCACACAACCTTTAGAGGCTGTTGAGACATTTTTAATGTATTTGTATAAAACCCCACTTTGGAATTTGTAAGGAGGTTGTTTCCACTTACTAGCGCGCTCAGCAAGAACCTCATCGCTCAGATGAATATTTAAAGTGTTGTCTTCGGCGTTAATTTCAATAATATCTCCATTCTCGATCAGTGCGATAGGACCTCCTTCTTGAGCTTCAGGAACAATGTGTCCTACTACGAATCCGTGGGTACCTCCCGAGAAACGTCCGTCGGTAATCAGCGCCACCGACTTTCCGAGTCCAGCTCCCATAATTGCAGCGGTAGGCTTAAGCATTTCAGGCATTCCTGGCCCCCCTTTAGGACCTTCATAACGAATCACTACTACCTCTCCAGGTTGTACCTCTCCGTTTCGAATACCATCATTTGCTGCATACTCTCCTTCAAAAACACGTGCAGGTCCCTTGAACTGAAGGCCTTCTTTACCCGTGATTTTTGCAACACTTCCTTCAGGAGCAAGGTTACCCTTTAAAATTCGAATGTGACCCGATTCTTTGATCGGTTGATTGACCGGATAGATTACATCTTGACCCACCTCTAGCGGAGGAACATCTTTTAGATTTTCTGCTAGAGTCTTTCCTGTCACCGTCATACAATCGCCGTGTAACATGTCATTCTCTAACATAAACTTCAGTACTGCAGGAACACCTCCTACTCGGTGTAAGTCTTCCATTAAGTACTTTCCACTAGGTTTAAGATCGGCCAAGAATGGGGTCTTATCCATCAGTGTTTGAAAATCATCAATGGTAAAATCAATTTCTGCCGTTCTAGTAATCGCTAAAAAGTGAAGTACCGCATTCGTAGAACCTCCTAATACAGCAATCAGTCGAACTGCATTTTCAATGGATTTACGAGTAACAATATCCTTTGGCTTCAGGTCAAGCTCGATTAGTTTTCTAACGGCCGCACCTATACGCTCGCATTCTTCTTTTTTGTCAACGCTAACCGCAGGGTTCGAAGAGTTGTAAGGAAGCGTCATTCCTAGGGCTTCAATAGCAGAAGCCATCGTATTTGCGGTATACATACCACCACAAGCTCCAGCTCCCGGACAAGCATTTTCAACCACCGAATTAAATTCAGTCTCATCAATCTTACCGGCAACTTTCTCTCCCCAAGCTTCAAAGGCAGATACTACATCTAATTTTTTACTTTCATGACATCCAGAGGCAATGGTACCTCCGTAAACCATAATACTCGGACGGTTCAATCGAAGCATCGCCATAAGCGCACCCGGCATATTTTTATCACATCCTACCACAGGAATAACCGCATCGTAAGACATGGCCTGTACAACCGTTTCAATAGAATCAGCAATCACATCTCTCGAAGGCAATGAAAAACGCATACCTGGAGTTCCCATAGAAATCCCATCACTCACACCAATGGTGTTGAAGATTAGGCCTACAAGATCCGCACTTTGAACACCCTCTTTAATAACCACAGATAGGTCATTCAGATGCATATTACAAGGATTACCTTCATAACCGGTACTCGCAATACCGACAAAAGGCTTTTTGAAATCTTCTTTGGTTAACCCAATGGCATGCAACATTGCTTGCGCTGCGGGCTGGGTTGGATCCTGGCTAACCGCCTGACTATATTTATTTAAGGGGGTACTCATCTATTTCATTATTTCTAACAGGTAAAAATACCGCTCGAAAGAGGGCTTGCATACGTCGTCTAAAACATAATGTTATTTTCAAATGTTATTTTATATTTTAATCAATTGATTTTCAATATATTAAATATAATATTTATACAATATCCAAAATTTTCAATAGCCTCCATTTTTTCATCATTGACCGCCTTGAACATCTTGTGTATCTTCGTTTTGTACTAAACTTGGGTTCATGAAAATTAAGTTCGCTATCGCTTTTACTCTATTACTAGGTGTCTATTTACTCTCAGCCCAAACTACGAGAGTGTTTGGCGTAGCTCACCAAGATGATTGGCAACTGTTTATGAATCCTAATGTCGCCAACAGTATTCAGAGCCCTGAAGACAAGACCGTAATCATTCATCTTACTGCAGGAGATGCTGGCTATGGAATGGGTAACGATGCCTTTTACAAAGCAAGAGAAGAAGGAGCCTTAAGAGCCGTTCGGTTCCTGTCAAACACCGCAGAGGATCGATCAAAAATTGGCGATGAGATGAGTCGAAAGGTAACCTTGATTAGAAACCATCCGATACTTACTTATACCTATCACAACACGGTAGTTTATTTTCTTCGACTTCCTGACGGGAACGGGGATGGTTCTGGATTTGAATTACACCAACAAAAAAGTCTCGAGAAGTTCTACAATCGACAAGTAGTCGATTTTCAAGCCATTGACCAAAGCACTACTTACACCAATAAAGAAGATCTATTGGGAACCCTAAAAGAATTGATTACTGCGGCTCACACAGGAACTCAATTAGAAATACACCTCAGTGAACTCAGCGAAGACTTAAATGTAGACGATCACTCTGACCATTTGACGGCTGCACGTTTCATCAGTGAAGCAGCGACTAATCAGTTCAAAGGAGAATTCTATTACTACATTGATTACCAGTCGGCGAATCTAGAAAGCAACCTTGAGCGATCAGAAATTTTGATTAACTCTGGAGCTTGGGGGGCCACCGCTTCTGGGCTTAGCGATCATAGACATGCAAGCCTATGGGATGAATACCATACCACCTATTTAGATCGCCAATATTACAGAGTTCTCCCTATAAGCCGTGGGCGCTAAGAAGACTGAGCATCGTAGTTATCCCTTCTCTGAAATTGCCCAAACGGATATTCTCATTAGGACTATGCTGATTGTTATCGGCATTTACTGTGGGGATAATCACCGCGTCAATCCCTAAAGCCTCTACGAACGGAGAGATAGGAATAGAGCCTCCCATTAAACGAAGTTGTACTACATTTTCAAACCCGGCACGGTCCATTTGGGTGCGTAACCAACCTCCGATTGGCGAGTCCATATCGGTTCTGAAAGCTGCATAAGAGACTTTAGAACTCAACTGCACGATGCGATCAAACTGTTGACGCTCCTGGTCACTAGGTTCATGATCTAATACGGTAAAACCTTGATTTTCGATATGGGCCTTAATTAATTTCATCAAGCGATAAGGGTCTGACTCAGGGACCAAGCGCACATCAATCTCGGCGGTAGCAGTCGCAGGAACAATGGTTCTTGCCGAAGCCCCTACATAAGCTGACTGCAATCCTCTAATGTTCAACGAGGGATATTGCAGGCTCTCTTGATAGGTGTCCGCAACTTTATCAGCCTTTGAAAAACCTAGCCGGCTTCTAAGAGCAACCTCGTCATCAGGAATCTTTGCCAATTGTTCTTTATCGTAATCACTAAGCACAATATTATCGTAATAACCCTCGATAAGCACCCTACCCTCAGAATCTTTCATAGAGGCCAATAGCTGAGAAAGAGCAAACGCTGGGTTCGGAGCATAATTGCCATAATGTCCACTGTGTTGTGGTAGCTTTGGGCCAAAGGTTTTTAAAGTAATACTGGCGATTCCACGGGCTCCATAGGTTAGGGTCGGACGATTTGAAACATGTCTAGGCCCATCAAAGATTAGCATCGCATCAGCCATCAATTTTTCTTTATAGCGAGTAACGGCATCAGGTAGAGATGGAGAGCCTTGCTCCTCCTCCAAATCAATCACCACTTTGATTCGGTTCGATGTGAGCTTATTCTGAGCGGTTAGCGCATCAAAAGCGGTTAAAAACATAGCTATAGGACCCTTGGCGTCCGAGGTAGCCCTACCGAATAGTCTCCAATTTGGATCGTACGAAGAAGACAGTAAATCAATGTCTAGGGTTTCCCAATCGGATGATTCAGTACGCTGCTTTAAGACGATTTCGTACGGGTCATTCTGAAACCACCTAGAGGAGTCTACCGCCTGACCATCTGCATGAAAATATAAGAGCAGGGTGGTACCCGAAAAGCGTTTTTTGGGCTCATAAGTAGCTAACAAAAGAGGTACGCCATCAGTCTCTAAGCGCTCTAATTCAAAGCCTCGGCTGCTAAAAGCCTCTGACATTAACTGCTCTGTTGCTTTTAAATCTGATGCAATCGCGGCGTCGTTAGGAACGGTGACTATTTCTTGCAGCAAATCAAGACCCTTGTGCCAATGCTGTTCAGTTAAACGATTGAGCTGCTTGGTACTTAGCTGCTGTGAACAAACGAAAAAAGGCACCAGAAAGGCGCCAATAAAGATGTTTTTCTTCATTACATCGAGCAGCTCATGTCAGCCCCACAACATTGTGGAGACTTGATTTTTCCTTCACAAGATGGACAAAATGAGATCTGAACTTCAGCCCCATTATCTAAAGTCAACATTCCATTTTCTAATGGGACATCGCATTTAGCACAAGAGGCGTTCACCGACATACCACAAGAATCACATGAATAAGTAGCCATAGCAATATATTTTTTAGTTTTAGACAACTTGAATATAATCGATATCTATGAAACTCATTCATACTACCCTAGTTTTAAGCCTTCTTTTCAGTGTTTCGGCACCTATTCATGCGCAAAAGCTAAATCGCAATGAGCGGCGAATTATCGAGCGCGTTAGTGCGAATAATGAAGAAGCCATCCATTTTCTAGAAAAGGTGGTAAATATTAATAGCGGAAGCCTTAATCTAGAGGGGGTTAAAAAGGTAGGAGCTGTTTTCAGTGAAGGGTTTGAGGCCATTGGCTTTAATACCGAATGGGAAAGCATGCCCGAAGAAATGAATCGAGCGGGGCATCTTATCGCGAAAACTACGGGTACTAAGGGAAAAAAACTACTACTGATCGGGCACCTCGATACCGTATTTGAAGAAAACAGTCCCTTTCAAACCTTCGAAAAAATCAATGACAGTATTGCACTAGCCCCAGGAGGCAACGATATGAAGGGTGGCGACGTAATGATTCTCTATGCACTTAAAGCACTTAAAGAGGCTGGTGTTTTAGAAAACGCCGACATTCAGGTAATATATACCGGAGACGAGGAAAGTACTGGAAAACCACTATCGATCTCAAGACACTCACTGATTGAAGCAGCAAAGCATGCGGATATCGCCCTAGGCTATGAAACTTCTACCGGATTCGATTATGCTACGGTAGCCCGAAGAGGCGCTTCTGGATGGCATTTAACTACTACAGGCAAGCGCGCGCATTCTTCAGGGGTGTTCTCTGATCGAACCGGTGCCGGTGCGATTTTCGAAATGGGTCGTATTCTGAACGCCTTCTACGAAGAGGTTAGAGGTGAAGACCTCCTGACTTTTAACCCAGGAATTCTGTATGGCGGAACCTTCATGAATTACGATGCAACCACTGGTCAGGCAGAAGTATTCGGAAAAACAAATGTGGTAGCTCAACAGGCCGAAGTTCGCGGAGGCTTACGTTTTATTACCGAAGATCAGAAAGAACGCGCCAGAGCAAAAATGCGAGCCATTGTTGAAGCGGGTAATCTCCCTCAAACCTCGGCAAGTATTGAATTCAAAGATTCATATCCGGCAATGCCTCCAACAGAAGGCAATCTAGAACTACTGGAGCTCTTGAGTGAAGTAAGCCAAGATTTAGGTCAAGGTGAGGTCAAAGCTTATGACCCAGGACGAAGAGGTGCAGCAGATATTTCTTTTGCAGCCTCTTATGTGGATGCCGCACTAGGTGGGTTAGGAAGCATGGGTAGGGGGGCACACACGCCGAACGAAACGGTTAACCTGAAAACCTTCGAAGCGCTTACTAAGCGCACGGCTATTTTAATTTATCGACTGATTCAGTAGCTCATTCAATCGACAACACCTGTACCCCCTTGGCCGATGGGGTGATGGTGAGCACAAATAGATTTCCGTTAACCGTATCTTCAATCCATTCAAAGCGCTCTTCTCCTAGTGCACGATTCACAAGCATCGGAGTCGTATTTGAATGACCCACAATCAAAATACGCTCTCCCTTATGTACCGTAGCGATTGAATCGATATTCAGGCTGTTCGGCTCATAAGTCTGAATTTCTAAACCATTGCGCATGGCCGTAGGAGCTGCTGTTTGAAGGGTTCTTTGATAGTTAGTACTATAAACAGCATCCATTTTAGAGAGCCCTAATACCTCAGCCCATCTTTCGGCGCGCAGCTTTCCTTCTTCGGTGAGTTCAGGATCTCTATTCTCTTTATCAGAGCGATCTTTTTCAGCATGTCGAATTAAATAAATAGTAGTGATCGAATGGTCTTCATGGGTTTCTTCCAAATTTTGACAAGAAACAATAGCAAAAACGAGACTAAGAAGTAAGAAGGTGTTTTTCATAATGAGCACTTATTTGCTGAAAATTAATGGCTAACTTTTCCAAAAATACCGAATATGAAATCGATTTTCACGTTTATTTTTTCGGCCGTAAGCCTTGGTTTAGTGGCCCAAAGAAATTTTGATGGAGTTCAAATCGAACCCGTAAAAGTGTCTGACCATGTTTACGTTCTTTTCGGAAGTGGGGGTAACATCGCTCTAATCACCGGCGAAAATCAAAACTATATTATCGATGATCAGTTCGCTCCTTTGAGCGACAAAATCGAATTTGCCATAAAAAGCATTAACCCTAAGCCTATCGCTTACGTGTTAAATACGCACTGGCACGGGGACCATACGGGAGGAAATGTCAATTTCGCGAGAAAAGGAGCTACCATCATTGCACACGATCGTGTTTATGATAGATTAAAATCGGGACAACAATCAGCTACAAGAAATACACAGCCTGCAGAATTAGAAGCGCTTCCGGCCATCAGCTTTTCTGATCAAATGAAACTGAGGTATCGAGAGGATGCTGAAATCCATGCTTTTCACGTGAACGACGCACATACTGACGGAGATAGTTTCTATTACTTCATCACTGAAAATGTGATTCACCTCGGAGACAATTTCTTCAACGGTCGCTATCCGTATGTAGATATAAGTTCAGGTGGAGATATCGATGGCATGATCGCCAACCTCTATATGGCAGCAAGTATGATTGATGATCAAACCGTAATCATCCCAGGTCATGGCCAGGTGGCTAATAAAAAAGAGTTGGTCGACTACGCCAATCTACTCGATCTATTTAGAGAACTTATCGTTGAGTTACGAAATGAAGGTAAAAGTGTTGAAGAAGTCATTGATTTAAAACCCCTTGCAGAATGGGATAGCACCTACGGAACTGGTTTCATAGGACCTGAGGCCTTCATACGATCTGTTTATCAAACGGCTGATTAAAGCAATGGAAAACCGAACAACCTGCCTAAACTGTAACGCACCACTAACCGGTAAATTCTGTAGCAGCTGCGGTCAAGAAGATCGACCACAAAAACTAAGTGTCTGGCAATTATTGGGTCAGTTTTTTAGTGGCCTTTTAAATTACGACGGTAGACTCATTTTATCGATTCGCCTTCTTTTCAGTAAACCCGCGGCTTTAACACTTGCCTACATGGAGGGCAAGCGGAGCAGCTATGTGAACCCTGTTCAGTTTTATCTCTTTACCTCTGCGATCTTCTTTTTATTTAGCAGCACCTTTTCTAATCCAGATCTTATCGATATTGCCGGGGATGACGAAAAAGGAAATATAATCTCCATTGGATCACCCCCTGATGATTCAGCATCTGAAGCAGCAGACTTTGCGAAAGGGTTTTCTGAAGGGATTGAAGCTGGAAAGCGAATGAGAGAAAGCGATTCGATTGTCAATTTAGAAAGTGATTTCGAGTCTTATGAAGAATATCTGAGCAACCAACTGACTTTAAAGCCCGAGGAGCGAAGCAGTTCTTTCGAATTGAAATTTGTAGAGAAATTCTATCAAATCAAAGACAAGTATGAAGGACAGAAAGGGTTCATTCAGGCCTTTGGTGAGGAGATTTTAAATCGCTTACCTCAAGTACTTTTCATCACACTTCCCCTTCTAGCGCTGATTTTAAAATTGGTTTTCATTAGAAGAAAACACTACTGGTATATTGATCACTTGATTTTTGTATTACACATTGCAACCAGTTTTTTCATTCTGCTGTTTATTCAAAAAGGCCTCGAACTGCTAGCCTCAAGCACCGATTGGTCAGCGTTTAATTTTATTTCAGGCCTTCTAGGGTTTAGTTGGCTTATCTATTATCTCATGAGTTTCAAGCGATTCTTTGAGAAAGGTTGGCCGAAGACCTTGTTGTTTTTCTTCTTGACTGGCTTCTTACAATCCATCGTATTTATGGTGGTGTTTGCGCTGTTATTAGTATTCGCCTTCTTCAATCTATAATTCGTAAACACTATCTTGTAGAACCTTATTAATCGCTCTTTCAATGAAATTGATAAAATTCATATTCAGTGCAGCGCTCACTCTTTTTTTAGTTTATGCTGCAAATCGTGGCTGGGGAACACTACCTGCCCTAGGTAATTTCATGAGCCCTCAAACGGGTTTTTGGCAAAACGACCAAAGTGAATCTCCTGAAGCAACCATGCAACTAAATGGCCTTCGATCAGAAGTGACCGTTCATTACGACTCAGAATTAATTCCGCATATTTTCGCTCAAAACGACGAAGATCTCTACTATACTCAAGGATACATTACTGCGATGCATCGCTTATGGCAGATGGAATTTCAGACCTACGCTGCGGCCGGACGTCTCTCTGAAATCATCGGAGAAAAGGCCATCGAATATGACCGAGGACAACGCAGAAAGGGAATGGTATTCGGAGCACAAAATGCCATCAACGAAATGCTAAAAGACCCTGTGCTTTCTAAAAGACTATACGCATACAGCGACGGGGTTAACGATTATATTGCTTCGCTGACTCCTGAGCAGTATCCGGTAGAATACAAACTTCTGGGCTATGCTCCTGAAACTTGGCAACCTGAAAAGTCGGCCTTACTTCTCATGTACATGACCGATATGCTGGCCGGACGCGACGAGGATCTCGAAAACACCAACTTCTTAAGTCTATTCGGAAGAGAAACCTTCGATCTATTGTTTCCCGATTTCATCGCTGATCAAGATCCGGTCATCCCAAGAGAAAGAGACTGGAGTGACTTTGGCAAGGTAGAAAGACCCGAAAGTCCTGAAGGAGTTTCTAAGGCCATTGTTCAAACACAGGAAGTATTAGAAAAACCAGACCCCGATAACGGAAGTAATAACTGGGCGGTAGATGCCGAACATTCAGAAAGTGGGAATCCGCTTCTAGCTAATGATCCGCATTTAGGATTAAACCTTCCTTCAATATGGTATGTAATGCAGCTCTCTGCACCAGACCACAATGTAATGGGAGCAACACTGCCTGGAGCCCTAGGTGTAATTATCGGATTTAACGACCGCATCGCATGGGGAGTCACCAATGCAACCCGAGATGTGAAAGACTGGTATCGCATTGAGTTCGAAGATGAAAGTAAAAAACGCTACCGATATGGAGACCAGTGGCGCGACATTCGAGAAGTGGTTGAAACCATTAAGGTGAAAGGAGCTAATCCAGTTCTAGATACCGTTAGATATACCCATTATGGGCCGATAACCTACGATGAAAACTTCAAAGGGAACGGAAGAGAAAACCTAGCAATGAAGTGGATCGGACACCTCCCTAACTCTAACCAAAACACTTTTCTAGGTCTTAATCGTGCTAAAAACTACGAGGAGTATGTGGCCGCAGTTTCTACCTACACCGCGCCTGCTCAAAACTTCATTTTCGCGTCAAAAGACAATGATATTGCGCTTTGGATTCAAGGTAAAATTGCCAACAAATTCAATGAGCAAGGCAAATTCGTAATGGATGGCACCAACCCTCAAAACGAATGGCAATCCTTTATTCCGCAAGAGCATAATCCGCATGTACGTAATCCAGAGAGAGGATTTGTGAGTTCGGCGAATCAGCATCCGACCGATGAGAACTACCCTTACTACGTTTATGACCCGACCTATGAAACGTATCGCAATAGGGTGATCAACGATTATTTCAGATCAAAAGAAAAGTTCTCTGTAAAAGACTTCAAAGACCTTCACAACAACAACTATAACCTAAAGGCTGCTGAGATTTTACCCACCTTCTTGTCGATGATCGAACCAGAGGTCAATAATAGTTCAGAGGCTTACTATAGCACCTTGTCGTCTTGGGATTATTACAACCATACCGATGCTATCGGTGCTTCAATTTTTGAAGCGCTATGGGATGAGTATTATAAAATGGTTTGGGATGAACTTATCGAAAGCGAACTGGCCTTACAGCTACCAGATAGCTACCAGACGATATGGCTGACCAAATACCACGCTGATCATTCATTCTTTGATCTGAAAAGCACTTCAGAAACTGAAGATGCCTCGGCACTGGCTCGACTAGCATTCAAAGAAGCTGTGAAGAAACTAGATGCGTATAAGAAAACCGGGAAGTCCTTAGACTGGGCTGCTTATAAGGGCACTCAAGTCGGACACCTCTTACAAGCCCTACCTGCTTTTTCTCGTTTTGACATTCCTATCGGAGGTAATAAAAGTATCGTAAATGCAACTAGCAAAACTCATGGTCCTTCATGGCGAATGATCGTTGAGCTCAGTTCAGAGACTAAAGCGATGGGGGTATATCCGGGCGGACAATCGGGTAATCCTGGTAGCCGCTATTACGACTCAATGATCGACACATGGGCGGCCGGTGACTATTACGAACTGATTTATCTGCCGAACGCACAACCCACAAGTGCAATTACATCAACAACGCAATTAAAACCATGAAAAGAATTCTAATTCATAGCCTTTTAAGCATCGGTCTAGCCCTATTACTTCAAAGTTTTACTCCTTGGTGGGGTGTTGTTATTGCTACGGCAATTAGTAGTTATTTCATTCGTCTGAAAGGAAGTTCTGTATTCTTCTCACCTCTACTGAGTATCGGTCTATTATGGGCCATTCAAGCCTACAGTATCTCAAGTTCGAATGACTTCATCTTAGCTGAAAAGATCGCTGTCTTATTGCCCCTAAACGGCAGTGTGGGTGCACTAATTGCAGTGACGGGACTTGTCGGAGGCATCTTCGGAGGACTAGGCTCCTTAAGCGGCAGAAGCTTAAAAGTCTTGGTATCCTAGTTCTAGGTTAAGTTTAAAGACTGCCTCAGGATCAAAAGCTTCAACGGCAACAATCTCTAGTTGCTTGTTAAGGAGTTTTACCTTCTTATCATAGCCTTCTTGCCACTCTTCCATTGAGAATTCTGGGGTAGATCGCATCGCCTTTGACAAATCTTTCATCGCACTTAATACGGCCTTGATTTGGTTTGGTATCCAAGAAGTAATCGGTGTGCCACCGGTCGCCTTCGGATAAGCCGTATTCTGCATAATGTATTTCTGCACAAACTGCCAGTGGCCATTTCTAAAAAGATAAATCTCTTCGTAGGCCTTCATAAGACCTTGCATTCCTATTTGGTTGTCATCTTCTATGAGTCGCTGTGCAAGTGGTTTCTTAGACATTTGTTCAGCGAGTTTCTTAAAGAAGTTTTGAATACACATCGGACGGTATTGTCTAAGATCCATCAAATACGAAGTCAGTTGATTTTGCGGATAGTAATGTATCACCCCACTCACAATATCAGCGGTCGGGATAATGTTGTCTTGCGCACCCGTCTGTCCTCTAAAAGCCTTAGGTTCCTCCCAAACACCCTCGTAAAGCAAACCGTTCGGGAAAATATCGTCATTACCCTTCACTCCCATAATGAAAACTCGAAAGTCATTGTAGTGTTTCCATCTTGATGCTTCCCACATGAGCCTTCGGCGATCATTCATCTTATTGAGCGTATCTGCTAACAAATGAACATCGCGATTCAGGTCATCCCTATTTTCATTCTCTACGATTCCATAAACAGCTTTAACTAGATCGGGTGAATATTGATTGATATCTACGTGTAGCATGATGAATCCACGCTCATCATCCATTCCAGAGAATTTAGCGGCCATCGCCAGATTCGTCCATTCAAAACCCTTCGACTTATCAATTTTCTGATAGTTCCCTAGTGAGTACGCATAGTGGTAATCGATCCAAGGATAAACCTCTAACTTATCAGCTACTGCAGCAAAGGGCTGTGCCACATTGGCCGGAAGCACCTCGTGCGCCTTTCCATACTTACCCGTCTTTACAAAGCTATGATGAGAAGGCGCAAGGGTATAGGCAGAAGTCACAAACCCATAGGCACGAAAGAGCGCGGCGAGTACGAACGGATCCTTTTCTGTCTGAACCTGACTCAAATAATTTGGGAGTACCAAAACAGCCTTCTCAAAGGCTCCTTCTGTGGCGAGCAAGCCGGGAGAACCATCGTCTTTCAAAATAGGCATCTCATCAATGAGGCTCTGTAAACCTGAAAAAGTTTCTGGCAGTTTTGCTAAAGGCTCAGCGATTGGTAAAAAGCCGTGCTTAGGGTCGACAGAGAAAAATCCGTCAGTAAAGGATGCTAACATGTTAGGTTGTTTAATTGTTCATAAAATTATATATAAAATATAACAATACATTCCATTATAGTTACATTTATAACATAATTCAAGAATAATGAAAAAAATTGCAGTACTAGGTTTAGGTAAAGTAGGAACCCTTGTGGCCACTTTACTTTCTGAACGCTTTGAGGTGACGGGATTCGACAAACAACCTCCGCACTATGACTATAAACACCCTTTCAATACTGAAACCTTAGACCTATCTGATGCTTCAAAAATTGAAACGGCTTTAAAAGGATTTGATACGGTAGTATCGGCCTTACCCTATTTTTTAAACAAACCGATTGCAAAATTCGCACACGATTTTGGGCTCCATTATTTCGACTTAACTGAGGATGTGCCGACTACTAATTATATCCGATCACTATCAGACACTGCTAAGGCAGCTATGGTGCCTCAATGTGGGTTAGCACCGGGGTTTATCGGCATTATGGGATTCGATCTTACAAAAGCATTCACGAAGGTTCGTGACGTTGAACTACGGGTGGGGGCTTTGCCGAGATATCCGAACGGTTTATTGGCTTATTCTTTTACCTGGTCTTCTTACGGGGTTCTCAACGAGTATTTAAATGACGCAGAGGTCATTCACAATGGGGTACGAAAAATGGTCCCATCTCTCGAGGGTACCGAATACATCTCCATTGAAGGTCAAGAATTCGAAGCTTTCTCCACTTCTGGTGGGCTTGGGACGCTTTGCGAGACACTCGAAGGAAAGGTAGATACCTTGAATTACAAGACAATGAGGTATCCAGGTCACGGTAAACTCATGCGCTTTTTAATGTATGAGTTAATTATGAAAGATGATTTCGAGACTTTAGAGCGAGTGCTCACCAATGCGAAACCTCCTGTAGAAGAAGATGTGGTTTACGTCTATGCCGTAGTTGAAGGCTGGAAAGGCGACAAAATAGCCAGAGCAGAATATTGGAAGGCCTTTTACCCGATAGAAATCGGAGGTCATAAATGGAGAGCGATTTCCTGGACAACAGCCGCAGCAATCGCAGCAACCGTTGAGATGGTAGCAGACAATAAGCTCCCACAAAAAGGATTTATCAAGCAAGAAGATATCGACTACAAAACCTTCTTAGAAACCCCATCAGGCAAGCTTTACAATTCGTAATTTTAAGGTATGCATTTATCGAACAATTCTAGCATTTCAAAGATCCTGCAAGGAGTCTTTGCTGTATACAGAGACCGAGTCCCTGACGTACAGAAAATAACTGACGCCATGATGTCTCATGGTATTGTTGCAGGACAATCTGAGATCCTGAACGACCACATTGCGTTTCGAACGATGGGAGTTAAAAATCTTGGAATTGCCTCCTTTGAGAAGATCTTTCTTGCTCATGGTTATGAGAAGCGCGATTACTTCTTTTTTGAAGGCAAAAAACTCGATGCGCATTGGTATGCACCGCCTGATGAAGAATTGCCAAGAGTATTTATCAGCGAATTACGAGTTAAAGATCTTTCAGAAAAGACCCAGCAAATCATTGAAAAATATACGGACACTATAACTGCAGACCCTGTAGATTCGATTGATTTAAACAACGTTGAAGAAGTAACTGAGTTTTTTCACAAACCACTTTGGCAACTGCCTACCCATGAAGATTACAAGGCGCTACTTGAAGAAAGCGAATACGCTGCATGGGTCATTTACAATCGCTACTATTTAAATCACTACACTATTAGTGTACATCAATTAGATGGCGAACACCGTACGCTAGAGCAATTCAATGACTTCTTAAAATCTATTGGTATCACTTTAAATAACTCGGGCGGTGAAATTAAGGTTAGCCCTGATGGCCTACTACGACAAAGCAGTTCGGTTGCCGAAAAGGTAGAAGCTGAATTTGCGGGCGGAGATAAAGCCATAATTTCAGGTAGTTATGTAGAATTCGCAGAACGACTTCCGCTCCCCGAATTTGCGCATCTTCCCTTCGCTGAAATCAAACGACACATGCGTCGGGACGGTTTTGAGTCGGGTAACGCCGATAAGATCTTCGAAAGCACCTTTACTACACAAACCTCTAGAACTTAAAATCATAAAAATGTCTCATACGAAACTCCTTCAATCTCTTGATATCAACCCCAAAGAAAGCGGCGTAAGCACCGGTTCAGAATGGTTCGGTAGCGGCAGCACTATAGCCTCACACTCTCCCATTGACGGGTCCTTTTTAGCCGAGGTAACTACCGCTTCTATAACTGATTTTGAAAGAGTCGTTGAAACTGCCGAGTCAGCCTTTGCAGAGTGGCGTAAGGTCCCTGCTCCTAAAAGAGGAGAGATTGTTCGACAGTTCGGAGACAAACTAAGAGAAAACAAAGAGGCGCTAGGACAACTCGTATCTCTCGAAATGGGAAAATCTCTTCAAGAAGGGCTCGGAGAAGTTCAAGAAATGATTGATATCTGTGATTTCGCAGTCGGCCTCTCACGTCAACTCCACGGGCTTACTATGCACTCTGAAAGACCCGGACACCGCATGTACGAGCAATACCACCCACTCGGATTAGTCGGTATTATCTCTGCCTTCAACTTTCCCGTTGCGGTTTGGAGTTGGAACACAGCTCTAGCTTGGATTTGCGGAGACGTTTGCATTTGGAAACCCAGCGAAAAAGCTCCGTTATGTGGAGTAGCCTGCCAAAAACTAATCACAAGCGTTCTTAGAGAAAACAATTTGCCCGAGGACATTTCTTGTCTGGTAAACGGAGATGCTTCGGTCGGAAAATGGATGTCAGAAGACCACCGCATCCCATTAATCTCTGCCACAGGCTCAACCCGAATGGGGAAAGATGTTGCTGCCAAGGTCGGAGCCAGACTAGGTAAATCGCTCCTAGAATTAGGCGGGAACAACGCCGTAATCATCACCCCAGACGCTAATCTGGATATCGCTCTCAGAGCAGCCGTATTCGGCGCGATCGGCACCTGCGGTCAGCGATGCACCTCAACTCGAAGACTTATCGTTCACAAAGACCTCTACGAAACCGTTAAAGAACGTCTTGTAAAGGCTTATGGCCAGGTTCGAATCGGAGATCCGCTAGACGCCAATAACCACATGGGTCCGCTAATCGATACCGACGCCGTAGATCAATACCTAAACGCACTCTCAGCCGCCAAAGAACAAGGCGGTAAAGCTCTCATCGAAGGAGGTAAACTCGAAGGTAAAGGCTTCGAAAGCGAATGCTATGTCAAACCAGCAATTATCGAAATCGATCACTCGGCAGACATTGTTCAGAACGAAACTTTCGCCCCCATCCTATACCTGATCAGCTACAGCGGAGGAGTAGAGAACGCCATCGAAATTCAGAACGAAGTTCGCCAAGGGTTATCTTCTTCAATTATCTCAAATAACTTGCAAGAGGCTGAGACCTTCTTGTCTCACTGGGGAAGCGACTGCGGTATAGCCAACGTTAATATTGGTACCTCAGGAGCCGAAATCGGAGGTGCTTTCGGAGGAGAAAAAGAAACTGGAGGTGGTCGTGAAAGTGGCTCAGACGCTTGGAAAATCTACATGAGACGCCAAACAAACACGATCAACTTCTCCTCAGATTTACCGCTAGCACAGGGTATTCAGTTTGATTTTTAGTCCTCGGCGATACGATTTAAATTTTTCTGTACCTTCAAGCTAAAACCAACCTAACGATGAAAACCAATCACAAAGCGGTTTGGCTTGTAGTGCTAATCGCGCAAATCATCCCAGCCATTTGGTATGGCCTATTTGTAGATGTCTACCTCTCATTAAACAATCTAACGATGGAAGATACTGCTCACCCTGTAGCTTATTTGGTGAGTATCCTAAGCGCAACCGCACTGACGTATATGCTTAGTTATATTTATGGTCGAATGAATATTGTATCGGCTATAGACGGAGCAAAAACGGCCTTGATTATTGGTTTTCCCATTTATATCTTAGGGCTTATAACTTGGAATCTGTTTTCATTACGCCCCTATGCATTGGCATGGTTAGATGGAGGAGTGAATTTGATCATCCTAATCATCGCCGGAGCTATTATTGGCGGATGGCAAAAGAAATAACCCTATGAAAAGCGCTTCGAAATACACCGAATTTTTTATTCTTGCGATAATCGTAATTCCTGTAATTTATCTTCTCGCGATTTGGGCAGAGCTGCCCGAAGAGGTTCCTATGCACTGGAATGCTAAGGGTCAGATTGATCGATATGGGAGTAAAAATGAGTTGGTAGGTTTACTATTTATACTAAATCTTCCGCTTTATTTCATCTTAAAATACGCTCCGAAAATTGATCCTAAGAAACAGATTAGTGAAGCTCAACTTGCGGGCCTTCGACTATTGATGCATTTGTTCATGTCGGCACTGGCTTTATTTATTCTGTATTCTACCAAACAAGCTGAAATGTCTAGCCCGTTTGGGATTATTAGCTTAGTCGGTTTACTCTTTGCGGTGTTGGGTTGGTATTTCTCCAAATTAAAGCCGAACTATTTCATTGGTATTCGAACGCCTTGGACCCTCGAAAACGAAGAGGTCTGGACAAGAACGCACAAGGCAAGCGGCCCTGTATGGATGATTGGAGGGATACTTATGGCTATTGCTCCTTTAATTGTAGAGTCGGCATCGGCCTATATAGTTATCGGTATTACCCTATTACTCACGATATACTCGGTGGGGTATTCGTGGTGGGCATTTAAGAATCCGATCCAGAAGAGCGAAGACTAGGTTCTTCGTCAACAACACGCAATCCTGCTTCTGAACCTTCAGACTGTGCTTTGCTTGTAAAATACAGTGAAATCTCATTAAGCAGATTCGTGCCAGTCATAGGCACTTCTAAGTCAATAGATTCTAGGCGCTCTAATGCTCTGTGAACCGCTTTTGGGCTAGGTATGCGAATGGTACAGCTTAAGTGTTCATTCGATCGATTCTCAAAAAGTTTAGCATAAATGTTACCCGTAACCTTAGCTCCTTCATTCAACAAAACTTTACCGGTACAATAAACATCGCCTTTGATTTCACCGTCTACGGTAAGACCATTACATACAAGGTCTCCCACCACTTTAGCTTCGGTTGAAACATAAATCTTTTCAGAAGAAACCACAGCTCCGAAATACTGACATTCAATTCGTAAGCCACGATTAGTTTTAAACTGCCCATCAATAACCGATGGCGCCGATAAAATAATCGGAGAAGATTCGTTAGTTACTTTCTTAGATTTAAGCATGCCTAAAATTTTAAGGGAAAGCAATATAGGCATAGATTGCCCAAAGAAAAAATAATACTTTTGAGTATCAGACGCTTAGGTAGCCGCTACACCACTATTTAAAATCAAAACCGCCCTACAAGAGGGCGGTCTTTTTTTATAGCTATACTCCAACTATTTTCCTGATCTGTTCAACTACATCAGGATTTAACAATGTCGATACATCACCAAGGTTAGACACCTCATTCGAAGCAATCTTTCTAAGGATTCTTCGCATAATCTTACCTGACCGCGTCTTGGGTAGACCAGGCACGAAGACAATCTTATCTAGTTTAGCGATAGGGCCAATCTTCTCTGAAATCAGTCGATTGATTTCAGCTCGAAGTTCGTCTTGATCTCTACTGTTCGCCTCGTCCTTTAGAATTACATATCCGAAAAGGGCGTTTCCTTTGATGTCATGAGGGAATCCGACGATAGCAGATTCGGCAACTCCTTGGTGTTCATTAATTGCATCTTCAATCGGAGCAGTCCCCAAATTATGGCCCGAAACAATGATGACATCGTCGACTCTTCCGGTGATACGATAGTATCCGACCGCGTCACGAGAAGCACCGTCCCCAGTGAAATACATATTCTTATAAGCTGAGAAATAGGTTTCTCGGTAACGTTCGTGGTTGCCCCAAATCGTTCGAGCAATCGATGGCCATGGAAATTTGATGCACAAACGACCTTCTACCTGATTTCCTTTGATTTCTTTACCGTTTTCATCCATCAGGGCAGGTTGTACGCCGATGAAAGGCAAGGTCGCAAAGGTGGGTTTGGTAGGGGTTGAGTAAGGGATTGGGGAAATCATGATTCCTCCCGTTTCTGTTTGCCACCAAGTATCTACGATAGGGCTTTCTTTTTTACCCACGTTGTTATTGTACCAATGCCAAGCTTCTTCATTGATAGGCTCCCCGACAGACCCTAAGACTTTAAGAGAAGAGAGATCGTATTTCTCTACGAGCTCTAAAGGCTCCTTTGCTAATGCGCGAATCGCAGTGGGTGCGGTATAGAATTGAGTGATCTTATGCTTCTCAACAACCTCCCAGAAACGACCGTAATCGGGATATGAAGGTACTCCTTCGAACATCACCGTTGTAGCTCCGTTAGCTAGTGGGCCGTAGAGGATGTAAGAGTGGCCAGTGATCCATCCGATATCGGCGGTACACCAATACACATCATTTTCTCGATACTGGAAGATGTTTTTGAAGGTATAGGCGGTGTACACCATGTAGCCGGCACAAGTATGAACCATCCCTTTGGGTTTCCCTGTAGAACCCGAGGTGTATAATATGAATAACGGATCTTCAGCATCCATAACCTCAACCGCACATTCTTCGCTGGCTCCTTTCATCA
Source organism: Flavobacteriaceae bacterium (assembly GCA_018623195.1). Taxonomy (GTDB): domain Bacteria; phylum Bacteroidota; class Bacteroidia; order Flavobacteriales; family Flavobacteriaceae; genus UBA3478. The sequence continues at coordinate 22,808 of JAAZVY010000008.1, read as the reverse complement.
ATGGGGCAAGCAGATGATCGCGTCCAGTTACTAGATTCATTTTACCTCCAGTACGTTCAGCTACTAAAACTGAATTGACCCCAGGACAATCGTTTAACGCATCGTCGACAATCGACTTCAAATCAATCGATTTAGCACCTCGATACGAACCATCTGCAGTAATTACTACAGAGGCATCACAGTCGTTGATTCTTGTAGCTAAAGCCGTAGATGAAAACCCTGCAAAAACCACCGAGTGAACAGCTCCTATTCGAGCACAGGCAAGAACGGCATAAGCGAGCTCAGGAATCATCGGCAAGTAGATACAAACGCGATCTCCTTTCTTGACTCCTTGTGACTTCAGTACATTAGACATTTTGTTTACCTGAGCATACAATTGTTTGTAGGTGATATGCTGCGCAGGTTCATCGACACTGTTCGGCTCAAACAAAATTGCTGTCTTATCAGCGTACTTACTGAGATGACGATCGATGCAGTTTTCGGTAATATTTAGCTGTGCTCCTTCGAACCACTTTACCTCAGGTTTTTCAAAATCCCAAGACAAAACGTTGCTCCAACGTTTACGCCAAACAAAATGTTCTTCAGCAATCTCTTCCCAGAATAATTCAGGGTTACGCACCGATTTACGATAAATCTGAAAGTATTCTTCAAGGTTTTTAATGTGATAGTTACTCATTGGTAGAAGTATTAAGGCCCGAATAATCAGGTTAAATTATTCGGGCCTTTTAAGTTACTAATTTTCTAATGGGTGGCCTCGCCTGCCCCGCTCGGGATTCGAATAGTTTCAACAATTTCTTGAACCTCTTCTGGCGGATCTGCAGTGAATGCATTAATCGTAAGAGAGACAACGAAGTTCACGATCATAGCGATGAATCCAAAGCCTTCAGGAGAGATGCCGAACCACCAGTCTTTAGCTAAACTGGTAACGGCAGTTTTGCCTCCGTCGAAAATTCCAAATTTGAATTTAAGCATGTAGAATAGCATCAATCCGATACCAACAATCATACCGGCAATCGCTCCTTCTTTATTCATCTTCTTGTAGAAAATTCCCAGAATAATCGCAGGGAAAAAGGAGGCCGCGGCCAGACCGAAGGCGAGTGCTACAACAGCAGCTACGAAACCGGGTGGGTTGATTCCGAAATATCCGGCAACAACGACTGCCCCAACCGCAGAAAGTCTTGCCACCACTAATTCTTGCTTATCAGTAATATCTGGTTTGAATACACTCTTCACTAAATCGTGGGAAACCGATGAAGAAATTACCAGTAAAAGCCCTGCTGCTGTCGATAAAGCAGCAGCTAAACCACCAGCGGCCACTAGAGCAATCACCCAAGCAGGTAGATTCGCAATTTCAGGGTTGGCTAGTACCATGATATCTCTGTCAACGGTCAATTCATTAATCATCGCGTCTGCAGAATATTGGATGAGGCCGTCTCCGTTTTTGTCGTTGAATCCTAAAAGACCTGTGGTTTCCCAATTAGAGAACCAGGCGGGCATTTGAGCATATGATTGTCCGCTTACGGTATGAATAAGGTTGAGGCGAGCAAAAACTGCAACTGCAGGGGCAGCGGTGTAAAGAATCGCAATAAGCAAAAGGGCTAAACCTGCTGATTTACGTGCATCCCTAACCTTTTTCACGGTAAAGAAGCGAACAATTACATGGGGTAGACCTGCTGTGCCCACCATTAAAGCTGCGGTCATCGCGAAAATATCAATCTTCGATCTTGAACCCTTTGTGTACTCAGCAAAACCAAGCTCGGTAGAGAGTCCATTTAATTTTTCTAGCAGATACATGCCGTCAGCTCCCTTGCCTCCCATTCCTATTTGTGGAATAGGGTTTCCGGTCATCTGAAAAGAGATGAAAATCGCCGGTACCATGAAGGCGAAAATCAAAACACAATATTGTGCTACTTGGGTGTAAGTAATTCCTTTCATTCCTCCGAGAACGGCATAGAATAAAACGATAATCATACCGATAATCACCCCTGAGGTTATGTCTACCTCTAAAAACCTAGAAAAAACTACTCCCACACCTCGCATTTGACCAGCCACATAGGTAAACGAAACCAATAGAGCGCAGAACACCGCTACTAAACGAGCAGTTTTGGAATAGTAACGCTCTCCAATGAAGTCAGGAACAGTGAATTTTCCGAATTTTCTAAGGTAGGGTGCAAGAAGTAGGGCAAGAAGAACATATCCGCCTGTCCAACCCATAAGGTAAACAGAGCCATCGTATCCCATAAAAGAGATAAGCCCGGCCATAGAGATGAACGAAGCGGCAGACATCCAATCGGCAGCGGTTGCCATGCCATTAGCTAAAGGCGAAACACCTCCGCCCGCTACATAGAATTCTTTGGTTGAACCGGCTCTCGACCAAATCGCGATTCCGATATACAGCGCAAAGGTTAGCGCTACAATGATATAAGTCCAAATCTGTACCGTCATGGCTATTAGTCTTTATCGTAGTTATACTTCTTGTCGAGTTTGTTCATCAGACGTACATAAACGAAAATGAGTACAACGAATACATAGATAGAACCTTGTTGAGCAAACCAAAACCCTAGCGGAAATCCTCCGATACTATACTGGTCAAGCAGGTCTTTCAGAACCACCCCCGCAAGAAAAGAAACTGAAAACCAAATAGACAGAAGAATTGTGACATAACGAAGATTCTCCTTCCAATACTTTTTAGCATGATCTGATTTACTCATAGGCTGTAATTTGATAGAATATAGGAGGATCCTTGATAGAATCAAAACATAGCGTGGAGAGGTGATTGAATCACGCAATTAATACCACGTCGAGAAATTAATTTGTTTAATTATTTAAAGAGAAAATGTCGATCTAATTTAAGTGCTAACACTTAAACAAAATCTTTAGATTGAGGACCAAAAGTTAACACCATGTAGTGACCATTAATTCTAGAAATAAGCACATTTGTGTCATGTAAAAACCCTCTATCCTCAACTAGTTTCACTACGTCATCATGAGCTAAAACATGACGGTCAATCTGATGGCTTTGATCTGAAGGGCGTTGTATTTTGTACTTCTTTACCCAATTCATCACGCTAACGTGAGAAACCTCTAGGAGCGATTCTATCTCTCTATAGCTCAAACCTTCTAGATACAACTGAAGAGCTCGTTTGACTATTTGGATATCGGTAGACTTTCCTGATTTCGCAACGGTAAAATGATAATTGCATTCTTTACACTTGTACCGCTGACGATCATCAATAATGCCCGCCTTCGTTATGTCCTTTGACTCGCATTTAGGACAGCTATTTAGCATTTTGTTTAACTATTGGTTTAATCGTATTAAATATAAAAAAGTTAAACAAAAATGAAAAGTGGTTTCATCACATCGAAAAGTGTACTACATTGATAGACAGAATATCTAGCCTATGGAAATCATTTCTTCGAAGAAAGTTTACGATGTAATTATTGTCGGTTCGGGTGCTGGCGGTGGTATGGCCACCAAAGTATTATCTGAGGCTGGCCTTAAAGTAGCCGTCGTTGAAGCCGGAGATCATTTTGATCCTGCAAACCCAGAACAGCAAACCCAACTCAAGTGGTCTTATGAATCGCCTAGACGGGGTTCAAGTATACATCGTGCCTTTGGAGATTTCGATGCGCTATACGGAGGATGGGACATTGAAGGCGAACCATACACTAACGTAGAAGGCACGCAGTTTGACTGGTTTAGGGCAAGAATGCTAGGAGGCCGTACCAATCACTGGGGGCGAATTTCGCTTCGCTTCGGTCCGCTAGATTTCAAATCTAAATCACGAGATGGCATTGGTGAAGATTGGCCGATTGGCTACGAGGATGTGAAGCCTTATTACGATAAGGTAGACAAGCTGATTGGAATCTTTGGAAGCAAAGAAGGTATTTACAATGAGCCAGATGGCTTCTTTTTACCGGCTCCAAAACCTAGACTGCACGAACTATACTATAAGAAAGGTGCCGAAATGGCTGGGGTTAAAGTAATGCCTTCGAGACTTTCTATTGTCACTAAACGCATTAATGACGAGCGAGGTGTTTGTTTCTATTGCAATCAGTGTAATCGCTCTTGCCAAGTGTATGCCGATTTCTCAGCAGGATCTTGTCTGATTTTTCCGGCACAGAAAAATGGAGGACAAATCGATCTTTACACAGGGGCAATGGTTCGCGAGGTGTTAACCGACGGTAATGGTCGGGCAAATGGAGTGAGCTATATCGACAAGGCTAGCGGAAAAGACTATGAGCTTAAAGGTAAAGTAGTCGTACTAGCAGCCTCAGCATGTAGCTCAGCGCGTATACTATTGAACTCAAAAAGTGCGGTGCATCCCGACGGTCTTGGTAACAGTAGTGGCCTTATCGGAAAATACCTTCACGACTCAACAGGAGCTGATCGAATGGGGTTTGTGCCTGCCCTTATGGATCGTGAAATCTACAACGAAGATGGAGTAGGTGGTATGCACCTATACTCTCCCTGGTGGTTAGACAATAAAAATCTTGATTTCGCAAGAGGCTACCACATTGAAGTGTGGGGAGGTCTTGGCATGCCTAGCTATGGCTTCGGATTTAATCCAAATGACCTCAACCGTTTCTTTGGGGAACGCGTCGGCGGGTACGGAGATCACTTACGAAAAGATATCCGCAAATATTACGGATCAATGGTCGGTATGTCTGGTAGAGGAGAATCCATCGCTCGCAAAGAAAACTACTGTGAGATCGACCCAGAAAAAGTCGATCAGTGGGGAATTCCTGTACTGCGTTTTCACTATAAATGGAGTGACGAGGAGCGCAAGCAAGCACGACACATGCACGACACTTTCGAGGAAATTATAGTCAATATGGGAGGTATCCCTCTTGGCGATAAGCCCGGAAAAGAAAGTGATTATGGGCTTCATAAACCGGGACGAATCATTCACGAAGTAGGTACCACTCGTATGGGAAGTGACCCCAAACAATCGGTAGTGAACGAGTTCGAACGTTTACATGATGTCGATAACGTCTTCGTTGTCGATGCCGGGCCTTTTGTCTCTCAGGCAGATAAAAACCCTACCTGGACCATCTTGGCCCTTTCGTGGAGAACATCGGATTATATCGTCGATCAATTCAAACAGCAAAACTTCTAATTATGAATCGCAGAGAAAGTTTAAAATATTTAGCAGCAGGATCGATCGCCTCAGGACTACTTCTTTCAGGCTGTGATTGGTCTAACCCAGAAGAAGTTGAGAAAAGTCTCTGGAAATACAAGTACGGAAGAACTGCCGATGAAACCGCTCACGACAACAATCTTCTGGCTCAACAGTTCTTTACCTCAGCAGAGCTTGCCCTTATCACAAGGTTAGCACACCTTATACTGCCCGCAAACGAAATCGGAGATATTGAAAAAGCTGAAGTCCCTGAGCTTATTGAGTTTATGGCCAAAGATTATCCGCCCTTTCAAGAGCCGTTAAGAAACGGCCTATCGGCTCTGAATCAGCGCGCCACTGAAGCTTTTGATAGTGACTTTTTAAGTCTTGAAGAGCCGAATCAACATGCTCTTCTAGAGCCCATCGCATATCCGAACGAAGTGTCCGAAGAATTAAAAGAGCAAGCCTCCTTCTTCAATTTGATGCGCAATCTCACACTGACGGGCTATTACACCTCAGAAGTGGGCATCAAAGACTTAGGCTACCAAGGAAACCAACCCAATGTTTGGAATGGGGTGCCTGATCATGTTCTTCAAAAACACGGCATGTCCTATGACGAAAGTTGGATGCCGAAATTCCTCGATGTTAGTCGCCGAAATGACAAGGCAGAATGGGACGAAAATGGAAATCTATTGACCTAAGGCTTCTGATTTAACCATTTTGAAACCTTAGCTCGGTCTTTTGTGGTTAGGTTTGTCGATATTTGCTGCCATCTATGGAGAACTTTTTCTTGTATGTGCTGATTGCACTAGCTGTTTTAGCTATCGCCGACCTTGTTGTTGGGGTAAGTAATGACGCGGTAAACTTTTTGAATTCTGCCATCGGATCGAAAGTCATCTCTTTTCGATCAATCATGATTGTAGCCTCTGTAGGGGTTGCTTTTGGAGCCATCTTCTCTAGTGGAATGATGGAAGTGGCCAGAAAAGGGATCTTCAACCCAGAGCTCTTCTACTTCGACGAAATTATGTTCGTGTTTCTAGCAGTAATGATCACCGATATCTTACTGCTTGATTTTTTTAACACCATCGGGCTTCCGACCTCAACCACCGTTTCAATCGTATTTGAATTACTAGGGGCAGCTCTGGCCATGTCTTACATAAAAATTGTAAAAAGCGGGGCCGATCTATCGACAATTCTTCAGTATATCAACGACGAAAAGGCGCTTCAAATCATCACAGGAATCCTTCTTTCTGTTTTTATCGCTTTCAACATTGGTGTTCTCGTTCAATGGGTGACTCGTCTATGGCTATCCTTTAATTTTCAAGGACGCTCAAAGCTTGCCAATGCTTCGTTTGGGGGTATTTCATTAGCCTCAATTAGTTATTTTATTCTGATTAAGGGAATCAAAGGAACGGCATTTTCTAGTCAGAGCTATAGTTTTACTGGCGGACTATCTTTAATGAGCTTTATCGAAAGTAATACGCTTTTAGTTGGAGCAATTGCTTTTCTCTTCTTTTTCTTGGTGTCCCTAGGCCTACTCGTAGCTAAACTTGATATGTATAAGTTTATTATCGGAGCAGGAACTTTCTCGCTTGCACTAGCCTTTGCCGGTAATGATCTAGTAAATTTCGTTGGGGTACCACTTGCCGCATATCAATCGTTTGAAGCCTGGCAGATGTCAGGGATGTTACCCAGCGAATACAGCATGGAAGCTCTAAGCGCTAAGGTACAAGCACCAACCGCTTTTCTGTTGGCTTCAGGAATGATTATGATTCTAACATTATGGTTCTCAAAGAAGGCGCGCTATGTAGCAGATACGCAGATTAACCTTTCTCGAGAAGGTGAAGCCCGTGAGCGATTCAAGCCTAATTATCTTTCAAGATCGGTAGTGCGCATTACGATTCAATTTGGTCAGTACGTAACCCGAGCCGTGCCACAACCTTTATTGGATCGCCTTAATAAGCGGTTTGAACGACCTGCCACCAAGAATATTGTATATAAAAACAACGAACAACCTCCTGCTTTTGATGTAGTTCGCGCTTCGGTAAATATGGCAGTCGCAGGAATCCTAATCTCTATAGCAACCTCATTAAAATTACCGCTTTCAACCACCTACGTTACCTTTATGGTAGCTATGGGGACCTCTCTTGCTGACCGAGCTTGGGGTGCAGAAAGTGCCGTCTACCGTGTAGCTGGAGTTTTAAATGTAATCGGTGGATGGTTCGGTACCGCGATTATCGCTCTTACAAGTTCTGCAGTAATTCTAACACTTGTTTACTTCGGTAGAGGAACCGCAATTATTGTTCTTTTAGTAGCTGCTGCTGCAATTATTATCAGAAATTATCTGGCTTACAACAAAAAGATGAAAGAAGAGGCTGAAAGCTTCGACATCAAACGTGCTGAAAGCATTACTGTAAAAGGCGTAATCAACGAGAGCGCTAAAAATGTAGAAAACGTAATTCTTCGCTCAAAGAGTATTATCAATCTCAACATAGAAGGATTGAGTAAGCATGATTTTGAGGCCCTAAAACAAGGTCGTAAAGAAGTAAACTCTTTATCAGAGGAGGTTGAAGATGTTCGGGCGAGTGTTTTTCACTTCATTCAAAACCTAGAAGATTCTAGTGTCAAAGCCAGTGCTTTCTATATTCAGTTAGTGAATCAACTGAATAATATTAGCCAATCCTTAGAGTACATTTCAAAGATGTGTTACGATCACGTCGCTAATAATCACAACAAGCTTAGATACACCCAGCTTCGTGACCTTAGAGAGATTAAGGAACAATTTGAACGCGACTTTTTTATTCACACCGAAGACTCAATTAAAAACTTCAGCGCAGAGGATATCACTGAAATTCTAGATAAGAAAGATCAACTAGAAAATAACATTACGGCTAAAATCAACGCTCACGTTACTGATATTCGTAATGAGGATTCAAGTCCAAAGAATACTACGCTATATTTTAGTCTATTGCTCGAGTCCAAAGATTTCTTAAATGCGGTAACGCTTCTGATCACTGAATACTACAAGTCTTACGAAGAGAGCGTAGATTCACCATTAAAACTGTAGACGTTAGAACTAGTACTTAATAAAAAAGGCTCCCATGAGGAGCCTTTTTTATGTTACCCTTTTTCTAATTCGTACAGCCACTGTAATCGACTGGTCCTTCAGCATGTGCCCTAAAAAACTCAATGAGATAATCGGCTGTAGTTAGTTCGTATATAAAGCTAGGCTCATCGAAAAGCGAAGAAAATACGTTAGTAAGATAATCGTTGATGCTCAAGGTGACGGCCGTATTGTCGTCAAGTAAGTTCCCATTGGCATCTGCGATCTCGATTTGATCCCCTTGAAAAATCAAATTGTAGTGGGTTGAATAGCTATAACTAGTGGGGATCGACTCAAGTACATTCTCCATTTCGCCAACCGTGAAGCTGTAGGTTTCAAACCCGTTTCCAAAGGGGTCAATAGTATAAATATCGAAAGGTGTTACCTCTCCTTGGTCTAAGTTAGCTCTTACTCCACCCCTGTTTTGAATAATAAAGTCTGATCCTGAGACCTGTCTAAGGGCATCGGTGTAGAAACAAGCCGTCTCATCTCTCGAGTGGTCTATGGCAGAGCTGCCGATCACTTCGTAAAACTCAGGTTTGTTGTTATATGCCTCAACCAAATCTGCGATTTCTGCGTTCTCAGCAATGTTTAAGTTGTCTAGGTTAATGAGTTGCCACGCAAAATCAGTAGTTCCATCCTCGTAAAGTTTAATGGTAGTCTTACCTACAGTTTCTAAATGAGCACCAGACATTACCATAAAGTCATCTCCGATAGCGATACCATATTCTTTATTGGTGTGACCGCCAATAACAAGGTCAATGAAAGGGTTGGCTCGAAGTAGTGCCTCATCACTGACCTCGCCCTGATGGGTTAGCGCCACTAATAAATCGGCACCGGTGTCGTTCTTTAGGTTGGCAAATTTGCCGAATCCCGCATTTCCATCTACAAAGGTCAAACCTTCTATTTTTCTCGGATGCGTCAGCGGATAGCCGCCTGGGCTACTCGTTTCAACAACTCCTACAAAGGCGATTTTAACACCTCCTTTTTCAATAAGGGTGTATTCGGGTACTTGCGCTAGGGCTCCTGAACCTCCGTCTACATTATAGCACACGAAATCAAAGCTCGCTTGATTCATTCTTGCCGTCAAAGCCTCTTGTCCGTAATCAAATTCATGATTACCGATGACATTTACATCTAAACCTGTTTTAGATAACAGGTCTATTAGAGGAAATCCTTTGTCGGGGTGAAAGTCAACGATCGGGTTGCCTGAGAATAAGTCTCCAGCACTCACAAAGAATACTTGATTGTTTTTTTCTCGCTCCTGATCGAGTAGTGTTTTGAGCTTAGGGAAGTTGTATATCCGTCCATGAACATCGTTCACTGAAAAGATCACAATCTCTGTAAATGATTTTGGGGTTGATGGCTCAGGGGTGGTAATCGGATCAGTGCCCGAAGAGCAGGCGCTAATTATCGATGCCATTAACGAAAGAAAGAAGGTGGTCATAAAAACTCTGTGTGATTTCATTCTAATGATGATTCATTAAATTTACTACTCGATTCAAATGCTATGAAAAACAAGTCATTACTTATTGTGCTTAGTGTCTTTCTACTCAGTTGTAGTTCTGCAAAGATAGTTCCGTTTAGCTCTGTAGACACCCCTAAAAATCCAGATTATTCGAAAAATGAAAGTTGGGCGGTTCTCCCCGGACAATATCCGGAGTCATTATATGAAGTGGTCGGAGGAGAAAATATGAAGCCGGTGGATGTATTTTTTATCTATCCGACTCTATTCAGCGATAAAAAAGACCCCGCTTGGAATGCAGATATTTATCGTTCAGACATTCGAGAAGAGGTGATCTCCCTCAGCGTGACTAACCAAGCTTCTGCGTTTGCAGAGGCAGCTAATCTTTATGTACCCTTCTACCGACAGGCCCATTATAAAGTATTCGACAACAAATTAAGACCCCTTGCTGGTGATACTTGGACCATTGCTTACCAGGACGTGAAGGCGGCTTTTGAATATTATTTGAAAAACTACAACAAAGGTAAGGGCATCATCATCGCCGGGCACTCACAAGGGAGTATGCACGGGAGCAAACTAGTTAAAGAGTTCTTCGATGGCACTGAACTTGAAAATCAGCTCGTGGCCGCTTATTTACCTGGGGCAGGAATAGAACCGTTGTACTTCAGTTCTTTAAAACCGCTTGAAACGCCTGAATCTATTGGGGGCTACGTGAGTTGGAATACCTATAAGTCAGGCAAATTACCAAAGCGGTACCAAAGCTATTATCAGGGACGAGTGACCTCTAATCCAATTACCTGGAATGATACGCAGCAGACCACCTTCGAAAATCATAAAGGACTCTTGTATTATGATAAAGAGATTTATCCCGAAAGCATCACCATTGAAATGATTGATGGGATGATCTGGGCATCCTTACCCAAAGTTCCAAAACGCTTTTTCATGAGTTTCATCAAAAACTACCACGCTTTTGACATTAATCTTTTCTGGAAGGATATCTCAGAAAATGCCGTTTTAAGAAGAGATCAGTGGCTTGCTAAAAACGCTTCCCAATACTCAAATTAATGCGAGGGTAAGCCTCATTGTAGGTTTGCGTTAAGTAACGACCAAAGCCCAGACCAAACTCAAAGGTGAAGTTGCTTTGATTGACCCACTTTTTACCGAGCATCATCCCTAGAGCGAATGCCGCTTCTGGTGAAGGTTCACTGTAATATCCGCAAGGAGCTATTGATAAACCCTGTGGTTCGGTGCTTGCCTGAATACTTTGTTCGGGGTAAGAGCAATCCACATAATAGTAATCATCATATCCGCTATCAGCTACTACAAAGGCCGTAAACACCTCAACAAAAACACTTTTTCGAAGCTCTAAGAGATCGTCATTGAAGTACATTCTAAACGAAGGCGCAAACTCAAACTTTTCGGTGAAGTCGTCGTTGAGTGCAACCATGGTAGTCACTCCTAGAGAAGTTTGAGGGGTTAAGAATCGTTCGTAACTCGCATTAAGAGTTCCTCTCGAGAGCATGTCTAAAAGATTCAATCGCAATTCATTCTGATCAAACTCTTGTGCTCGAGCAGAGGTGAAAGCGCCTAAGATTACAAGGATAAGGACGATTCGTTTCATAGCCTGCAAAATACTAATTTTATAGGGATGAAATTCTTCTCAATACTTCTTATTCTACTACCACTAATGCAGTGCGATAGTATCGACCCACTGCTCAATAACTCTTCCTGCGAAGATGGGCCTGTCTATTTAGGTAAGTTAGCAGTTCAAGGAATCTGCATGAATTATGTGATTACAGTGGAGGGGGAAGTGCCTGAAGACTGGTACGAGAAAGGTTTTGTTGCCAAAAGCTGGGTTGACCCCTGGGAAGAAATCACCTACCCTAACGCGTTTCGTTTGGGATCAATCTGTGACTTCCCAAGCGAAATCAAAGAGGGAGATCAATTCTACTTCACACTTATCAAAGAGGAGCAATTATGTGCGCAATGCCTTGCTTACTCGCCTACTCCCTCTGAAACGCTCTCAATTAAAGTCTGTACCAACTGATGAAATCATCGCGCCCAACAAAAGTATTTAAAGCTCGAACCGATGCACTGTTCAATGGTATGCTCATCTTTTCTATCGCGGTTTGCGTAATACCGATGTGGCCCTTGATTCGTTCAGGAATATCGGGTACCGAAGCGTGGATTGCGTTTTTAATTCTGGCCGCAACCACCCTAATGATGATTGCGTTTTACACTCATACTTACTATACAATCGACGGGGATGAACTGCGCTGGCGATCAAGTATTTTGTTCGGAAAGTTTTCAGTTTCGAGTATTCAGAAAGTAGCCATTAATCAAACCCTTTGGGTAGGCACACGACCAGCTACCGCACGAAACGGGGTAATCATCTATTACAATAAATACGATGAAATCTATTTTAGCCCTTCAGACAATGAAGCGTTCGTAACAGCTCTTTTAGAAATCAATCCTGAAATTGAAGTGATTCGAGAATGAAGCTAGAATTAATCAAAGCAATTTCGAAACACGTCGAACTAACCGCCGAAGAACAACGACAGGTGATTCACGCTTTTAGTAGTGCAAAATTAAAACGCAAAGAACTCTGGCTCGAAGAAGGCGAGAAGACTCAATCGTTAGCCTTTGTGGTAAGTGGTTGTCTCTATTCTTACTCATTTGACAGTAAAGGGCAAATTAATCCCCTGCAGTTTGCGAGACCCCACGGATGGGTCACCGATCTCTACGCCTATCTATCGAATGCCCCCTCAACGCTCTCAGTCGAAGCCCTAACCTCAAGCGAAATTCTCACCATTACCAGAGAAGAACAGTTAAAGCTCTTTGAGGCCGTACCCAAATTGGAGCGTTATTTCAGAATCATTACCGAAAATGCACTGGTCAGTAGTCGAAAACGCAATCTAGATTTATTGAACCTTAGTGCTAAAGAGCGTTATGAGCAGTTTATTTCGAACTACCCTGGGCTCTTACAAGAAGTTCCTCTTAAATTAATTGCCAAGTATATAGGCATCACTCCTGAGTTCTTATCGAAGTTGCGAAGAGAGGGATAAAAAAAGAGTCGTGAGACCGGATCTCGAACAATCCCTTGGCCTCTATGACTCTTACAATACAAAGATAACTTGGATAGAAGCCCTTAAAGAGAAGTTAAGGTTAACCTTAGGTAAGGATTATCTTATTTATCTTTAAGGAAAACCATATAAAATGAAGAAGTCAAAGTTCGCCATAGGGCTCCCTATGGGAATAGCCATTGGGGTTGCGATTGGGGTAAGTCAAGACAATATTGCACTCGGTGTAGGTGTCGGGGTCAGTATCGGTGTCGCTATGTCTGTTGCCCTTTCTTCAAAGAAAAAATGAAACGTTATCTTCTCTTATTATTCGTCTTTATAGTAGGCACAACCACCCTTAGTGCGCAAGAAAATCAAGATACTATTGCCTTAAAAGAAGTAAGGGTAAAGGGTAAACGCAAAAGAAAGCGAACCAAACCACGCATTGAACTGAATGAATACAAGGTAGATGTAAATGCTCCGAGCCTCATTCAAGCCCTTAGAGCTCATTTAGGGACTGCAAAGGTTCGGGACAACCGGGTGATTGTATTAAACGACAGAATGTATGCTCCTACCTCTGGCAATCCCTATGCGCTTTGGGTAATAGACGGTATCATTTACGGTGAACAGGCTCCACCGGGGCTCGACCTCAACAGCATACGATCGGTCAAGGTCTTAAAATCTCTTTTAGAAACCTCAGCCTACGGGTTTAGGGGTTCTAGCGGGGTCATCGAAATAACGACAGACACTTCAATCAGAGAGTAAAACTTTCCCGTTTCATAACCTTCAGATCCTCTTTAGGCCATTTGCTTTTGCCTAACTTTGCATCACAAAATCATGCTATGAAAGACTTCTGGAACGATCGCTACGGACGTGCCGAATACGCCTATGGAAAAGAACCTAATGTCTTTTTCAAAGAACAACTAGACCTGCTACAACCCGGTAAAATACTACTGCCTGCTGAAGGCGAGGGTCGAAACGCTGTTTACGCTGCCGAAAAAGGATGGCAAGCCTCGGCCTATGACTGGTCTGAAAATGCCTACAAAAAAGCGATGCAATTGGCTGAGGAAAAAAAGGTCAAAATCGATTATCAAATATGCTCATTAGCTGATCTTGATTTTGAGCCTGAGAGTTTTGATACGTTAGCGCTTATTTATGTTCATTTTCCAAATGCCATTCGCACCATGAATTTTGAACGACTAACCAGTTATCTCAAACCTGGAGGGTCAATCATTTTAGAAGGTTTCAGCCCAAACCACTTAAAGTACCAAGCCAAGCAACCTTCAGTCGGAGGCCCAAAATCAGATGATTTTCTATACAGTATCGAAGACATGAAACTTCACTTTGACGGATACCGATTTAAGACCCTAAAACAAGAAGTGATTTCACTTGAAGAAGGGGATTGTCATGTAGGTCAGACTGAGGTGGTTCGGATGCACGCCGTAAAACCATAAGTTCTTAATTTTGCACTCTAAAATTGCTAGAATATGAGTTCGAGAATAGAAGCCTTAGAGAATAAGTTAACGCCGCTTAGATCGTCATTAAAAAGTCATCCACTTTACAGAAGTCTGCAAAGCATTAATGACGTCAAACTTTTCAGTGAGTTTCACGTTTATGCCGTATTCGACTTCATGTCTTTACTCAAAGCCTTACAGCTTCAGTTTACCTGCGTAAGCCTACCCTGGTTACCTACGGGGAGCGGAGTAGTAGCACGATTTATCAATGAAATTGTGCACGGCGAAGAGAGTGACATTAACGAAGTTGGTGAACCTATGAGTCATTTCGAAATGTACCTCGATGCCATGAAGCAACTAGGCGCCTCGACAAAAGGGATTGAGACATTCATCGTAGCACTTCGAAATAATAAAAATATAGGAGAAGCTCTAGAAATCGCTAATGCCCCAAAAGCAGCGCAAGACTTCGTAAACTATACGTTTAAAATTGTAGAGACCAAAGAAGCTCATAAAATTGCTGCCTCTTTCACCTTCGGACGAGAAGATGTTATTCCTGACATGTTCATTGCTATACTAGAAGAGGCAAAGACCAGTGGTCATGACTACGATAAGTTCAGATACTATCTCGATCGTCACATTGAGTTAGACGGAGACGAACATGGCCCCATTGCACTCAAAATGATTGAGACACTTTGTGGAGATAACGACACCCTTTGGGCAGAAGCAGAGGCGGTTGCTATCCAATCCTTAGAGGTTCGAATCGCGCTTTGGGATGGGATCTACGAAGCAATCAAACAACCTCAACTCTCCTAAAGATATGGAGCAGGCACTAAATGTTTTAGGAACTCCTTTGGTAGCCTGTTGCTTTGATCCACTTACGGGATATTTTAGAGACGGATACTGTCACACCATAGCGCAAGACCACGGTACGCATACCGTGTGTGCTCAAGTGACCGAAGAATTCTTATCTTTCAGTTTATCGAAAGGAAACGATCTGATTACACCTAACCCCTATTATCATTTCCCTGGTCTCAAGCCCGGTGATTTCTGGTGTTTATGTGTAACCCGTTGGTATGAGGCCTACGAGGCGGGGGTTGCCCCAAAAATCAAGCTCGAAGCCAGTCATCACAAAACACTATCATTCGTTTCAATCGATGTATTGAAAGAATTTGCCCTATGAATCGCTTAATTACGCTGATCCTTCTCATCTCACTATCTTCTTGTCAAGAAGAGGCTACCCGAATCATTGAATCTTCTATTGAATATCACGGGTTTGAAAACTTCTATAAAGAACCGGTAGAATTTAAATTCAGAGAATACACTTACCTTATCGACAGAACTCGATCTCCTTATCTCTACACCAAAAAAATTCAACTACAAGACTCTATAACCGGACAACCGATTATTCAAATCGACAGCCTTTGGAACTCTACGGAATTTAGTCGAAGTATTAATGGTGAAAGACTTAAGCTCACTGAAGAAGATGAAACACGATTCTCTAACTCTCTTAATTCAGTGGCCTATTTTTATCAGCTACCCTTGCCTCTAAAAGACGATGCGGCGATCATTACACTTCTAGAAAATACATTCATTGAAGGAAAAGAATACGCTACGCTAAAGGTGTCCTTCTCAGAGGAGAATGGGGGCACCGACCATGAGGATACTTATCGATATTACTTCGATACCTCAACCTATGCACTTTCTTACCTATCTTATGATTTTCATATCAATGATGGAGGAATTCGCTTCAGAAAAGCCTATCAAAGACCTCAAGGGAATTTTATATTTCTCGATTACGACAACTACAAAGCTCCTAAAGGGACCCCATTAGATAGCTTGCCAATACTATTTGAGAAAGGCAAATTGGAGTTACTCTCTAAAATTGTTTCGGAGTGAGGGGGCTAATTATATTCTTTTTCCTGTTTATTCTAAACTTTTCTTTTGGCCAGAATGGTGATTATGATCAATACTACTCCCTTGAAGATCTGTATGAAGAAAAGGACAGCCTAGATTCACTAAAAACGGTTTTTGATAATCACCTTTCAAAAGCAATAGAGTTAAACGATACTATTGAACAGCTAAAAGTTTTAAGGTGGAAGTACTGGTATTCGATACATGAAGTTGATCAAGGGAAAATTTTAAGCCAATTAAACACAATTTCCAAGGCTTTAAACAATAAGCGAGAAGTTGCTGCAAACCACTATTTAATAGCCTCTAAAGAATATTATAAAGGTGATTATCTGAACGCTTTAACTCTGTTCGAAGAATCTTTAGACGCTGCTATAGCGGCTAATTGGAAGAACGGAATGATTGATAATATCTTGGCCATAACAGGAATTTACAGAGAAACAAACAGGCAAAAAGATATTAACTCGTTCCTAGAAAACACTCTTTCTGATCTGAACAAACAATACCCAGGTGAAAGAAATGCAAATAAGTATTGGATTTACCTAGAGATTGCAAAAAATTACCTGGACGAAAATAATCTGTCACAGGCAGGATATTATAAATCACTAGCTATATCTGGAATCAAACTAGACAAAACTCTTTACAATGACCATATCATTATTGGTTCGTTGATGGATCTTAAAGAGGGGAATTTTTCAAAGAGTAAAGATTCACTTATTCTAAACCTGTCAGCTTTTCATCAAAGCAAACTACCAACTGTTTATTATACCATTGCTGTAGCATTAAAAAAGTTAGACCAACCTTTACACAGTTATGAATATCTAATAAAAGCGGATTCTATACTTCAAATACTAGATTATCCCCCATTTACAAATGGCAGTTCTCTTTATGAAGAACTTGTCGGTCTCACCAATGAGAGTGACTCAAAAAATGAATTTATTGGGAAGTTGTATTACTATAATCAATCCGATAGAGATAAGGTGGGGTTAGAATTTACTCGCAGCCATATTGCAAGACGCGATATTTTTATTCTTATCGTCATCCTGTTTATCGTAGTTTTTACGATCTATTTTTTTCTAAAAAGAACTGAAGTAAAGAAAGGTCGAGTTAGAAGTACTAGCATTCAGCAACCTAATATCGACGTTGAAAAGTCCGAGGTTTTTGAAAAACTGCACAAAGCTATTCAGCAATGGACCTCTGAAAAAGGGTTTCTTAATAATAACATCTCGCTTTCTTCCTTGGCTACGGAATTAAATACAAATACAGCTTATCTATCACAGGTATTTAATAAAAATATTGGGGTCTCCTTCTCAGAATATATCTCAAGTTACAGGGTTGAATATCTTATTTCTGAGGTGAGAAAAAACCCTGAGTTAATATCTAACAAATCATCTATTCAAATGGCCGAAATGGCGGGGTTTATGTCTATCGATGCTTATACTTCTGCGTTTAAAAGACACGTAGGGAAGACACCTAGACAATATTTCACAGAAATCGTCTAACCCTCAAAATTTGGGATAACTTTGCACTACCTAATCAGCGTAGTACAATGGATATTCAATTTAACAGCAAAGAAATTCTAACGGCGTCAATGATTCTTTTCGCCGTAATCGATATTCTCGGTTCAGTACCAATCATTATTTCTCTACGACAGAAGGTAGGACACATCCAGTCTGAGAAAGCCTCTATCGTAGCCGGGGTTATTATGATTGCGTTTCTTTTTATTGGAGAGAAAATTCTGAGCCTGATCGGTATTGATGTGAATTCATTTGCTGTGGCCGGTGCAATTGTAATTTTCTTCCTAGCGCTTGAGATGATTTTAGGGATAAGCATTTTCGGAGAAGAAGCTCCTGAGACAGCTTCGGTGGTGCCGATTGCGTTTCCGCTAATTGCCGGTGCAGGTACCATGACTTCTATTCTGTCGCTACGGGCAGAATATGATGTTCAAAACATTATTGTCGCCATCATTCTTAATCTAATCGTGGTTTATGTAGTACTAAAATCTTCGAAGCATATTGAAAAGATTCTAGGTAATAATGGCCTAACAGTGATCAGAAAAGTTTTTGGAATTGTTCTACTCGCTATCGCTGTAAAGCTTTTTGCAGCAAACGCACCACAACTTTTTTAAATAGAATACTATGAACAAGATTGTCTCTTACATCATCATTTTTATAGCTATCGGATTAGCTGTATTCAATGCTTATCACATCAACTATAACGACATGTGGGCAGACGATTCTAGAACTGCTATTTACGGAGTGTTAGTTTCGTTAATTGTAGTTATGATCGTACTTATCAATCTTCAATCTCTGAAGGTAAAAGAGAAATTAAAATAGGCTCTAAACGACACCATTCACCAAGCATCGTTATTCTGCATCTAACTGCACGACTTCAACTCCGGCCTTTTGAAGAAATTCTAAACCGGTGGTGTCTTTATAGGCCTTATCGTAAACTAGTCTTTTAATGCCTGCCTGATAAACTAGCTTACTGCATTCGCGACATGGAGAAAGAGTAAGGTATAGCGTAGCTCCTTTGCAAGATTGTGTGGAGCTTGCAACCTTCAAAATAGCATTGGCTTCAGCGTGAAGCACATACCATTTCGTATAGTTTTCTTCGTCTTCACAGGGGTTTTCGAAGCCGGTGGGGGTGCCGTTATATCCGTCAGAAATGATCATACGATCTTTTACAATAAGCGCTCCTACCTTCTTGCGGTTACAGTGAGATAGTTCGCCCCAGCGTTTAGCCATTGCGAGATAAGCGAGATCGTATTTCTGTTGTTTTTTTGCTTCCATTAGAATGGCCAGTTACCCACAGCTATTTTGATTGACAGAATCAATACTAAAGCTGAAAGAATACGTAAGATAAGAGGCTTTCGTTCACTAGCCAAAAGCGCAATCAAAAGCGTTAATAGTAAGGTCGAAGTAATCACAATGATTTGAGCTAACTCAATGCCCAAGGTAAATCCGGTGAGTGCGGTGAGCTTGCTCGATTCTCCACTCATGATCATCCTGAAATAATTAGAAAACCCGAACCCGTGTATTAAACCAAAGAACACCGTTGCGGCCAGTTGAATACCATAAGATCCTTTTGAGTTACTACTGGCTATTAAGTTGTGAACGGCAGTGAGCGCAATGGTTATAGGTATTAGAAATTCAATAATTCCTGCATCCACACGCATCACATTAAAAGCGGCTAAGGCAAGTGAGAGGCAATGAGCCAAGGTAAAGGCCGTTGCCAACACTAATAGTCTAGAAAATGACTTAAATGTGTAAGGTAAGGCAAGGGCAAACATGAAGAGTACGTGATCGTACCCGTTCGGATCCAGTACGTGGTTGATTCCTAGTTCAAAGTAGAAAAACAGTGTGTCCATTATTTAATTCCTCGTTCTTTTTGAAGGGTATCGTAGGCCTTTTGAATCTGTTTAAACTTCTCCTCTGCTCCTGCTTTAAGAGCAGGGTCATCGGTAATTACCTTATCGGGATGATAGGTTTTAGCTAAGCTACGGTACGCCTTTTTAATTTCCTCATTAGTGGCAGAAGGCTCAATCCCTAGAACCTTATAGGCCTGATCAGAACTATCTTCGAATAGGGCTCTTAGACGCTCCCATTGTTGTACCCCCAAATAACGAGCTATTTCGGCTAGTTTGTCGATCTCTGATTGACTAATACTACCGTCAGACTTAGCAAGGTCAATTAAAAAATATAAGATCTGTTCTCGTGTCGCATAGGAAGTATATGATCGAAATGTGGAGGCAATTTTTGCGACGTTAATCTCGCTCTGATTGATTTGAGACTTGAAACTTCTGAAAACCTCATTAGCACGCTGAATACCGTAGTTTCTGATAAAAAACTGACGAACATAATCAAGCTCAGCCTGATCTACTTTACCATCGGCCTTGATGATGGCAGTCGCTAATGAAATAAGGTTGATGCCAAAGTCAAAGTCGATAGATCTCGAATGACTAAAGGTTTTAACGGTTACGTTTGACTGAAACATTCTACCGATAAAATAGCCGAGAATAGCTCCAGGAAAACGCAGTACAAAATAGCCGATAAAGGCTCCAATAATAGGTGCAATTGAACGCATGAGGGCAAAGATACACTTTTGAAAAACCCTATCTTTGTAGTCTAAATAAGCTTGATAAAAAATTTCGATATGATGTATCCAGAAGAACTTGTTTTACCCATGAAGCACGACCTAACGGTTGCTGGGTTTGAAGAGGTAGTGACCGCAGAGGCAGTAGAAACTGCGCTTAATGCAGAAGGCACCACCCTTATCGTTATTAACTCTGTATGTGGTTGTGCTGCTGCGAATGCTCGCCCTGCTGCAAAAATAAGTTTAGCACACCCTCATACTCCTGATCGAATTGTGACAGCTTTTGCAGGTTTCGATATTGAAGCGGTAAATAAAGCTCGTGAGATGATGGTACCTTTTCCTCCTTCTTCGCCTTGTATGGCCCTTTTCAAAGATGGAGAGTTAGTACATATGATCGAGCGTCATCACATTGAAGGTCGTCCTGCACAAATGATTGCCGACAATCTAAAAGGTGCTTACGACGAATTCTGCGCATAATTCATAATCACGTTTTGTGACTTAGAAACCACTCCGCATTGGAGTGGTTTTTTTATAGATTTACACCCATGAGAACACTGCTTAGCTACTTGCTATCTCCGATATTCTATCTAGCCTTTGGGCTTATTTTGGTCATCTTCGATCCTTTACAGCGAATTACCCTAAAACTTTTCGGACATCGTGCGCACGATGCCATTATTTCAATCATTACAATGAGTCTCACCAATTCAACTCGAATTTTAGGGGCTACCTATAAAGTCGAAGGAAGAGAGTTGTTGCCCGATAATCGCCCTCTCATATTTACGGCGAACCACCAAAGCATGTACGATATTCCACCCATCTTCTGGTTCTTTAGAAAGTATCACCCAAAATTTGTGGTAAAGCAAGAATTGGCACGAGGCATACCCACGATTTCGTACAATATTAGAAACGGAGGGTCGGTAACTATCGATCGAAAAAATCCGAAACAGGCGATTCCACAGATTCAAAAACTAGGTCAATTCATCAATAAAAAGAAGTTTGCCGCTGTCATTTACCCGGAGGGCACAAGAAGTAGAAGTGGCTCGATGAAGCCTTTTAAAACTGCTGGGGTTTCTGCCTTATTAGATGCTGCTCCTGATGCTCTTTTAGTGCCTCTTACTATTAATAGAGCTTATCAGTTTACAAGCAAGGGCCTTTTCCCATTACAAGTTGGGGTTCGCATGGAGTATATCGTTCACAAGCCTATAGAAAATAAGGGAGATAAAAACGCCATTATCGCACAGGCAGAGGCTGCGGTTCGTTCGGCTTTAAAAGAATAAAAAAACGCCCCGAAGGGCGTTTTATATTAAAGATTTGCACGGTGCCAACCTTCTCGGTATGGCTTAGTAACAAACTGATTGGCTTCTTCAAGATTGGTAATGCGCATGTCTTCACCATTCCAGTAGAGCTTACGACGACCAAAGTAGTCGAAACGCCCGTTTTCATTTTCGCGACGCATTTGGTGTGCGCGGATTGCGATGTTCCCCATAAGCACCGTTTCAGTGAATGGTCCTGCATAATCGAATGACGAAGTAAGCGCTTTATGCTGGTCAGAACCGTATCCGGCCTTAACTGCTTCGGTCCAAGAAGCATTGTGAATTAAATCTAAGTTGCCTTGAGCATCGGTATCGAAGTGCTCCACCTCTCTACCTTCGATGAATAGTTTCGGATGATTACCGTACGTATCCACGGTAATGATTCCTTTGCTACCAATCATCATCACTCCGCTCGAATCTGGAACGAAATTATTTTCTACCAGTAGGTCTGGAAGTGCAGGCTGAATTCCACCATCTGTCCATTCAAAGACAACCCCGCCAGGGAAATCAATCGTTACTCGGGTAGAGATTGGGCAAGCCTCAGGAGTGTAATCTGGGGTCCACATTCTAGAGTATACGTCAGCAACACTCGCTTGAACGGCTACAGGATAACCTAAACCAAGTGCCTTATAAGGTGCATCAAAAAGGTGACAACCCATATCTCCCAGTGCACCTGTACCATACTCCCAGAAACCTCTCCAGTTAAATGGGTGAAGATTAGGTGTATAAGGTCGCTTACTCGCTGGGCCTAACCAAAGATCCCAAGCTACGTCTTCAGGAAGTGCTTGTTCGTCGGCCTCTGGCATCGAAATACCTTGTGGCCATACCGGGCGATTCGTCCAAACATTCACGTGTTTTACCTCACCTACAATTCCCGAATCAATCCATTCTTTCACCTTCACAACGCCTTGGTTAGAACCTCCTTGGTTACCCATCTGAGTTACCACACGTTGTTCTCTAGCAGTTTCGGTAAGCAATCTTGCCTCAGCAATGGTATGCGTTAACGGCTTTTGAACATACACTGCCTTACCCTGCATCATGGCGTCATAAGTCATCACCGCATGAGTATGATCAGGCGTGCTAATTGTCACCGCGTCAATACGTTCTTTATCTAAAAGCACTCGGTAGTCATGATAGAACTTTGCCTTAGGGTGATCAGCCATGGCGCGAGCGGCCTGCTTAGGGTCGATGTCGCAAAGTGCGACAATACGGTTAGCTCCACTGTTATAAGCATTGGTCAGATCACTGTAACCTTTTCCTCCAGCTCCAAAGGCAGCAATTCTCAATTGAT
>JAAZVY010000073.1 GCA_018623195.1 Flavobacteriaceae bacterium | reverse complement strand
TAGTGAATTAAGGATTAATTAAATAATTGATAACTGATAATTGATTGTAATAAGTCACCACTGCAGCTAACTGTTGAAGCTGAAGGGTGAGTTCATTTTCTTTAAGCCTAATTAGTTGTTGAAAATCGATATCCCCAGCAATATACCCACTGAGCAACAGCGCCTCTGTCTGAGCTAACCGCTCAAGGCTATCATCTAGCAGTTCAATAGTCAGCTGAGCTTCTTTAAACTTAGCTAAGGTTTCGAAATAACGGTCTTCAATTAGATTAAGTCTAAAGGACTGTTCAGCTCTTATTCGACTTAACTCGATCTTGTTTTGCTTACTCTTCGATTCATACTTCTTTCCAAATACAGGAATCGATAGATTTACTCGAGGCATTAAAATATCTTTTCCGTTGTCGGTAACCGCCAAATCTGTTCTTGGTGCAACCGATAGGTAGTCTACTCCAAAGGCAATACCCGGTAGGCGTTCTTTTTGATTCAATCGTTCTAGATCTTCAACCGATTCAAATAAACCGTCGTAGAACAGTAGCTCAGGATGTTTGGTAAAGTCAGGGGTTTCAGGTAAAATTACCTCAGCAATTGAAAGGTCTGTGGGCAGCTCGATGGGATCGCCCAAAGCCTGTCCAACCAAGTTATTAAACTTCTGCTTTGCAGCTTTCAATCCGAAGGTGAGACTACCCTTACGTTGTTTCAGAGTATTCTCAAAAATGTCTAATTCGAGTAACTCGCTGAGCGCCGATTCACCCGCAGATAAAGAGCCTAGTAATTGGGCTCTTCTTAATTCAAGCCAATCAAGAATTTGTAGTACTAAATCTAAGCTCTTGTTTAAACGGTAGAGTTCATAATAAGATTGAGCAACTGACAAACTTAGCTTTCGCTTGGCGATACTTAGCTCGATGAATGTGTTTTCCGCCAACGATTGGGCATACGTTTCTCGAGCCGATAAGGTCCCGAACCAGGGAATCATTTGACCTATTGCTATTCTTGACTGCTGCGGGCCGGTGCGTGTCTCTGGTTCACTGATAAAGTATCCGAGACTTAGCTCCGTATTCGCCAGAATACGCGATTGATTGACCTTTTCATTGGCAATATCATTGGCCAATAGTATCGCCTGAATTTGCGGATGGTTTTCTTCAGCGATTTGAATATAATCTTGCAGGCTTTGTCCGAAAGAACTTGCCGATACGACCCAAAGGGCACAAAGGAATCTCAATTTATTTCTCATCAGACGTCATTTTTAATTGCCATTCTTTCTTCAAACTGTAAAGCACAGGGACCACGAATAGCGTGATTAGTGCAATTGCCATTCCTCCAAAACTTGGGATCGCCATGGGAATCATAATATCGCTTCCCTTACCCGTGCTAGTTAAAATCGGAAGTAAAGCGAGCAGCGTAGTCGCTGTAGTCATCAGGCAGGGACGAATTCGTCGCTCTCCAGCACTGATCACTAGGTCTCTAACCTCAGTAATACTCTTGGGGGTCGCTCCTTCAAAGGATTGGTCGAGATAGGTGGCCATAAGTACACCATCGTCGGTTGCAATTCCGAATAAGGCAATAAAGCCTACCCATACCGCAACACTTAAATAGATCGGATGTATCTGAAACAACTCCCTTAGATTCACCCCAAAAAAGGATAGATCAAAAAACCAAGGCTGTCCATAAAGCCAAATCATGATAAATCCGCCAGCAAAGGCCACTGCTATTCCTGAGAATACCATAAGCGTGGTACTCATCGATTTAAACTGTAAATAGAGAATCACTAAGATGATGAGCAAAACAAGGGGCACCACAATCGAGAGGGTTTGTTCGGCTCTAAGCTGATTCTCATAAGTACCGGTAAACTCGAAGCTAATACCTTGAGGAACCACTAGATCCCCTGAGGCAATGTGATTTTCGATGAGTTTTTGAGCGTTTTCGACGACTTCGACTTCTGAATATCCGGCACTCTTATCAAAGAGCACATAACCCACTAAGAAGGTGTCTTCACTTTTGATCGATTGAGGTCCCTTTTCATAACGAATCGATGCCAATTCTGACAAGGGAACCTGCACTCCCTTAGCGACGGTGATATAGGTATTTGCAATCGTAGCTGGAGTATTTCTAAGCTCTCTCGGATATCGAACCCTCACCGTATAGCGCTCCCTTCCTTCAACGGTTTGGGTAATTGGCATACCTCCCAAAGCCACTTGAATCACCTTTTGAACTTGATCTACCGACACCCCGTAGCGGAGTAAAGCATTGCGATCGATATCAATAAGAAGGTAGGGCTTACCCACAATTCGGTCCGCAAAAACCGATGAGGGCTTAACTCCCGTAGACTGTTTTAGCAGCGATTCTAATTCTAATCCGAACGATTCTATAGTAGTAAGGTCTTGTCCTTTTACTTTGACTCCCATCGGAGCACGCATGCCCGACTGCAACATCACTAGTCGTGTTTCAATCGGTTGTAGCTTTGGCGCAGAGGTTACCCCAGGCAACTCGGTAGCGCGAACAATTTCATCCCAAATATCATCTCGAGACTGAATACGGGGTCTCCAATTTCTGAAATACTCACCATCCGCATCTTCAATCAACAAACGATGATCAAATCGCGGCATTTGCTGATCCTCTGAAGTCAAATTTGGATTAACAATAACACCTCCATTAGAAAGAATAAATCGACCCGATTCATCCACCTTAAATGTGGCTGGCTTTCCGGCACGCAATTCGTATTCTGGGTAATAGATAATCACGTTTTCAAACATCGAAAGAGGTGCAGGGTCTAAGGCAGATTCAATTCTTCCCGATTTACCCACTACGGTTTCTACCTCTAGGATTTGAGCAACCGCCTTATCCAGGTTCTGCAAAATATCCCGATTCTCTGATACCCCGGTATGTGGCATTGAAGTGGGCATGAGAAGGAATGACCCTTCGTTCAGTGAAGGCATAAATTCTTCAGGAGTAGAACGCATAATAGCGTAGCCCGCCATTAATATCACTAAGGGAATACTTAAGAAATAAGCCTTGTGCGCAAGCGCCCATCTAAGCATACGAGTGTAGTAGGTTCTAAATAAATAGAAACCACCGAGCAGGCCTCCACAAATCGAACTCACGAAAAGTAAGTTGCTCATTAAGCTTCGGTCAAAACCAAGAGGTCTCCAATACTGGGCTAATAAAACGATAAGCGTAAGTACGCTGAAACCTAAATTCAGTTTGGTATACGACTCCTTGTCTAGTTGATTTAAAAGATTTGCAATGCCCAATGCGCCGAAGACCAGAAGTATTCCGGAAGGGATAAATCCACCGATAACACCACCTATACCTAATAGGATTAAGGCTGTGTTTAAACTAATTTTAGTAAGGCGCCCGCTTTTTGGTTTTTTAAATACCAAAACTGCGAAGGTCGGTATCAAATAAAGCGTCACCACAATCGCCGCAAGTAAAGCGAAGGTCTTGGTAAAGGCTAGAGGACTAAACAATTTTCCTTCGGCACCGGTTAAAGTAAACACCGGGATGAAACTGATGATGGTTGTAAATACCGCAGTGATGATCGCGCCCGACACTTCAGTGGTGGCCTCATAAACGATATCAACGACAGGCCCCTCTTTCTGTTTTAAATGGTTCAGAATGTTCTCAGTGAGTATTACTCCTAAATCCACCATGGTACCAATCGCAATCGCTATACCAGAAAGGGCAACAATATTCGCGTCTACCCCGAAGTATTTCATCGCGATAAACACGGATAGAATGGCCACCGGAAGTAAACCAGAGATCAACAATGACGCTCGTAAGTTGTACACCATGACAATGACAATAAGCATGGTAATCAGCACCTCAAGAATAAGCGCTAGGTTAAGCGTATCAAGGGTTTCATAGATCAGTTCGCTTCGGTCGTAAAAGGGTACCAGGGTGACCTTTGATTCTGTACCGTCAGCTAGCACTTTGGTCGGAAGCCCCTTTTGCAACTCCTCAATCTTTTCTTTCACCTGATCAATCACCTCGAGTGGGTTCGATCCATAGCGCGCCACCACAACACCCCCTACAGCCTCAGCTCCTGCCTTGTCTAGCATCCCTCTACGTTCGGCCGGACCCAAACTTACACGAGCCACGTCACTGAGCGGAATGGATTTAAAATCTGAACTCGTAACGGTTACATTTTTTAGATCCTCAATCGACTTTAGGTAACCTAGGCCTCTAACTAAGTACTCTACTTTATTGATCTCAAGGGTTTGAGCCCCTACATCTCTATTGCTTTGCCTAACGGCCGAAACTACTTGCTCCAAATCAATACCATAGACCTTCAATCGCTCAGGATCAACATCAATCTGATATTCTCTTACGAAACCTCCAATAGAAGCAATTTCTGAGACGCCTCCCGCAGATGCTAAGGCATATTTAACATAATAATCTTGGGTACTTCTGAGCTCATCGAGACTCCATCCGCCAGTGGCATTGCCTTCTGAATCACGTCCCTCGAGAGTGTACCAGAAGACTTGTCCTAATGCGGTCGCATCTGGCCCGAGCGCTGGAGAAACTCCTTCGGGTAACAACCCACTTGGCAAGGCATTTAGCTTTTCGAGAATTCGGCTACGGCTCCAATAGAAGTCAATATCCTCTTCGAAAATGATATAAATGCTTGAAAAACCCAGCATCGATGAACTTCGAATGGTTTTCACTCCTGGGATTCC
>JAAZVY010000036.1 GCA_018623195.1 Flavobacteriaceae bacterium | reverse complement strand
TGTTCTTTCATGTCAATTCTTTTGAAAAGGTGAATTTAAGCATTAAGATTCATTAGCTCCTTATCAAATCTTTTTCATCTTTGCGGCAGTCAATCAAAGACTGTTTTTTCGATGAGTTCACTGGGTCTTATTTTAAGTAATCGTCGGTATTGGGCACCTGCCTATGCCTTTATGTGCCTCAATTTGATTTATGGAACTTGGGCCATCTATATTCCGACCATTAAGGAGACCATAGGAATTAATAAGTCTGAATTAGGCCTTGCCATTTTTGCAATGGCCCTAGGTAACTTCTTCATTCTAACGTTAGCTCCAAAAATCAACGATGTTCTCGGGTGCGGAAGGTCTACAAAACTAGGACTACTCGCGCTCTGCGTATTCGGTGTTGGCCCCTATTTAGCTCATAGTTATATTACTCTTTGTATTACTCTATTCTTGGTGGGTGCAGCCCAAGGCTTTCTCGATGTATCGATGAATGCCACAGTTTCTCAAATTGAAAAAAACGACAAAGTAACTTTAATGGCCGCGATGCATGGCTTTTTTAGTTTAGGCGGAGTGGCAGCGGGTCTAGGAACCTTTTTGATTCCTATTTTAAATGCACCGGTGGTACACAGCTTACTCATTGTCCTACTTATTGCGATACCCAACTACTCGTTAAGTAAACAATACGAATCGGTAACTGCACCAATTGCCAAAGGAAGCAAAAGACCATCAAACGCACTAAGACCTCTTATTTTATTAGGGATAATATCGCTAGTAGCTATGGGAAGTGAAGGGGCTATTGTCGACTGGAGCGGGTTATACCTTGAAGAAATCGTAAAAGTAAATACCGCATGGATCGGGGCAGGATTTCTAGTGTTCTCCATCACAATGACTCTCGGGCGATTCTTGGGAGACGGGCTTAGCACCCGACTTGGCTCAGAAAAGGTCTTGATTCTAGGGATACTCACTTCTGTTATCGGATACCTAGCTGTATTAACTGCCGATTCAACCTTTAGCGTTATTGGGTTTGCCATTATAGGAGCAGGCTTTTCAGTTTTAGTCCCCGAGCTATTTCGAATGGCGGGTAAACAAGAACAAATCCCTTCGAGCAAGGCCATTGCTATTGTAGCAGGTTTCGGGTATTCAGGGTTTCTGACTGGGCCGGTAATTTTAGGGATCACTGCTGAAACCTTTGGTCTGACCACCAGTTATTATGGTCTAACCTCAGCTGCCATTATCATCGGCTTACTCTCTATTTATCTTTCTATCAAAAAGAGAAGAAGTAATTAGGGTCGATAGCGAACAATCCCTAAATTCAATCGGTTAATTTTTCATTCTATGAAGCATTTCATCTATGCCCTGTCGTTGCTTACAGTAACCTCAAGCTTCTCACAATCCATTGAAAAACAGTTAGACGCCACAGTTTTCAGAAACATCGGGCCCTTTCGTGGGGGAAGAGCGAACGGAGTCTCAGGAGTAAAAGGTGATCCGCTTACCTATTATATGGCTACTACGGGAGGTGGTATTTGGAAAACTACTGATGCCGGTCATCGCTGGGAAAATATTTCAGATGGATATTTTTCAGTCGGAGCCACCTCAGCCATCATCACTTCTGAATCGAATCCCAATATCATCTATGCAGGAACGGGTGAGCATGCTCCTCGAGGAGTTATGACGAGTTACGGAAACGGGGTTTACAAGTCAAATGACGCCGGTAATACATGGAGTCATCTTGGGCTAGAGGCCACTGAAAACATATCTAGAATAGTAGTTCATCCGACTAACCCTGACATCTTTTATGTGGCAGCCCAAGGTGCCCTTTACCGACCCAATAAAGAACGCGGAATTTATAAAAGTATCGACGGCGGTAAGTCGTGGAAGTTGGTACTGCATGTAGATCAAAATACCGGAGCGAGCGATCTGTCTTTAGACATGAATAACCCTATGGTGCTTTATGCCTCGATGTGGGATTATCAGCGTTCACCCTGGGAGATCAGATCGGGAGGCCCTGGTAGCGGTCTATATAAATCTACCGACGGAGGTGAGACTTGGGAACGACTCGAAAACGGCCTTCCTGAAGCCTTAGGTAAAATGTCTATTGCTGTCTCTAGAGCTGATTCAAACTGGGTTTATAGCCTTATCGAAAGTGATTCAAACAAGGAGCTTGGAGGTTTATTTTTATCTAAAAATGCAGGAGAATCTTGGTCTAGAGTAAGTGACGATCACCGCCTCATTCAAAGAGCATGGTATTATATCGAAGTCTTTCCAGACCCAAAAAATAGGGAAGCAGTAACTGTTTTAAGTGCTCCACACCTCTACTCTACAGATGCAGGTAAAAGCTTCAAGGTCATTGACGGATACCACGGAGATTATCACGACATGTGGATTAACCCAGATAATCCAAAGAACCGAGCCATCGCAGACGACGGAGGAGTATCGATAACCTTTGATGATGGTGAAAACTGGACGCACCAGGACAATATGCCTACCGCACAACTCTACCGAGTTTCTGCAGATAATCTATGGCCATATAACCTGTATGCCGGACAGCAAGACAACACATCGCTTCGAATTTCAACGATTGCTCTGGGTATGGGCAGTATTAGTGAACGTCACTGGCAGTATGCAGCAGGTGGAGAAAGTGCCTTTGTAGCCTTTGATCCGAATAACCCTCAAAAAACCATGGGGGGCAGCTATCTCGGTTCCATCGACATTACTGACATGACCAGTCTTGCTAGCACAAACATCATAAACGAGCCCAGACAATACCTTGGTCTAGCTGCAAGAGACATGAAATATCTGTTCAACTGGAATGCCCCTATCATTCGTTCTATCCATGAAGAAAACACCTATTACCATGGAGCGCAATACGTTTTAAAAACGACTGATGAAGGTCAGAACTGGACGGTAATTTCCCCAGACCTTACCAGAGATCAAGATGAAAAACAGGGTAAAGGAGGACTTCCTTATACCAATGAAGCTGTAGGGGCAGAAAATTATGGTACACTAACCTATCTCACAGAATCCAATCAACCCGGCACACTTTACACCGCAAGTGACGACGGGCTGATTCATCGTACCATTGACGGTGGAGCGACTTGGACCAATATCACTCCTAAGAAACTTCAAGAGACCTTAATTAATGCCATCGAGGTGTCTCCACATGATAATAATACTCTATTTATCGCAACCACTAGATATAAGTTCGGAGATTACCATCCCGGTTTATACAAAACTGAAAACGGTGGGAAGTCATGGGAAGCCATCAACGAAGGGATCCCTTACGGAGCCTATACCCGAGTAATACGTCAAGATCCAGAGGTGCCCAATTTACTATTCGCAGGAACTGAATTGGGGTTATACATCTCAACCGACTCTGGCGCACATTGGGAAAAATATATGCGCAACCTACCCGTAGTACCAATAACCGATCTTCTTGTTAAAGGAAATGATTTAGTAATCGCTACCCAAGGAAGATCGTTCTGGATTTTAGACGATTTAAATGTCATTCGATCCTACGCTAGTGGCGGTGTTCAAACGCTATATCCACCCAAAACAGCAATGCTTGGACACTGGTATAGTAGCATGGATAGCAGCGATCCGAGTGGTAAAAATGACTTTGAAGGAGTAAATCCGGCGAGCGGAGCCACTATCTACTATCACTTACCGACGCTTTCAGAAGATGAGGAGGTCACCCTCACCCTATATAGTGAAAAAGGTCAAATAATAAGAAGTTTTAGCTCTATAGAAGACGCCAACTATGTCTCATACGACGGATACCCTTCGGCCGAACCTACTCTGCCTAAAAAAGAAGGCCTCAATCGATTTGTTTGGGACTTAAGACACCCTAACCTCGAAGGCGTACCAGAAGTTTATATCGAGGCTAGTTTCAGAGGACACAAAGTAAGCCCAGGACAATACCAAATTGAACTTAAATTCAAAGACCAAGTAGTTAGACAGCCTTTAGAACTCGTTGCAAGTCCACTCTCAAAAACGTCCAAAGAACAGTGGGAAATTTATGATTCCTTCATGAAGGCTGCCGAGGATAACTATAACGAAATGACTCGTCAAACAAATCGACTTCACAGCCTCTCAAACCAGCTAGAAAAACTCACGAGCGGTAATTTGACCGGAGAACTAAAGAAGCAAGCTGAAGCTTTACAAAAAGAACTGAATGATTGGGATGCTAAAATGGTTCAACGACTGAGCAAGGCTTACGATGATGTAGAAAACTATGAGAATGGTTTTACGGCCAATTATATCCGAGCATTCAATGAAGCAGATTCTTCAGAGCCACGAGTAACTGAAGGCACCAAACGAGTCATTGAAGAACTCAATAAGGAATGGTCTTTACTAAAAACCGAAGGTGATCGATTAGAATCAGAAGCCATCCCTAACCTAAACAAACTACTTTTTGAAGCAGGAATTGGAGCCCTGAATAGCAAGTAACCTAAGTAACAGAAAAGGGATAATCGAAGGTCTATATTTGTAAAAAATAAGCACATGCCTACTGTAAAATTAACGACCCAGAAATTCAAAGAAGACATCTTTGATTATACCGCTGAAAAAGAGTGGAACTATAAAGGTGATAAGCCAGCCATTATTGATTTTTACGCCGATTGGTGTGGCCCATGCAAGATGGTCGCTCCAATTCTTGAAGAACTAAGTAATGAGAACCCTGATGTCATTATCTACAAAGTAGATACAGAGGTTGAACAAGAACTATCTGCAGTATTTCAAATTAGAAGTATTCCTAGCATCTTATTCATCCCTAAAGACCGTCAACCCATGATGCAGGCGGGAGCACTACCAAAAAATGCCCTGCAAGAGATCATCGACAAAGAGCTCGTATAAGGAGAATTAAAGATTCATACGTGAAAGCCACTCCATGAGTGGCTTTTTTTATCTTAGAAAAAAAAGATGATTAGAGAAAAGACTATTTGGATTACCGGAGCCTCATCAGGCATCGGTCGAGCACTAGCCATACAACTCGCTAGTGCAAACAATCTCATTCTCTCTTCTCGAAATCTAAACGAACTAGAGGAGACTAAAAATAAATGTGCCAGCTCTAAAGTTCATTTAGAACCCCTTGATCTTGGTGACTTTGACTCGCATCATTCGATTGTAGCCCAAGTGGTTAATAACCATGGTCCTATCGATCACCTTATTCACTGTGGTGGTATAAGCCAGCGATCTTTGGTAAAGGACACCTTGTTCTCAGTAGATGAAAAGCTGATGGCCATTAATTACCTAGGAACGGTTTCTCTTACTAAGGCTATTCTTCCGCACTTTTTAGAGAAAAAGAAAGGTCATTTTACAGTAATTACCAGTCTTACCGGAGTTTTTGCATCCCCGTATCGTTCAGGATATGCCGCCTCAAAACATGCCTTACACGGATTCTTTGACAGTCTTAGAGCCGAACTTGAAGACCATGGAATTCGAGTAACCCTCGCAGCTCCAGGGTTTGTAAAAACAAAGGTTTCGATCAACGCCCTTACCGGGGATGGTACCAGTTTAGGTTCGATGGATGATGCACAAGCTAAAGGAATAAGTGCCGAGGCGTGTGCTCAAAAAACCATAAGAGCCATTGCGCAAAATAAACGTGAGGTTTATATCGGACGTGAAAGCTACGCAGCCTATGTCAAACGCTACCTGCCAGGACTATTTGCTCGCCTGATCAAAAAAGCAAAGGTTCGTTAAATACTTACGTCGAGTAAAACTCCACAATGATTCAGAAACTCTAATTCAGCCAGCTTAGCCGAGAACTTCGATTGAATCCCAACAAGCTCTGCATTGAGTAAATTGATTTGCGCCTGTCTAAGTTCGATAGAGGTGATTTGACCGAGTTCGAATTGAGATTGTGCGCGACGATAGTTTTCTGAAGCGGTGGTAACATTTTCTTGCTGAAGACGATATACTTCAAGAGCATTTCGGTAATTACCCTCTGCATTTCGAAGGTCTCTAAGCACCTCTTGTTCAATTTGCTTCTCTTGAAGTTGAGTTGCCTCTAGCGCTAGACGCGCATTTCGTATTCCAACTTGTTGCGAGCCTGACTGAAAAAGATTCCAGTTCAGATTAATTCCCGCGCTTAATCCAACGGTATTATTAGAAGCTAAGAACCCTGTTGCTGGAAACTGTCCTTCTGAGTAACCATAAGCCCCATTGGCAGATAGTCTAGGAATTAAAGTGGACTTCTGAGCTTTTAAACCCAGTTCGCTAATTTCTTGATTGGAGCGATTGAGCAATAGTCGAGTGTTGTTCGCCTGATACGACTCTTTATAATTCTGAAGCGCTTCACTAGACAAAAAAGCGACCATAGGGCTCACCTCAAATGCAATTTCCAAATCTCTCGCTAACAAGGTGTTTAGACTCCTTTTGGCATTCAATAACGCTTGGCGTTGTCCTAAAAGGCTAATACTATCTGAGTTTAAATCCACCTTTGCATTCAAAACATCTAAACCAGTAACACTACCGAATTCAAAACGCTTCTCTGCACGTTGCAAGCGTTTCTTAGAATTTTGAAAAGTTTGCTCTAGAATACGAACCGATTCATCTAATCGGGCAACCTCGTAATAAGCCGTGTACAATTGCAGAAGTGTTTGCTCTATGGTTTGTCTAACCTGTAAACCCGAAAGCTCATACTGCTCCTTCAATCGTTGATAATTATAGTATCTCCCGAAACCATCGAAAAGGGTAACATTAAGATTTACTGAAGCATTATAGCGCTTGGTCTCTGCGCCATCGACCGTTCTCGAATTACCATCTTGAAAAACCGCTTCTTGATTATCTCTAGCGATGTTGGCTCCTGAGGTTGCAGTTAGCGTCGGTAAGAAGCCAGTGTTTAGTATCGAAGCGTTATTCTCTGCTTGGGATTCAGAAATTTTTGAAACTAATATCCCAAAGTTGTTTTCTAAGGTAAGCGATAGTGCTTGCTCTGGAGTCAAAAGCTCTTGGGCCGATACCGACCCAAGAGTTAATGCTGCTATGAAAAAAAACTTAAACTTCATCTTGTAGGTGTTCTTTAACTGCACGCTCAGCTAATCGTGGAGCAATGCGTTCGCCAGTTTTTAAATAGTGAATTGCCAGTTTGATTCGATTACCAAAAAGCAAGAAAATAGGAAGCATCACCAAGGTTAATAGGGTGGCGTACCCGATACCGTAAGCAATGGCTATGGCCATAGGCTTTAGGAATTGTGCTTGTCTACTTTTTTCAAGTAACAAAGGAGCAAGACCAGCAATGGTAGTGATCGAGGTTAAGAAAATAGCTCTAAAGCGAGATCTTCCCGCTTCGAAAAGGGCTTTCTCCAGTTTCATCCCAGCCTTCAAATTCGTATTATATTTTCCGATAAGAACGAGCCCGTCATTAACCATGATTCCAATGAGGGCAATGATACCAAGAAGCGATAAAATATTCAGCGGGAATCCGTGAATCTTGTGGCCCCATGCTACCGCAGTAATGCTAAACGGCACCAACATTAGAAGGAGTAAGGGCTGAGAAAAGCTTCTAAAGGTGAATGAAATCACTACAAATATTAGGAAAAGAGCGGTTAAACCAACGAGTCGAAGCGAGTCAACGAGTTTGCCAGCCTCACGGTTTTGACCCTCATAAGAAGGAGTAACGGTCGGAAATCTCGCCGATATATCGGGCATCACATCAGTTTTAATCCAATCCAAAATTTCTGTTGCAGTCGTAGTATCTGGATTATCTAAATCAGCATTAATTTGAATCTCACGCTGACCATCGAGGTGATTAATAGCGACTTCTCCACGAACGATTTCGTACGTCGCAATTTCTCTGAGCGGCACGAGCCCCCCTGAAGGAGTGCTAATTCTCATTTCATCTAGATCAGCCAGTGAAGAACGATTTTCGCGATCGTAGCGAACCCAGACTCTGATTTCATCTTGACCTCTTTGAAAACGAAGTGCCTGTGCTCCGAAGAATCCCGAGCGAACCTGTGCCATAATCGTTCTCAAATCGAGCCCAAGTAGATAAGCAGAGCTCTTTAACTCAAGTCGCACTTCTTTAATACCGGCAGGATCATTATCAGAAACATCTTTGAGAAGCGCATTTTCGAGCATTGCCTGCTTCAATAGATTTTTAGCTTCTTTGAGCTCTTGAATGTTGTTTCCTAAAAGAGAAACACTGACGGGTGAACCCCCAAAGTTTCCGCCCGATCCATATACCAAACTCTCAACCCCAGCGACTGGCCCGACCAGTTCTCTTATTCTAGTGGTAATTAGGTTCGCCTTGATGGCGTCTGGACGCTCCTCTCCGGGCAATAAGTTAATCTGTAAACTCGCCGTAGATGAACCAGGCCCTAATCTGAGGATAATATTCTCGAAAAGCTTTTTGCCAGTACCTTCTAGATAAGTGGCTGTAAATTCTTCATTAGCAATCAGCGACTTCTCTTCAATAAGGCGAATGATAGAATCGGTTACCTTCTCATTCGTTCCGTTAGGCATCTGAAGGTTAATACTTACCTGGTCAGAAGCAACTCTCGGGAAGAAGGTGGTTTGAATAATTCCTCCTCCAATGAATCCGAAAGTGCTGATTAAAAGCGCTAAGAAAATCGCGAAAGTGAAGAATGAATTTTTTAGTGCAAATTTCAAGAAGGGCGTATAGAGTTGATCACGCATCCATACCATCGCGCGATCACCCATTTGGTTAATTACCCGCATCTTCGCAAACCCTTTACCGATTAAAGTCTTTGGTTCTTGTTGAGGCTTCAGCGCCTTTGAGTGAGCTAAGTGCGAAGGTAAAATGATCAATGCCTCGACGAGTGATACCACCAAAGTCAGAATCACGATTACAGATACTTCTGAGAAGAATTCGCCAATTCGACCATCTAAAAATAGAAGGATGCCGAAGGCTAAAATCGTGGTTAAAATGGCTGAAACAATCGGAGGAATAACCTCTAGAGTACCTTCAATAGCAGCCTGAACGGGTGATTTTCCTTTTTCATGATGTTGATAGATGTTTTCGGCAATTACAATTCCGTCATCTACCAGAATACCTATCACAATGATCATTCCAAAGAGCGAAAGTACATTGATGGTAACCCCCGCGAATGGAGCAACCACAAACATCCCTAAGAATGCAACAGGTAAACCAAATGCCACCCAAAACGCCAAACGTGTATTTAGAAATAAGGATAGAAATACCAGAACGAGAATCATTCCCATAATGGCATTTTCAGTGAGTAATTCGGTACGCTGAGTAAGTGTGGTTGACAGATCGTTTACCACAGTAAGTTTTACATTCGAAGCCTTTTGGTTAAAAACATCAATGTATTCTTTAACTGCCTCAGCAGCTCCGATAAGATCTTCGGTGTTAGTAGAGGTAATGGTTACCGTGATAGCGCGTTCTCCATCAAAATAAGTAGCGTTCGGGGACTCAGCGAATCGATCACGAACGGTAGCGACATCAGACAAGCGCAACATTCGCCCATCAGGTAGTCCCTTGATTACAATGGTTGAAAGTTCATCGGCATAGTACTGACGATTATTCGCTCGAATCAGATATTCTTCAGCGTCGGCCTTTACCGTACCCCCGGTAATTAAAAGGTTGCTCGCGGCAATCTTTTGGGCTACTTCTGAGAAGCTGATATCGTAAGCAAGCAACTGGTCTTCGATTAGTGCAATTTCAATTTCTTCTTCAGGGTAACCGGTAATTGCAATCTGAGAAATCCCTTCGATGGCTCTGAGATCGTTTTCAACTTGGCGTCCGACCTGTTTGAGAACTGACAGTGGAATATCATCACCAGAAATAGCGAAACTAATGGTTTGACGCACTACCTCTTGCTTAGCAACCACTAAGGGTTCCATACCCGTCGGATAGTTCGGCACCCGATCGACCGCATTTTTAACCTCAAGAAGCATAAAGTCAATATCTCGACCCTTTTCAATCTCAACATTGATGGTACCGCTGTTCTCCCGAGAAGTAGAAGTTACTCGGTCGATTCCCTGAAGTCCCTTTAAATTATCCTCGATTTTAAGAACGACTCCCTCTTCGATTTCTTGAGGAGATGCCCCGGGATATACCACAGAAATCAAAATATTTTTTGAATCAGAGAGCGGAAAAAACGATGAGTTTAATGAAAAGGCTCCAACGAGACCGAAAATCACAAATGAGAGGATCACGATATTTACCGCAACCTCATATTTTATAAAATAAGAGATTAACTTTCGCATCCGACTAGTCTTCAATGATTTTCACCGGCTGAGCCTTGAACGCTCCAGGCAAGGTTTTCGATAGCACCTTTTCACCATTTGCTACTCCACTAATAATTGCCGTATTCTCAGTGTAATGAATCACCTCGACAGGAACTAGAGCCAATAAACCCTCTCTAACCACGAAAATCTCCTGAGAGTCAAGAACCAGAGAACGATCAATTTCTATCACATTATCTATAGTTTCCATTTCAATCTCAGCGGTTAGGTATTGGCCTTCACGTAACCGTTGACTTCTAACCGAAAGGGTTACCTCGATGGTCTGAGTTGTTTGGTCAATCGATGGATTAATTCGAACTACCTTGCCCTCATATTCTGTTTCAGATTCTAAACTGTGTAGGGTTACCTCTTTGCCGATTCGTAAATTCTCAGCATAGGTAGCAGGCACCGAAACAGGCATTTCAAAAACTCCCTTTTCAATGAAGGTGCCTAACGGTTGAGCGGCTCTAACCAAACTTCCTTCGGTTACGTTCGCTAACGAAAGGGCTCCGTCAAAAGGGGCAATAATCGTATATTTTGCAAGTCTAGCCTCTAGATTTAAAACATTGTAGTACGCGTTCAGAATCCCTCTTCCGCTAATAAAAAAACGCTCCTTCTCTGAGTCGAAAGAAGGTAACTCTGCAGTAGGCGCATCGATATTATAAGCTGTTACATAGGCCTCCCATTTCGGATAAATTGAAGGAAAATCAAGCTCGATATCTGCCAAAGAAGTGCTAAGAGTATTTAAAAAATTACTTTTAGCCGATCGGACAGAGGCTGCAAATTCTGAATCGTCGAGTGCCAAGATTACTTCATCTTTTTTATAGGTTTGACCCGACCTAAATGCTTTTCCGGTGAATTTTAGAACGCCCTGAACCTCTGAAAATAACTCGACCCGTTGTCTGGCAACTAGTCTTCCGTTTGATGAAACCACAAGAGGAATAGAGGTGTTTTCAGCCGCATGTACAAATACCGATTTGACGGTCTTAGCAACGGTACGTTGAGGGGTTTTATTCGAGGACACTAACTTATTTGCCAAGAATACAGCAAGAATTAGTGCTGATACTCCTATGATAGGTAAAAGTAAAGATCGTTTCATGCATTAAAAGAGTTGTGGAGTGTTTTTACTCCGTAATCAACCCCTTGATGCCAAGAACCGTGCCAAAAAGAACCTATTCGAGTTTTTACTTAAGTCTTAAAGCGAATAAGTAAGACTTAGCCCAAAATTGCGACTGGGCATAGGGATAAAACTCGTTTCCCAATACGATTGATTCAGTAGGTTGAAAGCACCCAATTGCAAGTTAAAATTCCCCATCGATTGATTTAAGGTCGCGTCAACCACGGTATACCTTCTATCCGATGCACGTTCAATCCACTTAACATTTAAACTACCGGTAATCGTTTTAGTTAACCTACCCGATAGCTGAGCGGTAAAATGATGCTTGAGATCGTTATCAATGGTATATCTAGAAAAGGCGAAAACATCCTCCCCAAATTCTTGATTCATGTAGGTGTATGACAGAGAAAGAGTGGATGCGTTTGACGATCCAAAACGATAACGATAATTTAAATCAATTCCTTCTGTGGTAAGATCAGCAATGTTTCGTGCCTCAAATAAAGCCTCCTCATCTTGCTTCACATAGTCGATAAGATTTGATGAGTTTCGCTTAAAATATGTAAATGACCATTGATTCTTCGCACTTACCTTTCTAAGTCCGATTTCTATCGCATTTGAAGTTTCTGGAAGTAAATTTTCATTCCCTAAAGTCGTTCTATCACTATAATAAAGATCAGTAAAAGTGGGCACTCTAAATGTCTTTCCATAATTCAAATACCCGCGTAAGGATGGATTAATTTGCCATCCCATGTCTAGCCCTGGATAAACCTTTGTACCTACTGTAGAAAAGTGGTTAACCACAACTCCTGGGGTGATATCTACTCGACTATTCAAAACAGAAATACGTTGTTCTAAAAATAGATTTGCCATTTTTCGATTTCGCTCACCTAGATTATTACTCTGAATACTTATCGATGCCACTTCTCCCCCAAACCCGAGGCTACCAAAGCCATTTTCAACCGATCCGTCAAGTGCCGCTCCCAATTTGTGTGCAATATGCAGATTGCGATAGATTTCAGGGCGATTGCGGATGTACTCGTACATGTCTTGTCCTCTTCTCCAATAAACTCTTGGTGTAAGACTCCAGCCCGCACCTTTCATTTTATGGGTTATTGCAATTAAACTTGCCTGAGTTTCTTCATATTGATCTGTAGCTGAAGGGGTGGCATAAAACCCATTCGCCCCAAATTTTCGATCATTGAAGAATCCAAGGATCTCAGTCGGATGATTGGTGT
Organism: Flavobacteriaceae bacterium; assembly: GCA_018623195.1. Taxonomy (GTDB): domain Bacteria; phylum Bacteroidota; class Bacteroidia; order Flavobacteriales; family Flavobacteriaceae; genus UBA3478. The sequence continues at coordinate 3,769 of JAAZVY010000036.1, read as the reverse complement.
CAACAACGCTTTTAAGTGCAACGGTTCTAGACTTGAAATCGGTATTGTATCGATAACCATCACTATTGACCAAAGAGGCATGTGCAATGAGAGAGGCATTTTTGCCAGCAGTGCCAGCGGTTAATCTCGCTCCATTCTGACCAAAAGAACCATACTCAAGTGTCGCTAATGCTTTCTCTTGCAACGAAGATTTCGTGATAATATTAATCGCACCCACAAATGCATTAGGACCATAGATTCTAGCAGCAGGGCCTCTAATTATTTCGATTCGCTCAATCAATTCAATGGGCAGTAAAAAGTTTGAAAGGTGATGACCCGTCTGAGCATCTTCGAGGCGAATACCGTCGATGAGCAGTAGAGTTTGATCAAAAGTTCCCCCTCTAAGGTTAACGTCTGCTTGGGTAGGCCCCACTCCTCTTCTACGAATGTCTAAACCCGCAACCTGCTGTAAAGCCTCTACAACAGTCGTATATCCTGATCGCTGTAAATCAGCTGCGGATATTATCTCCACCGTTTTTGATTGTTTCGAAAGGGTCTGGCCTAGTCGCCCATCTAGAATTACCTCTTCTAATTGGTTGATTAATGAGTCATTTTGAAACGCGTGACCTTTTGAAAGGGTCAAAAAGAATAAAACAAATAAACCTTTAAAAATACCTCGATTGGTTGCCTGCATAACTGTTTTTGTCGGTTTGCAAAGCTACGAAGCAAAGATGGAATAGAGGTAACCTCATCAAAGGATTAAATATCCAAAAATTTACACGACATTAGACCAAACTACCAAAATGAACAGACTTTTACAACGCCCCGAAAACTTTGCGAGGGCTTCGCTCTTTATTATCTTTTTCTGGTTCGGGATACTTAAGACTCTTGGAGATTCTCCGGCAGAAGAGCTAGTTCATCATCTCTGCGAAATTACCGTTAGGCTCTTTATTAAAGACGAGATCTTTATTCCTGCTTTTGGAATTTTCGAATGCTTACTAGGTATTTCATTTCTTTTTAAGAAGCTGACTAAAGTGGCCATAATCACCCTTTGGGCACATATGGTTATGACCATTTTACCATTAATTGTTCTGCCCAATGATGCATGGCAGTCGCTACTTACGCCTACCCTAGTAGGACAATACATCATCAAGAACCTAGCAATCTTGTCTCTGAGTTTCTTTCTGTGGAGAGAATCTATTCTCGCTGTACAGGACAACTCATAACGTAGTCGTCCATGTAGAATCCTTCGCCTATGGCTAACTTTTGGGCTTTAATCGTTTGAAAGCCATAAGCAGTGTAGAACTGTATACTATCAGAATTGTCCTTATTCACCGACAAGGTCATCGCCGTACACCCTAGAGTCCTAGCTTCCTTTGAGATAAAATCAAGTACGCGCCTACCTAGCCTTCTTCTTCTGAAATCTTTGTGGATGTACAACTTACTTATAAAAACCTCCTTCTCGGCTTTACCATCATAAGCAAAATACCCCGCTTTTTGACTCCCAGATATGACGACAGCATACTTATAACCCGCCGAAAACTGATCAAACATGGCTTGAGCACTTTGATATTTATTCAGCATGAAAGCCACTTGATCGGCACCGATAATTGGAGTGTAGTGCTGCTCCCAAATCGAGGCAGCGAAAGGTTCTAATTGCTTAAAATCATTTATCGTTTCTAAAAAACGAAAGTCGAGAGAATCGGTCAAATCAGATCTAAATTAGAAGACATAAGCCAATCTTTAGAATAATTCCTCATCGCGCTCAATCATCAAAATTGCAGATTGCGGTACGATGAAATACTTTTCATTTTTATACTGAACTTCATAGGCTGAGTGCTGAAGAAATACGGCTAAGTCTCCTTCTCTAACTTGAAGCGGCACGTAGTTTACTCTTTGCTCGGCGGCCTTCCATGGCTCGTCTTCTTCTGTTGCATGAGGGATGGGATAACCTGGTCCTGACTTTACAATATATCCGTATTGAATCTTCTCCTTCTCCTTAACTCCTGGCGGAAGATATAGTCCACTCGCCGTACGTTCAGACTCTTTTCTAGGTTTAACTAACACACGGTCACCAATTACTTGAATACGATCTAAAGCTGATAAGCTATCTGTATTTCGCATAGTAAATCCTTACATTTAATGGTAACTCAAAGATAATGGCAAAACCTGTTTTATCCTTCCTCTTTATTGCGCTTAGCTTTTCGATGCTTTCGTGCACTCAACCTACACCCCTCGAACAAGCTCTCATTGATGCTGAATTCGAAGTAAAAAAGGTTCTCGATTTAGCCGATGAGCACGAAGTTCAAATTCGTTACACCCAGATAAGACGAGGGGAAAACAATCTCCCCGAATTCACAACCTATTCCCTATTTGAGGATAGTGAAACTTATTTCTATCCGGCGTCAACTGCTAAACTTCCTGTTGCTGCCCTAGCGCTGCAACGATTAAGAGAATTACAAGCTGAAGGTGTAGCTATTGATAGAAACACTCCCTTTCACATTCGAGATCGAGATAATCGTCCGATCGCCCTCAAAGACAGTACCGCTTTGAGTGGAAGTCTAAGTGTCGCTCATCTGATTAAAAAGATCTTTCTGGTAAGTGATAACGATGCATACAATTACCTCTTTGACTTTTTAGGCACCGATTATATCAATAGCCAACTAAGAGATAAAGGATTAAAAGAGACCTCAATTCATCACAAATTTTTATTTGGGGCAGACAATAATACCACCTGGGAGTATTACTTTTTGGGAAAACAAGACACCCTTTACAAGCAGCGAAGCATTAAGGCCAAGGAGATCATAAAGAATGGAAATTTAAAGAAGCTAATCAAGGGGGTCGGATACCTAGACAACAACACCTTAGTTAATGAGCCCTTCGATTTCTCAAAGAAAAATCGCATCAGTATTCATGATCTGGAGGGAATTTTAAAACGGATTGTTTTTCCTGAAATCTTTGATTCAGAGGAGCGCTTCGGTTTACTTGAAGAGGACTACGAGTTTCTACAATATTGGATGAGTCGAAACACCCTTGAAAGTAATGACCCCGACTATAGTAGTGACCCCGATCTTTATGATAGTTATGTCAAGTTCTTTATTTACGGAGACCAAAAGGGAATGATGACCGATAAGGTAAGAATCTTCAATAAAGTAGGAGATGCCTATGGTACCCTTACCGAAACCGCGTACATCCAAGACCGAGTATCAGGTGCAGAATTTCTGCTCACCGCCACTGTTCATGTCAATGAAAACCAAATCTTCAATGACAATATTTATGAGTATGATTCAATCGGATTTCCCTTTATGGCGGGCCTTGGTAGAGCGATCCTCAACTACGAACGCAATGGAGTAAATCAAAAAAAATAAAAAGCCTTTATCTTAGCTAGACCCCAGAAATACATCTAACATGAGAACACTTTTTTTAATTGTCTTAAGCCTTTTTAGCAGTAGTATCCTCGCTCAGAAGAAGCAACCGATCGACTCTATTGTTAAAGAAATTGAGCCTTCAAAGGGGATGCTCAGCACCTATTTTGATGAAAACAAACAAAAGCTGTTTCTTCAATTCAACGACTCTGTACTTGAAAAGCCGCTATTGATGGTTAGCCGCTATGTGCAGCTACCTTCAGGGTATTCAGCCTATCGAAATGCAGGATCAAAAACTGCAGAACAAGTCATTCAATTCGAAAAACAAGGGAGTCAAATTTTACTAAAACAGGTTTCCTATGTCAATAATGCAGAAGCTTCAGATCCTATTTATCAAAGTGTGGTTAACAACCACCTTAACCCTA
>JAAZVY010000007.1 GCA_018623195.1 Flavobacteriaceae bacterium | reverse complement strand
GGAATAGTAGCTCATTGTAGCGGTGCTACCCCACTTCGTCATTTTAATGGGAAAGAAGGAGTATTTTATCCACTTCAAAGTTTTTCAAAGTCAGTGATTCGGTCCTTCAAAGAAATACCACTACTCATCGAAGGAAGTAACGAAGAAACTACCAAACAACTGTACTCATTGGCCCAAAGACTGAGTAATCAAGTGCAACATTTATCCAGTGAAAAGCGTCAAAAGCTGCATTTAGCAGCAGTGATGAGCCAAAACTTTAGTAACCACCTAATTGCATTAATACAGGCCTACCTAGAAAAGGAAGCTATTTCGTTTCAAGCTTTAATACCGTTACTTGAAGAAGGACTAGGTCAAGCAATCCATCAGAATGCAAAAGAAATTCAAAGTGGCCCAGCACGCAGAAAGGATACCAAAACCTTAGAGACGCACTTAAGTTTGCTCAAAGAAGAAAAAAGGCTACTACCTTTGTACGAGCAGTTAAGCGAATCTATCAAAACCTATTATGAAGAAGATTTTTAAAGCAGAGTTACACCATATTAAACATTTTGTATTCGATGTAGATGGAGTGATGACTGATGGTACCGTAAGTATTGACGCGAATGGCGAGCTTATTCGAACCATGAATGTCAAGGATGGTTATGCATTAAAGGTAGCATTGCAATCGGGTTATGGAATTGGAATCATTACTGGGGGCACTAATAAGGCTGTAAAAGATCGCTTAAAAGCTTTAGGTATTACGGATATCTTTTTAGGTGCACACGATAAAGCTACAGTACTCAAAGAATACTTCGAGGATTACGGAATAAACCCTGAACAGACCCTTTATATGGGTGATGATTTACCCGATCTACCGGCGATGCAACTTTGTCGTCTTGCCACCTGTCCGCAGGATGCAGTCCCTGAAATCAAAGAGAAAGCGGATTATGTCTCTCATATTCATGGAGGTAAAGGATGTGTTAGAGATGTCATCGAGCAAGTATTAAAAGTTAATGGGCACTGGAACAATGATTCAACAATTACTAGCGCGTAAGGGCAAAAAATTAGTTCTAGGGTCACAATCTCCTAGGCGTAAAGACTTTCTCGAATCGCTCCATCTTACCTTTTCTACGAGAAGCTCATCTGTAGAAGAAAACTATCCGCCAGATTTGGTAGCCGAAGAGATCGCCATCTATTTAGCTGAGCTAAAATTCGAAGCACTCGAACCAACACTCCAGGAGAATGAGCTTCTCATAACCTCTGACACGGTTGTTTGGAACAATAATACCTCCTTAGAAAAAGCCGAAAATAAAGAAGAGGCTATTCAAATGCTTAAAGCATTATCCAACAATAAGCATCAGGTAATCACTGCACTTTGTATCGGAGATTCAAATAAAAGATGGACTTCATACGAAGTTACCGAAGTGCATTTCAGAGCACTTACCAATGAAGAGATCGAATATTATGTTGATCACTACCAACCCTTCGATAAGGCGGGTGCTTATGGTATACAAGAATGGATCGGGCTTATTGGCATCACCCATATCTCAGGCAATTACCCCGCTGTGGTCGGATTACCAACTGCCCTACTCTACCAAGGACTTATCGAGTTTTTAGAAGATTAGATTTTGTTTATCTTTTTACTTCAGATAGTTAAACAAATTGTATCTTTGAGATATGTATTGGTACTACCTCGAAGCGGTTCAAGAATTACCTATTGCTACAGATGATGCTTGGCAATTTCTTACAAATGCCAAGAATTTAGAATTCTTGACACCTGAGCCAATGAATTTAACCATCAAAAGCTCGATCACCACTCCGCTTTACACAGGTAAAATTCTTCATTATAGTGTTACCCCGTTGCCCTTATACAAAACACTATGGGTTAGCGAAATCACCAGTTATATTGAAGGGAAATTATTCGCAGATAAGCAATTGTACGGTCCTTATAAATCTTGGAACCACGAACACGAGGTTACCGAGTCAAAGGCAGGGAGCACCATCGTTGATCGCGTATATTTTCAAATGCCCTTTGGAATATTAGGCGGTATCGCCTACACTTTAATCGTTAAAAGGGCGCTACTTAAAGCATTCTCATTCAGAAAAAGTCAATTAATCAAGCTTTATCCAGCTGCGGAGAATCTTCACTATTCATTTCAACTTAAAAGAATAAAAGCATGAAACACATTCTTCTTGTAGGAGGTTCAACAGGAATCGGAAAAGCCCTCGCCGAGGAGCTATTACAAAAAGGTCATAAGGTCACTATGGCCTCTAGAAATCGTCCAGCAATTGATCATTCTCATTTCAACCATCTTAGCTTTGATGTGTTGACCTCAGATGCGTCTGAATTGTCTACAGTTGGAGCCTTAGACGGTTTTAGCTATCTACCAGGAAGTATTGCTCTCAAACCCCTACAAATGTTAAAGGAAGAGCAGTTCAAATCAGATATGGAAATCAATTTCTTTGGTTTGGTAAGATGCGTAAAATCAATCAGTAGCCAGCTGGGTGAAGGTGCTTCTCTCGTTTTCTTTTCAAGCGTAGCGGCGCAACTAGGAATGCCCTTTCATAGTTCAATTGCTGCTGCGAAGGCGGCGGTTGAAGGCTTTACTAAATCATTGGCGGCTGAAAGTGCCCCAAAATGGAGAGTGAATTGTATCGCTCCTTCGCTTACCGATACCCCATTGGCGTCCCGCTTGCTAAATAATGACAAGAAACGTGAAATGATTGAAGAGAAGCACCCTCTTAAAAAAATAGGTAAAGCCACTGATCTGGCGAAACTAGCCCTATTTCTTCTCAGCGATGACAGTTCTTGGATCACCGGGCAAGTTATCGGTAATGATGGAGGGAAATCAACATTGAGTATTTAATATCATGAACGCAATCTTTTGGTTTCGTCGTGATTTAAGACTGTTCGATCATAAGGTATTGCACCAGGCACTCACTGAGTGCGATAGCGTATCCCCTATATTCATTTTTGATCCGTCTATTTTAGATCATCTTCAAAAAAATGACCACCGGGTACAATTTATTTTTGACAGTCTTAAGTCCTTAAATAAATCTCTTGAATCAAAGCAAAAATCCATTCAGATTTTCTTTGGTAAACCAACTTCTGTTTTTAAGCAACTGGTTGAGGAAAACTCGATTCAAAGAGTTTACACGAGTGCAGATTATGAACCTTACGCTCGAAAAAGAGATGGCGAAATAGCCGAACTTTTAAAGGAACACAGTATTGAGTTGATTCGTAAGAAGGATGGTGTCATCTTCGAACAAGATGAAGTGGTGAAGGATGACGGATCACCTTACGTAGTCTTTACACCTTACAAGAAGAAGTGGATGAGTCAATTAAATCCTGAGGAGGATTTTAAAGAGTTTAATATAACACCCTATCTAGATAGGTTCAACACGCTGAGCACTCAACTCAAAATCGTTCAAACTTTATCTGATATCGGTTTCTCTCCAAGTAACCTACCTGCTCCGACCATTAGATTGAACGATGCAATCATCAATAATTATGAAGACACTCGTAATTTTCCATCAGTGCCAGGTACTTCTCAGCTAGGTACTAGCTTACGATTTGGAACGGTTTCAATTCGACAACTAGCTAAAAAGGCTTTCCAGTCTGCGAATCATACCTTCTTAAGTGAACTTATTTGGAGGGAATTCTTTCAGCAAATCTTATGGCACTTCCCAAAAACAGTTAATTACTCCTTCAAACCTGCCTATGATCGAATAGAATGGAGAAATGCACCTGAAGATTTTGAGCGTTGGAAAGAAGGTAAAACAGGATATGCCTTGGTAGACGCAGGTATGAGAGAGCTAAATGCTACGGGATACATGCATAATCGAGTACGAATGCTCGTAGCGAGCTTTTTATGCAAACACCTATTAATTGATTGGAGACTGGGAGAAGCTTATTTCGCAGAAAAATTGTTTGACTTTGAGTTAGCGAGCAATGTGGGTAACTGGCAATGGGCTGCAGGATCTGGAGTGGATGCGGCTCCCTACTTCCGAATTTTTAATCCAATAACTCAGATCAAAAAATTCGATGCAGATTTGAGATATATCAGAAAATGGGTTCCAGAGTTTGAATCGATGCGATACCAACCGATGGTAGACCACAAGTTCGCACGAGAGCGTTGTCTTTCTACTTATAAACAAGCACTCAATTCTTAAGGTTCCTTTTCGTATCTTCACTAGCAAACCTTTAAAGAGATATGAAAAAATCATTTCTATTCGCTCTGTTGTTCGCTAGTTTCTTTGTAGCGAATGCTCAGCGATTAAGCAAACACAAAAAAGCAATTATTGCTTCAGTAGAAAAACATGAAAGAGAACTTATCGCGATCAGCGATTCTATATGGGCTCTTGCAGAAACAGCATTTGAAGAACATCAATCAGCTCGAATTTTAGCTGACTACGCCGAATCTCAGGGATTCAATGTAGAGCGTGGTGTTGCAGGTATTCCAACCGCATTTGTAGCTACTTATGGTAGTGGTTCACCAGTAATCTCTGTTTTAGGTGAATTCGACGCCCTACCCGGGATTTCGCAAAAGGCGAGCCCAGTAAAAGAGGCCTTAAACGAAGGTGCCGCCGGACATGGTTGTGGACACAACTTATTCGGTGCTGGTAGTTTAGGTGCTGCACTAGCAGTAAAAGAACTTATTGAAACAGGAAAAATAGAAGGGACTGTTAAGTTTATGGGTACCCCTTCTGAAGAAAAATTCTTTGGTAAAATCTGGATGGTTCGTGAAGGCCTATGGGACGATGTCGATGTAAATCTAAGTTGGCACCCAGCTGCTCAAACTGAGGCAGATGTTCAAAGTTCACTAGCCTTAGTAGATTTTAAAGTAGAATTTTTCGGACAAACCGCTCATGCCTCTGCGGATCCATGGAACGGCCGTTCGGCATCTGACGCCCTAGAAATCTATACCACAGGGATCAATTACTACCGTGAACATGTAAAACCTACCGTTAGAATACATTATCACATCCAAGATGGAGGCCAGGTAGTGAATGTAGTTCCTGATTACTCCAAACTATGGGTACGTGTTAGAGATACCAAGAGAGAAGGTATGATGCCTGTTTACGAGCGAATCAAAGAAATGGCTGAGGGAGCAGCAATTATGGCTGATGTAGATTACAAAATCTCACTGATCTCGGGTATTTATGAAGTTCTCGTTAACCGCCGAGGTGGTGAAATTATGCAGTCGAATCTAGAACTCCTTGGTCCCATTGAGTATACCGAAGACGAAATCGCATTTGGTAAACGTATTCAACAAGAAACTGGAAAAGAGCAGGTGGGAATGGATGCTTCAATCAATCCATTACTTCCTACTGCAGAGCATCCAGGAGGAGGTTCTACTGATGTTGGAGATGTTAGCTGGAATGTTGCAAATATTAACCTCGGAGTGACTACTGCTCCAAAAGGAACACCTTGGCACTCTTGGGCTGTTGTTGCTTGTGGAGGAATGAGTATTGGACATAAAGGAATGACTTACGCCGCAAAAGCCATGGGAATGACTATGGTTGACCTTTTTGAAAATCCTAAATGGGTAGAACAAGTGAAAGCTGAGTACAAGGAAAGGAAAGGAAATACCGTATACGAAGCCATTGTACCTGATGGACCACCACCCATTAATCAATAATCAATAAAAGCCTCCCGATGGAGGCTTTTTTTATTAATACAGATTAAGACAATAATCTTTCAAAGCCTATAAATTTGTAAAAAATCAGCAGCTATGAAAAAGTTTGGTATGGGCTTTCCTTGGCCCACTGAAGATCCCTTCTTGTTTTGTGCACATCACAATGATCATTATCCCCCCGGCAACTCTGAACAAGGCATCGATAGCACATTCGTGAGTGATCGAGCGCTAGGAAGTGATTTTACTATTAAGAACGGTTTTCGCATGTATCACGGGAAATCAGTGCCTGGGTTCCCCTATCATCCACATTGCGGTTTCGAGACGATCACATTAGTAACTGAAGGATATATCGATCATAGCGATTCACTCGGAGCCAAAGCACGTTTTGGTAAAGGTGATGTTCAATGGATGACAGCCGGCAGCGGCGTTCAGCACAGTGAAATGTTCCCATTACTAGATACCAAAAAATCAAATAAATTAGAACTTTTTCAGATCTGGCTTAATCTCCCAAAAGCCAGTAAATACGTTGACCCGCATTTTGATATGATCTGGAATCACGAAGTTCCTAAGTGGAAGAAAGAAGGTGTTTTCACCCGTTTAATCTACGGATCTCACGGTGACTTTGTACAGCATAAATGTCCACCTAACTCCTGGGCTGTTCATCCTGAAAATCAATTGGTAGTTGCGCAATTCATCTTAGACCCGGGAGCCGTACTGTCACTTGATAAAGTAAACGAAGGCATCTCTCGAAACCTTTATCTATACGATGGCGAAGAACTTATCTATAACGAGTACATTTTAACTAAGAATGAAGGCTTACAAATAGAGGCATCCGAAGGGATCACTCTGACCAATTCATCCCAAAAAGAAGCCTATCTCATTTTAATGCAAGGTAAACCCATCAATGAACCCATCGCAAAATACGGGCCCTTCGTAATGAATGAAAGTCACGAAATCGAATCGGTTATTGCCAAGTACCGAATTACCGAATTCGGAGGATGGCCATGGCCAAAGGCAGAAATGACTCATGGATCAGAACCCATCAGATTTGCAACCTATCCCGACCAAACGACGATTTATGCCGAAAAATAGTTGATAATCAATTATTTAGATTACCTTTAACATAGAACCTAACCTATGTTTTCTCTAATCTACCGCTCGGTAGCTGAGGAGAGTTTTAGCAATGCAGAAGTATATCAGATGCTCAGTGCTGCTAGGGACTTCAATGCCGAGCACGACATCACGGGATGCCTTTTATTCCATAATCGACGCTTCTTGCAATTGCTAGAAGGCGAAAAGGATAAGGTACACCGTTTATTCTCACTTATTGAATCTGATACACGCCATAAGAATATTGAGATTATTCAGACTGAGGAGAAGACTGAACGCTTGTTCAATAAATGGAGTATGGCCTTTTACGATTACGGCAACCTAGCACTCTCCGCACAGATTAAATTAGCACAAATAGATACTTTTTTTGAAGATTCTAAGGCTCTTAAAACTCAAAGCCGCCTTACTAACCCTTTCTTTAACGAGGTACGAAATATGCTTATTGAAAGGTCTATTTAAGAGACTCTCTTAATTTTTGCGCCTATCGATTGTAATCGCAATTCAATCTCTTGATAACCACGATCAATCTGTTCAATATTTTGAATTTCAGAGGTTCCCTTGGCAGATAAAGCGGCAATAAGCAATGCCATACCCGCTCTAATATCCGGAGAGCTCATTTTTGCTCCTCTCAACGAAGAGTTGAAGTCAAGTCCAATCACATTAGCTCTATGTGGGTCACAAAGAATAATCTGCGCTCCCATATCAATGAGTTTATCTACAAAGAATAAACGGCTCTCAAACATTTTTTGATGAATCAGAACTGATCCTCGTGCCTGAGTAGCAACTACTAACAATACAGAAAGAACATCCGGGGATAAACCTGGCCACGGAGCATCAGAAATGGTCATGTGTGAGCCATCAATAAATGACTGTATTTCGTAACCTTCTTTATGCGCAGGGATAATCATATCATCACCCTCCTTTATGAGAGTGATACCTAATTTTGCATAAACTCGCGGCAGCTGACCTAACTGCTCCCAAACGACGTTTTTCAGACGAAGTTCTGATTTCGTAATTGCAGCAAGACCAATCCAGCTACCAATTTCGATCATATCGGGTAATAATCGATGGGTGGTTCCTCCCAGCGATTCAACCCCTTCAATGGTAAGTAAATTTGATCCAATCCCCTGAATTTTAGCCCCCATTCTAACCAGCATATTACACAACTGCTGTAGATAAGGCTCACAGGCAGCATTGTAAATCGTTGTAGTACCCTTAGCTAAAACAGCAGCCATAACGATGTTAGCAGTTCCTGTCACAGAAGCTTCATCTAGAAGCATGTAACAACCTTTTAACTCATCTGCTTCAACACCATAGAAGAACTCTTTTTCATTGTACCTGAAACTAGCTCCTAATTTTATAAATCCTTCAAAATGGGTATCTAATCTCCGTCTACCTATTTTATCCCCTCCCGGTTTAGGTATAAAGCCCTTTTTAAAGCGAGCAAGCATCGGACCAACAATCATGATAGAGCCTCTGAGACTCGCTCCCTCCTTCTTAAAAGCCTCAGATTGCAAATAATCGACATTCACCTCATTTGCAGTGAAAGCATATGAATGTTTAGAAAGCCTTTCAATTTTTACGCCTAGTTTACCTAGGATATCGATCAACTTATTTACATCAACAATATCTGGAACATTCTCAATAACTACGCGCTCTGGGGTAAGCAAAACAGCGCATAGTATTTGTAAAGCCTCATTTTTGGCTCCTTGTGGAGTTATCGTTCCTGACAGTGGGTGACCACCTTCAATAATGAAGCTCGACATACTATTCTATTTCTTTTTTGAGCGATTGTTCCGATGATTTTTACGTGCCTGTGTTTTGGCAGGACGATTAATTCGATTCTTAAGAATTTCTTCGCTATCGGTTAGTTTATCCTCCTTAGGAGTTAGTTTTAGAATACCTCCGCTTAACTCTTCTAAGTGATCAAAGATGGCTTGATCATCTACTGTGTCTTTGTTCCAATTTAGGTAACACTTCTTCATGTGATTCGCAATTACATATGCGAAGCCTTCTCGCTTTTCGGCATCATCCCATCCCACAGCAACATCAATCATACGCTTGATATTATTCCCGTAAAATCGATACTTCGGAAAATTCTGAGGATAAGGTAATACCTCTGGTCGTTGAGCCAACAATTCAGCAGATGGTTTAGGAAATGGAGCATCAACATCGAGTGCAAACCCGGACATGATAAAAAGTTGATCCCATAATTTATGTTGAAAATCAGGCACGTCACGTAAATGAGGTTGCCTATTTCCCATAATATCAACGATCGATTGTGCAACCCTATTGCGCTCCTCACGATCCTCAATTTGCATGGCATGATCTACCATTTGTTGAAAATGGCGGCCATTTTCAGGAATAATAAGGGCATTACGCTCCGTATTGTATTGTAAGTGGTCTAAACTTTCTAAAATCATATGTTACGCAAAATACGTATATCCTCGGGCTTATAAAGAAATTACTCCTTCAATTTCACCCACACGTTTGTATTTTTCAATTACATCATCCGGTGAAAGCATAAGAGTTTTAACACTGACGCTTGTGTAAGTACCAGCTTTTGATGGTTTTAATTGTATACTTTCTTTTTTATTTTCGAAAACGGCGACTACAGCATCGAGTGACTGAGAGCTTGATTTTACAATAAACTTAAAGAGATATATCGAAGGCCAAGAAGTTTCGTTCTCTAATTTTTCTTTTAAACTCTTATAAAATTCATCTTGGGAGGTAGAACTCATTTCGGTGTATTTTTGGCAAAGATATCGAACAGTAATGCGTAAACCGAAAAAAATAGTGTTTAGTGGTGCTCCAGGGAGTGGAAAAACCAGTGTCATATGTGAACTAGAAAAAAGAGGGTTTCATGTCGACCATGAGGTCATCAGAGATCACACTGCATCATTATTGAGCGATAAGGAAGGGGTGTTTGAAAATCCATTAGAAGCTCTCGACGATCCTTTACCCTTCAACGAAACCCTTCTGAATTTAAGATTGAATCGATTTCAGGCCCAAACTAAGGAAGACACCTTCTTTGACCGAGGTATGGTAGATGTTTTGGCATACATGGATCATTTTAATCAACAATACCCGCAACACTTCAAAGATACTTGCTCACAGAACAAGTATGACCAGCTTTTCTATTTTGAACCTTGGGAGTCCATATATGCTCCTGATCCTACCCGTTTAGAAACGTTTAAAAGCGTTTTGCAAATAGATGAAGCATTAAAGAACGCTTATTCTTGTTTCGGATATGAAATAAACATTGTTCCACAAACCACCGTGGAAGAACGTGCTGATTTCATTCTAAAAACACTCTTAGATTGAATATTAAACCTGACATTGATGCGATTGCCTTAGAGCGGTGGCAAATTAAAGAACTTCATTCAGATCAAAGATCAATCATTGAAAATGTCCTCTCAGGGAATGACACCTTTGGTCTTTTAGCTACTGGTGCTGGCAAGTCTATCTGCTATCAATTACCGGGCTTTTTACTTGAAGGGGTATGTATTGTTGTTTCTCCCCTTATTGCTTTAATGGAGGATCAAATAAATCAATTAAAGGATCGCGGTTTTAAAGCCATTGGTCTATTCGGTTCCATTAATCAAGAAACGATCATACAACGTTTAGACAATCTTAAATACGGCAACTATCAGTTTTTATTCCTCTCCCCTGAAAGACTTGCCAATGCGGTGGTTCAAGATCACCTAAAACAAGTAGATATAGCGCTATTTGCTATCGATGAAGCACATTGTATTTCTGAGTGGGGTCACGATTTCAGACCGAGCTACAGGAAACTATCTATAATTCGGGATCTATATCCATACACTCCGATTCTTGCTTTAACCGCAACAGCTACAAAAGAGGTTATTCAAGACATTGTTCATAATCTACATTTAAAGGCTCCTAAACAAGTGATAGGATCCATAGTAAAAGATAATTTGAATATCCGTTTCTTCATAAATGAAGATAAACCTTTGATGTTATTAGCCCGAATAAACCAAACTGAGGAAGGCTCTGTACTAGTGTACACAAGAAGTAGAAAAGGGACAGAAAATCTGTATGAGTGGTTGGTTGAAAAAGGGGTTGATGCTACGTTTTATCACGCGGGATTGAACGAGAATTTGAAAACTCAGCGATTAAAAGACTTTATCACTAATAAAGTTAAGGTCATGGTTAGTACAAGTGCCTTTGGTATGGGTATAGATAAACCCAATGTTCGCAATGTGATTCATTTTGACTTACCTGAAAATCTGGCTCAATACTACCAAGAAGTCGGTAGAGCAGGTAGAGATCGACAAAAGGCTTCTGCAGAACTCTTAGTGAACTCCAAGAGTATCGATCAATTAAGAAATCGAATTATAGCTCAAACTCCTTCCGTTGAAGATCTATATCGGGTTTACCGCAAATTGATAGCACATCTCAAAATTGCCGCTGGAGAACAAGAAGGAAATTCGATTTTGAGCATCAATCAGTTCTGTCACAAGTATTCGTTTAAACCCGCTTTCATCTATCAATCGATAACCACCTTAGAACGTTGTGGTGTTTTAACCGCAGAACCAAATAAGTTAGATACATGGGAGGTACAACTAAATGATCATTGGGATCTTGATTTATCCACTTCTGAGATATCTTTCGGGCGAATGCTTTTAAAATTAAAAAGCACTCAATCAGAGGGCACCATTAGGCTGACAAACCCTTCATTGAAAACCGTAACGTTTCTTCAAAAAGCAGAGCGGCAAGGTAAGTTGAAGTTAAAAGAACCCGAAGAAGGGTTACTGATCCATTGGATGTATCCTAGAGAAGATTCCTATACACAATCATTGATTAAAAAGGTTCACAAACCCAATCTAGAACGAAAGACCCTTCAACTGGAGAGTATGATCGAATTTTTACAAACGGATCGCTGTAAAATGCAATTTATCAGTAATTATTTTGGGATTCGAAGCCAACCATGCAACCATTGTGAGTCATGCCTTCCAGGCTCCATTGAAGAAACTCGAATTCTTAAAATAATTGACAAGCATTCAGTGAACTTATCTGAACTAGTTTATTTAACAGGAGCATCTCCTGGTAGCCTTGAATTACCTATTCAGTCTTTATTAGATAGTCATCAAATAAAAATGAATGAAAGCCATAAATTTGAACGCTACTAAAACGATAATTCTATGAAGATTGCTTTTTTTGGTACCCCTTACTTTGCTGCAGTTCAGCTAGAACATTTGATTAAAGAAGGTTATCAAATTAGCATTGTAGTTACTGCACCCGACAAACCCGCTGGAAGGGGCCGTAAATTAAATCAATCAGCGGTAAAGGAAGTTGCTCTAAAGAATGAATTAAATCTACTACAGCCTACTAACCTAAAAGAGAGAAATTTTGTTGAGCAGTATCAAAGTCTCGGGATAGATATAGCAGTAGTGGTAGCATTTAGAATGTTACCTGAATCAATTTGGAGAGCAGCAAAATTAGGCACCTTTAATCTGCACGCTTCGATCCTTCCATCCTACAGAGGTGCCGCACCTATTCAATGGGCTATCATCAATAATGAATCGCAATCGGGGGTAACTACCTTTTTGATCGATGATCAGATTGATACCGGAAATATACTCTTACAGGCTAGATGCGAAATTCATAAGGAAGATACTGGCGGAAGCCTACACGATAAATTACTAGCCTTAGGTAAGCCACTGATCGTAGAAACCATTAATGGGTTGATTGATGGTAACATAAGCCCAAAAAATCAAGATGAAAGCTCGGTAGCCGTGAGTTATGCACCAAAGCTGAATAAGGAAAACACTCACCTACATTCTGAGTTAAAAGCCTTAGATGCCGAACTACTGGTTCGTGCACTCAATCCATTCCCAGGGGCTCATGGACAGATTCAAATCGATCAAAAATTAGTTGGGGCTAAAATTTGGAAAGCAAAGGAGGCTGACCTAGATCACGATGACCATCTAGGAATGATCCGTGTAATCAACAGATCTCTTTTTATTCGTTTTAAAGACTCCTGGTTAGAAGTTGTCGAATGGCAATTAGAGGGTAAAAAAAGAATGTTTATTAAAGACTTTTTAAACGGGAACCCTAATATTCACGGGGCTAAATGGCAATAAACCCCTCGAATTAGAAGTTTTTTGATAGAAAATTGTTGATAAACCCTTAAACTTATCAACAAAATGGATGCCAACCCGCGTATTTACTAGGTTAAGTGAGATTAACACTTATATTTGATTGTTATCAAACTATAACCCTTAATTCTATAATTATGAACAAAACTGAACTAATCGACGCAATGGCTGCTGACGCAGGCATTACTAAGGCAGCTGCAAAGAAAGCATTAGAATCTTTCTTAGGTAACGTAGAAGGATCTCTTAAAGCAGGTAACCGTGTTTCTCTAGTAGGATTCGGATCTTGGTCTGTATCTCAGAGAAGTGCAAGAGAAGGTAGAAATCCACAAACTGGAGCTACTATCAAAATTGCAGCTAAAAACGTAGTAAAATTCAAAGCAGGTGCTGAGCTTTCAGGAGCAGTAAACTAATTGACTTTTATTTCAATTTATTGATACGGCCCCATTTTTTGGGGCCGTATCTTTTTTAATTAATTTCTAATTCATGTTTGAGTCTGGAGATTTACTAATAGCAGATCCTTCTTTGGCCTTAGACTATCACTTTTCAAGATCAGTCATTTTACTTTCAGAGGTTAATGAGTCTGGCTGTATTGGATTTGTAATGAACAAACCATTGCATTACCAATTGAGTGATTTAATTCCTGAAGTAACTTCTGAATATATGATTTACAGAGGAGGGCCTGTTGAATCTGATAATCTATATTTTATTCACAGTCTACCAGATTACATTCCAAATAGTGTTTTAATTAAGGATGGTATCTATTGGGGTGGCGACTTTAACGAACTAAGCGAGCAATTAGCCCTTGGTGAGATCGACTCGAATAAAATTCGATTCTTTTTAGGATACTCAGGTTGGGAGTTTGGACAATTACAAGGAGAAATCGATGCTGATTCTTGGGTGGTCGCTCCTAACAGCGATAAAGAAAAAATTCTTCAATCACCTCCAAAGTCGATGTGGAAGAATCAAATGACCCAATTAGGAGGTGAATTTCTTCTTTATGCGAACGCACCAGAAGATCCGAGAAATAACTAGTTAGTTCAGAGTTTCAGTGAAACTAGTTTCATAGATTTTTTTGCGATAATTTGAAACCGAAAAAACACCTTTCAAAGGGTTATATATAAAGCACTCGTCTGCTCTTTGGAGTTCAAATGGAGTTAGAGCTACTTCTTCAATAGTCACTCCCCTATCCTTTAATTGTTTTATAAACTGATTTCTTAAAGTCAGTCGAGTTACACCCGTTGACTCTGCTGGAGTCTTTATCACATCCCCAAAACGAACGAATAGATATCCGTTTGAGGTTTGCACAATTTCCTTTTTATGATTAATCAATAAAACATCTTGAAGCTGATGGTCATTCATATACCCTTTAGCAACATACAATGCTGCTTGGTTCTCTGATGGTACTCCTGATATGTAGTCTGCTCCTAAGAATCCATCTTTAAAAAGATCTAATTCCCCGAGCGATTTTGTACTTGAATAATCCTGTGGTAATTCTTTCAAATACATAGAAAACTCTGAAACTCCTTTGTTTAAAAAAATGGTCCAATTCACAGCTACTTTTTCAAGACCAACCTGATTTGCCTCAAGTAATTTATGTGTTTCGGTTATGAAAAATTCTAAGGTATAGCTTACCGGGATAGGTATACGGTAAATGCGCATAGAAGCCATGAGAGAAAAATAGAACGGCTCAAAGACACTTTCCTCAAGCTGATCACAAATTAAAAGCTCATAAACTCTTATGGAATAACCCGAAGTCAGACTGTTTAGAGACAAAAAGTACTCATCCGAATCAATTAATGACCCGTTGACATTACAAATTTTCATAGCAAGAAAAGATATTTATACGGAACCGATGATTTTCTTTAGATCATCAATTTGGTTCTCCCATAGCATTTTAGCCTCATCAACCTCATCGTCCTCAGCGAAATCAATCACAAAAAGACTAACATCTTTGGTTAATTCATCAACAACAATACGCATTTCGAAATAGGTATCATCATCTTCAGAATACATCCATTTAAAACGAACAAACTCGTCGGTCTTCTTCTTCAAAAGCAGGGCTTCTTCTTCAGACTCATCCCAAATAAAGATGAATTTTTCGCCACGTGAATTCACGTTATCTGCGTACCATTCAGATAATCCTGAAGGTGTTGATATATAATTAAATAATAATGATGGTGAGGCATGAACCACAAACTCAATTTCAAACTTCGTCATGTTATCCTATTTTATAAGGCTATTGTGGCCAATTTAAATAAATTGTTGAGATTAAAAAAAATAATAAACTATATTTGCACCCTCTTAAAAACCACAATTGGCGAGGTAGCTCAGGTGGTTAGAGCGCAGGATTCATAACCCTGAGGTCGGGGGTTCAATTCCCCCCCTCGCTACAATCAGAAGAACCGAATATCACAGTTGGATATTCGGTTTTTTTATTGCCTAAATAAATCCATAAAAAAAAGCAGCCAAAAGGCTGCTTTTGTTAACGCAATATATTGGTTGTATTAAATCAATTCAATATTGGCGGCTTGAGTACCTTTTTTTCCGGCCTCTTCTTCGTAAGAAACAGCGTCACCTTCGTTAATACGAAGCCCGCGTAAAGCAGTTACGTGAACAAACACGTCTTCTCCTGTTTCATCATTGGTAATAAAACCAAAACCTTTGGTTTCATTGAAAAATTTTACTGTTCCAGTCATAATATGTTTAATTCTGTTGCAAAGGAACGCTATTTACCTGACAATAAATGATTTTCGGTCAATTATCTCTAAAAAACTTTATAAGTTTTCTAAATAGGCATTTACATTTTTTTCAATCCGCTCTTGTATATCCTCGGTATCGGCTTTAATAAATTTTTCGGCAGTGATTGCTTCGTATAACTCGATATAACGTTCAGACACTCCTTCAATATATTCGTCACTCATGTGCGGTAGCGTTTGCCCCTCAAGTCCCTGAAAATTGTTCTCGATCAACCAACGTCGAACAAACTCCTTTGATAATTGCTTTTGAGGTGATCCATTTCTTTGAAGCTCCTCATAAGTATCTGCGTAAAAGTATCTAGATGAATCCGGCGTATGTACTTCATCAATTAAGACGATCTCTCCTTCATCCGTTTTCCCGAATTCGTATTTGGTATCTACCAAGAGCAGTCCTCTCTCCTTTGCAATACGAGAGCCTTCTTCAAATAAAGTGCGAGTATATTTCTCAAGTACTAGATAATCTGCTTCACTCACAATTCCTTTGGATAAAATCTCCTCTCGTGAGATATCTTCATCGTGATCTCCTTGTTCTGCTTTCGTTGCAGGAGTGATTATAGGTTCTGGAAAAGCATCATTTTCTTTAAGACCCTCGGGTAAGGCTACTCCACACAGCGAACGCTTACCTTTCGCGTATTCACGAGCCGAGTGTCCAGCTAGATACCCACGAATTACCATTTCTACTTTGAAGGGTTCACAAGCCTTTCCAATGGCAACATTAGGATCAGGGGTAGCCAGCAACCAATTGGGAACCTTTGAAGAGGTATCCTGAAGCATACGTGTGGCAATCTGATTCAATATTTGCCCTTTAAAAGGGATTCCTTTAGGCATAACTACGTCAAAAGCAGAAAGCCTATCGGTGGCAACCATCACCAATAATCCTTTATCTAGGGTATATACCTCTCTTACTTTTCCTCGGTAAACCGACTTTTGTCCTTTAAAATTAAAGTCGGTATGCATCAATGTGTTTGTCATCTTAATTTTGATGTTCTATGTTTTTGTAGGCATCTATAACCTTCTTAACTAAGCGGTGGCGAATTACGTCTTTATCGTCTAAATAAACAATCCCAATTCCCTCGACTTTGTTCAAAACAAGGAGCGCCTCTTTTAATCCTGATATTATTCTTCTTGGCAAATCAATTTGTCCGGGGTCACCGGTGAGAAGAAACTTGGCATTCTTTCCCATCCGCGTAAGAAACATTTTCATTTGGGCATGAGTGGTATTCTGAGCTTCGTCAAGAATTACAAAGGCGCCGTCAAGCGTTCTTCCGCGCATAAATGCCATAGGAGCAATTTGAATCACACCTGTCTCTATATAATTCTCTAATTTTTCGGGAGGAATCATATCTCGAAGTGCATCGTACAAGGGCTGCATGTACGGATCTAGCTTTTCTTTCAAATCCCCAGGTAAAAACCCTAAACTTTCTCCTGCTTCAACGGCTGGTCTGGTTAAAATGATTCTACGAACTTGTTTTTCTTTAAGGGCCTTTACCGCAAGTGCTACCCCGGTATAGGTTTTACCGGTCCCTGCAGGACCAATAGCGAATACCATATCGTTTTGCTGAACAGCCTCAACCAATCTTCTTTGATTTAAGGTTTGAGCTTTTATTTTTCGGCCATTAACTCCATGAACGAGGGTAGCATCTGAAGATTCTGGTACATCCTTGAGGGCAGTAACTTCAGAATCGTCTGATGCAAGAATACGTTCGAGGCTATTTTCATCTAGTCGGTTGTATCGTGCAAAATGAGAGGTTAACAGATCAAAACGCTTTTCGAATTCATCTAATACCACTTCGTCACCAAAGGCCTTAACCTTATTTCCACGGGCAACGATTTTCAATTTTGGAAAATAATTCTTGAGAGAGGTTATCGTCTCATTGTTCATCCCAAAAAAGTCTTGGGCACTGATATCTGTAAGTTCAATAACGAGTTCGTTCAAAATATCTTTTCACTAATTTTACCTCAAACAAACTTAGCCAAAATACCCACAGAGGAATCTATAATTCTATTAACAATTCATGGCAGTAATCACCTTGACCACCGATTTTGGTCTAAAAGATCACTTTATAGCTCAAGTAAAAGGGAGAATACTGACCTTAAACGCTTCGGCAAGTATTGTTGATATCTCACACGAAATCAGTCCTTTTAATCTTAAGGAGGCTGCCTATGTAGTACGAAATGCATACTCAGAATTTCCGGATAAAAGTATCCATATCATTGGCATAAACAGCTCGATTACCCCCGGTGCGCGCCATGTCATTGTAAAAGCCAAAAATCACTTTTTCATCGCTGCTGATAACGGCATTATCCCAGCAATTGTCGGTTTATCCAACATAGATGAAGTAATAGAAATTACGGCCTACACCGATTTTTCAGATTTTGTTGAGTTAGAAACCTTTAGTAAAGTTGCCACCCACCTACTCAAAGGCGGTTCATTGGCGCTACTTGGGAAACAGATTCAAGACCTATACAATTACCCTGAGCAATTCGGAATCATTAGCGAGGATGCTAGTCAGATCTTTGGTGAAGTAATCTACATTGATCGATTCGGAAATCTTGTAACAAACATCCGAAAAGTAGATGTAGAGGCGAGAAGATCAGGGAGAAAAACACAGGTTCATCTTAGAAATCATCAGATTGATCACATCTATGAAAACTTGAATGATTTCACCACAAGAATACTAAAAGACGAATCGGCCAGTAGGGCTGCTTTAGGAAAACAAATTGCTCATTACAACACGGCTGGCCACCTACAGATTAGCATTTATAAAGGAGTACCCGGGTTGTCTGGGTCTGCTGAAACACTCTTAGGAATGCAAATAGGTTCAAGTGTTAACCTATTGTTTATAAGTGAAACTTAAATCGGTCGGCAAAACCTAGTTTTCAAATATATTTGTGTTATGAAATTTATAGTCTCAAGTTCTTATTTAAAGGACCACTTGCAAATATTAGGAGGAGTTATTGCAACCAATAACACCCTACCTATTTTAGATCATATTTTATTCGATTTAAAGGAATCAAGCTTAAAGCTAATCGCCTCAGATTTAGAAACAACCATCAGTGCAGAATTAGAGGTTGATTCTAGTGATTCTGGCGTAATTGCATTACCAGCAAAACTTCTTCTAGACACTCTAAAGACATTTGCTGAACAGCCTCTCACCTTTATCGTTTCAGAAAATGGTACAGTAGAAATCAGTGCCGCAAATGGTAAATACGCCTTAGCCTCTGCCGATGGCAATGATTTCCCAAAACCGGTAAGTCTGAACGAAGCCGAAGGTTTTGAAATCCAAGGAGACATTTTAGCTACCGCTATTTCTAAAACATTATTCGCTGCTGGTAACGATGATCTGAGACCTGTGATGAGTGGTGTATTATTTCAATGTGACCTTTCTAACATCACCTTTGTTGCCACAGACGCGCATAAATTAGTAAAGTATCGAAGAGACGATTGTCGTGCCAACTCGGCTGCCGAATTTATTATGCCGAAGAAGCCATTAAATGTGCTTAAAAGCATTCTGGTTGGTCATGACCAAAATGTTTCGGTTACCTATACAGACGTTAATGCGAAGTTTAGCTTTGACAATATCGAAATTATCAGTCGTTTAATCGATGGTAAGTACCCTAATTACGAAGCAGTAATACCGAAAGAAAATCCGAACCTTTTAACGGTTTCAAGAGCGCAATTCTTAGCATCAGTTCGAAGAGTTTCGATTTTCTCTAATAAGACCACTCACCAAATTCGACTTAAAATGGCAGGCGCTGAAATCAATATTTCTGCAGAAGATGTTGATTACAGCAATAAGGCCGATGAGCGTTTGAGTTGTTCCTATCAAGGTGATGATCTTCAGATCGGATTTAATTCTCGCTTCCTAACAGAAATGCTTAACGCCCTTGATTGTGAGGATGTACAATTAGCAATGAGCCTTCCCAATAGAGCAGGATTACTGACCCCTGTAGATGGTCTTGATGCCGGAGAAAGTATTACCATGCTTGTTATGCCGGTGATGCTAAACAGTTAATATGCTTTTCAACGATACCATTGCGGCAATAGCCACTGCGCCAGGTGCAGGAGCTATTGCCGTAATTCGTTTATCAGGGCCCGATGCAATTGATCTTATTAGTGAGCATTTTAATCCGGTTGGACCCAAAAAATTAAGTGACCAAGATTCTCATACCATACATCTAGGAGATATTATCTTCAATCATCAAATTATTGACCAAGCTTTAATAAGCATATTTAAAGCACCTAGATCTTATACCGGTGAAAACGTGGTTGAAATTTCTTGTCATGGGAGCACCTATATTCAGCAAACACTTTTAAATCAACTCATTGCTACCAAACGTTGTAGAATTGCAGAACCTGGAGAATTTACCAAGCGTGCTTTTCTCAATGGAAAAATGTCACTGACCACAGCTGAGGCAGTAGCTGATCTCATTTCTTCAGAAAGTGAAGCTGCACATAGATTGGCCATCAACCAAATGAGAGGCGGATTTACAGAAGCACTTAAAGATCTTCGGGCTCAACTCATCCACATGGCTTCTATGATTGAACTCGAACTAGATTTTTCTGGAGAGGATGTCACCTTCGCGAGTAGGGATGAATTGAAAAGTCTATTAGAAAAACTCAAACAATCCATAAAGGAGCTTCTAGATTCGTTTGCTTATGGCAACGCAATCAAACAAGGTGTTTCGGTAGCCTTACTAGGCGCACCCAATGCAGGTAAATCCACCTTATTAAATGCACTTTTAAATGAGGAACGTGCAATTGTCAGTGATATTGCAGGTACGACAAGGGACACTATTGAGGATCGCTTAATTATTGACGGTATTCTGTTTCGATTTATTGATACCGCAGGTATCAGAGAAACGAGTGACCAAATTGAAAAATTGGGAATCGTTCGATCGATCGAAAGTGCTCAAAAGGCGGATATCGTAATCCTACTCATAGACGCTGTATCTACAACACAGAATGATCTTAGCACAACCATTTCATTACTCGACGATCATAATATTGATCGTTCGAGAACGATGATTCTATTTAATAAGATCGACCTTAATCAAGATTTAAATCTTGAGGTTCCTAAAAACATTGAGTTCTTATCGCTATCGGCAAAAAATAAAATTGCCATTGATGACTTAAAGCGCCAACTCGTACAACGAGTATTACAAGCAAAAACTGGGGCGAACGAGACCGTAGTTAGTAATTCGAGACATTACGGCGCCTTGAATAGTGCACTGCAAGAAATCTTCGAGTTAGAATCGGGAATCGCCCAAAATATTCCAAGTGATCTTTTTGCCATCTCACTTCGTAAAGTGATTCACCATTTAGGAGAGATTACAGGTGAGGTTAGCACCGACGATCTATTAGGATCAATTTTCTCTAATTTCTGTATCGGAAAATAATTGGTGTTTGGTTACACTGTAACCGAAGTGCCCTATGAAACTTCAGTATTAACTACCTTTGAATCGCTATTTATATAGAACATGAAAGCAATTAAAAACATATGCTGTATCGGTGCCGGTTACGTTGGAGGACCAACGATGACGGTCATCGCTTCACAGTGTCCTGAGATAACGGTCAACGTAGCAGATATTAATCCTGAGCGTATCGCGCTTTGGAATCATGAGGATTTAGATCAGCTCCCTGTGTACGAGCCAGGCCTTGCTGAGCTTGTGGGTCAGCAGCGTGGAAAGAACCTGTTCTTCACTACCGAGGTAGAACGTGCCATTGAAGAAGCAGACATCATCTTTATTTCGGTCAACACCCCTACCAAGACTTATGGTAAGGGAAAAGG
The DNA here is from genome assembly GCA_018623195.1 of Flavobacteriaceae bacterium. Taxonomy (GTDB): domain Bacteria; phylum Bacteroidota; class Bacteroidia; order Flavobacteriales; family Flavobacteriaceae; genus UBA3478. The sequence continues at coordinate 26,036 of JAAZVY010000007.1, read as the reverse complement.
ACAAGCAGCAGATCTTAAATACATTGAGCTATCGGCTCGTACCATAGCTAAGGTGGCTACTACCGACAAGATTGTTGTTGAGAAGTCTACCCTACCGGTTCGTACCGCCCAGGCTCTTAAAAACATTTTAGAGAACACCGGGAACGGGGTAAAGTTTGAGATTCTATCGAATCCTGAGTTTTTAGCAGAGGGTACCGCCATTGATGATCTGCTTAATGCTGATCGTGTGCTCATTGGAGGAGATAACACTCCTTCAGGGAAAGCGGCTAAAGATGCCCTTTCTTCTATCTATGAGCACTGGTTACCGAAAGAGCGCATCCTACAGACCAATGTATGGTCTTCAGAGCTCTCGAAGCTTGTTGCCAATGCCTTTTTAGCACAGCGTGTATCGTCTATTAATGCAATTTCTGCTCTTTGTGAAAAAACCGATGCTAATGTAGATGAGGTCGCTAAGGCGATTGGGCTTGATTCTCGTATTGGTCCGAAGTTTTTAAAGTCTTCGGTAGGTTTTGGGGGATCTTGTTTTCAAAAGGACATTCTCAACCTGGTTTACATCGCTCGTAGTTACGGGCTTACTGAAGTTGCTGATTACTGGGAGCAAGTAATTATCATGAATGATCATCAGAAGCGTCGCTTTGCCGATCATATCATCTCTAGTCTATACAATACCGTTTCAGGCAAGAAGATTGCTTTTTACGGATGGGCCTTTAAGAAAGACACCAACGATACCCGAGAGTCGGCAGCCATCTATGTAGCTGATGCCCTGATTGAAGAACGTGCAGAGATTACCGTTTACGATCCTAAGGTATCTAGAGCTCAAATGCTGAGCGATCTGAATTACCTAGGGACACGAAGCCCAGAAGAAAATGAACGTTACCTAAAGGTAGTTAATGACCCATACGAAGCGGCTGATAAGGCGCATGCCATTGCTGTGCTTACCGAGTGGGATGAGTTTAAAGGCTATGATTACGCTCGCATTTTTAATCAGATGCTCAAGCCCGCCTTTATCTTCGATGGTAGACGACTACTTGATAAAACCGCCCTTAAACAGCAAGGGTTTAAAGTTTATACCATAGGAGAATGACTGTATTAGTAACAGGTGCAGCGGGTTTTATTGGGTATCACCTAAGTAAACGGTTATTAGAGGCCGGACACCAAGTGATCGGGATCGATAATATCAACGACTACTATAGCCCTGATCTCAAATTCGCTCGACTAAGTGAGTTAGGTATTGCTCGAGTAGATGCTGAATTGGAAGAGATCTCTTGTCTGTCTGAGGTCTATCCGAATTTTATCTTCTACCGCGTTGATGTATCCAATGCAAAGGCTTTGGGTGGGGTATTTAAAAAACATCCGATCGATAAGGTTTGCCATTTGGCTGCACAAGCAGGTGTTCGTTACAGCATTGAAAATCCATCGGTGTATATTCAGAGTAACCTGGTAGGGTTCGGTAACATCTTAGAAGAGGTTCGTCATTCCGGTATTGATCATCTCATCTATGCGAGTAGTTCTAGCGTCTACGGAGAATCGAAAGAAGTACCTTTTAGTACCGATCAGCAAGTAGATCATCCGATCAGTCTGTATGCTGCCACCAAAAAGGCGAACGAGCTAATGGCTCATACCTACAGCCACCTGTACAACATCAACACGACAGGGCTACGATTCTTTACCGTTTACGGCCCTTATGGTAGACCCGATATGGCGTATTACCTATTTACCAAGGCGATTTTAAGCAATCAGCCAATCAAGGTGTTCAATAACGGAGAAATGCGAAGAGACTTCACTTATATCGATGATATCGTAGAAGGACTGGTTCGCATTATTGAAAGCCCTGCCAAAGACAACTACAAGATCTACAACATAGGTAACCATCGGTCAGAACAGCTCGGTGACTTTATCGCTACCCTAGAAAAACATCTAGGCAAAACAGCAAAGAAAGAGTTACTACCCATGCAGCCTGGTGATGTGAGTCAAACTTACGCCGAGGTTAGTGATCTTATCGAAGACTATGGATACGCTCCTAACACATCAATCGATGAAGGCCTCAAGCGTTTTGTGCAGTGGTATTTAAAAAGTGAGGTGGCGAAAAAAGGGTAAATTACAATTCGCTGTTTTGTTTTCTGGCTTTATAAGCCTTTTCATAGATCGACTCATAAAGAGGTAGAATCTTAGGAAGATCAAACTCCAAGGCTACTTTTCTAGCATTTTCTTTGAATCGGTTTAATGTTTCTGAATCCTTCAAAATATCTAGGGCATACTGCCCCATTTTTCCTACATCGCCAATTTCAGCAACGTATCCAGATAAGCCATGAATATTTACTTCAGGCAGTCCTCCAGCATTTGAGGAAATAACTGGAGTCTTATTAATCATTGCTTCGAGAGCAGCTAAACCAAAACTCTCTTGACCTGAAGGAAGCAAGAATAAGTCGCTCATGCATAAAACACGATCGATCTCAACACTGTTTCCTAGAAATTTAACCTTTGAATAAATACCGAGTTCTTTCGATAGGCGCTCAGCTTTAATACGATCGGGCCCTTCACCAACCATAACTAGAACCGCCGGGTGCTTATCGAGAATCTGTTTAAATACCAAGATAACATCCTCGATGCGCTTAACCGGTCTAAAATTACTCACGTGCGTGATAATGAATTCCTCCTTTAGCGCCATTAGGTTTCGGTCACATGGCTGATTTTGCATCTCTGCATACTTTGCTGCATCAATGAAATTGGGAACTACTTCAATCTCTCTATCCACCTCAAACATCTCAAAAGTAGTGTCCTTCAGATTTTCAGAAACTGCGGTCACAATGTCTGATTTATTGATACTAAAGGTTACAGCCGTTTTGTAAAAAGGGTGGCTACCCACCAAAGTAATATCTGTCCCATGAAGGGTAGTAATCATAGGAATAATAATCCCCTCCTCCTTAAGCATCTTTTTGGCCATATACCCTGCATAGGCGTGGGGTATAGCATAATGAACGTGAAGCACTTCAATTTTATACGCTTTTATGGTATCAACCAGTTTACTCGAAAGCGCGAGGTCATAGGGTTGGTGCTTAAATAGAGGATATTCAGGAACGTCTACCTCGTGATAATAAATGTTCTTTTCTAATAAGGCTAAACGTACAGGTTGACTGTAGGTTATAAAATGCACCTCATGACCCGCTCGAGCAAGTGCCATACCCAGCTCAGTAGCGACTACACCGCTTCCACCAAAGGTGGGATAACAAACCATTGCAATTTTCACAGATCGATTTTTATCAAAGATAGCACCATAATGCTAAAGCAGAGACTCATAGATCATTCTTTGAATCTCTGTTCTCATGTTGGTCTTACCTAAGAGGTTACGATCCATGTTAGGATAGGTTCTATTCGAAAGAAATACGTATACCAACTCTTTTTCAGGGTCAGCCCATACATAAGTTCCTGTGAAGCCTAAATGTCCGAACGATTTAGGAGAAACACATCCGCAAGTAGACCCTTCACCTTCTAGTTGGGGTTTATCAAATCCTACCCCTCGTCGATTTCCTTGATGACAATAATAACAAGTATTAAATCTTCGAATCGTAGAACTCTGTAGAAATTGTTCACCACCATAAGAACCCCCTTGAAGATACATCTGCATGAGCTTTGTAAGATCATTGGCATTGCTAAAAACACCTGCATGGCCTGCCACACCACCCATCATTGCCGCACCCATATCATGCACATACCCCTGAAGTAGGTCGTAGCGAAAGTAAGTGTCAATTTCTGAAGGTGCAATACCTTCTTTATCAGTGATTTGAAGGGGCTTGTATGAGGTAAAACTTAATCCCATTGGACGGTATAAAAACGACTCAATTTGGTTATCAAATGAACCATATCGATTGGTGAAATGCCAAAAAATGAGATAATAAGGCAAATCACTGTAGCGATACTTTTTCGATTCAAGACTGGATTCTTTGATCCGCTGAAACATCTGCTTGGCATAATCAGATCTAAGATAAAGTGACTGACTCACGGCAATACCGAATTCATCACTTTCTTCGGAACGATAAAATTGAGAAGAAGGATGCTGAGTTTTGTCTAAGGTCTCTTTATAAAAAGGTATCCAAGCAGGCAATCTTCCATGATGCGAAAGAGCAGCTATAAGTGGTGTTTGACCAATTTCTGTACCTTCTAACTCCTTAAACCAATTTGAAAAGCGATCTCCAAGACTTATTTCACCTCTTTCTTGAGCGCGCATAACAAGAGGTAAACTTGCCGCAATTTTAGTTATTGAAGCGATATCATAACGGGTATCCCACTGAATAGGTACTTTTTTTTTATAAGTCTGATACCCAAAATTGCGCTCGTACACTACCTTTCCCTTTCGAGCGATGATTAACTGACCTCCAGGCGCCATTTCCTCATCTACCACTCTAGTAATTAGCCGATCAACTTCTTTTAGTTTAGTGCTAGATAGTCCAACTCTTTCAGGAACCTTAGAATAGGATATTAAATCCTTAGCTGGATAAGAGACTCCCATTCCTACCTTAAATCGATGGTTCACAGTAACCGGTAATTTCCCCTTGACTGCAATTGCTCCAAAAATGGCTTGCGCGGCAGCACTTTGAGATTCAGCCGTGTTTTGATAGCCTACGAGTATAGAAGCCTTTGATTCAGAAATAGCATCAAGAGCATAAGGACTTCCTAAATGCGCAATAATTATTGGAACTGGCGATAATTCTATCGCTTCTAGTTGGTCTATAAATTCTTCTGAAAAACTAGTCTTCTTCCAAGGATTACTGGTGTCTGGTAGGTGGCCAACAATAATTGCAGCATAATCCTTCAATTCAAGAGTATTCAATTCAGAAAAGGAAACCTTCTCCACGGCAGCGTATCTCACCAAGGATTCGTAAAACGACTGATCATCATCTGACTCTGAAGACACATATAAGTATCGGTTTGAAATCGAAAGTGGGAGATTTTTATTATCGTCAATCACCGTTATTGCAGATTCAAAAACTTGCTCTCTTAACCATTGATCTTCAGTAGTTTCAATGTCCTCATTTAATTTTTCTAATGAAGGTAATTCTAACTGATTTAACCCTAATAAGTATTTCGATTTAAGAATCTTTTTAACCGATTGTTCAAGTCGTTTTTGTAAGTACGAGGAGCTCTTAATTTTTTCGAGCAAAATATCTGTAGTAGCCTTTACATTAAGCGGGTATAGAATTATATCTGCCCCTGCTTCAAAGGCCTTTAGGCCCACTTCATTAGGATCAATCCCTTCACTCACCCCTTTCATATTTAAGGCATCGGTGATTACTAGGCCGTTAAAACCGAGCTGGTTTTGAAGTAGTTCAGTGGATATGTAGTACGAAATCGATGCGGGGTCATTTTTGGCATCTTTTAATTTTGGAAGTGCCAAATGAGCTACCATAACCGAATGAACCCCAGAATTAATCATTCGTTTAAATGGAATCAATTCTAGTGTGTCTAATTGTTTACGATCTGCCGAAATCACAGGTAATGCATGGTGTGAATCTGTAGAGGTATCTCCATGTCCGGGAAAGTGCTTGATAGAACCCATTACACCAGCACTCCACATACCCGAATAAAATGCTTCCGCGGCCTCACTAACCACCTGGGGATCTTCGCCAAATGAACGATTACCGATAATTGGATTAAGTGGGTTGGTGTTCAAATCTACCGCTGGAGCATAATTCATATGAATACCTACACGTTTATTATGAGCACCAATTCGTTCGCCTACTTTTCGAATGAGCTCGATATCTCTGGTTGCACCCAAAGTCATGTTCCAAGGAAACGCAAAGGATGGCTTTAATCGCATGCTAAGCCCCCATTCCGCATCCATCGTCATTAGTAATGGAATTTTAGAAGATGCCTGATAACGACGAGTAAGTTCTAATTGTCTTTCTGGACTGCCTACAGAGAACAATAGCCCTCCGATATGTTGATCATTAATGAGTGCTTCTATACGCTTCGGCTCATCTTCAGAAGGTTTTGAGTCGGTAAAAACAATAATAAGTTGCCCTACCTTTTCCTCAAGAGTCATTTGATTATAAATACTATCTACCCAAACCATTTGTCGATGTCGATCTTCTGCATCGAGCACACTAGAATTTATAGACTGAGCGTAGGATTGTATGGATGCTAAAATGATTAGTAGCATCCCAGTATATTTATTGATCATTGAGTTAAGTTACAAAAATCGTGAATGCCAACTATCACTCGCAGGCACTTCCCAATGATTTTCAAACTCTTCCTTGTTTTCTACTAGATTATTAAATACAATCGTATTTGCTGAAATTGCCTTGTCCTTAGCCATCTTTCTAAAGTCTGACAGAGATTTGTGCGCTAAGAATTCACCTTGTTTGAAGGTAACATTCATTTTATCGAGTAGTGTCACCTGAAATTCTTCTTCGATTTCTTGAATAAGACGTACTGAACTATCAATAGAGCAACCTGAAACCTTCTGGATATCTTGATCTACACCCAACACAATAAATCGCCTGTAAGGTATTGTATATGCGGCCTTTAATGGGGTTCCATGTGCAGCCCAATTGGCCACAAAGTGATCTAAGCTAGGAATTAATCGCTCTAACTCTCCTTCAGTAAAAGGACGATTCGATGGATAAATCCATATTCTAGCCTGATCGGGAAGTTCTTCAAAACTAATTTTCATACCTAGTCATTCTTATAAATCTGCTGCTTCTACGATGAGTTGAGCTAAATCCTTAACTTCCACTGACGAATCTGTAGCGGCAGCACCATCATTTAACATAACATTACAGAAAGGACAAGCAGCCGCAACAACCGATGCTCCACTTGCATTCACTTCCTCAGAGCGTTCGTGATTAATTTCCTTTTTACCCGCTTCGGACTCTTTAAACATTTGCGCGCCACCAGCTCCACAGCAGAGTGCATTTTTCTTGCATCGCTTCATCTCAACGATTTCAGCCTCTAACTTTTTTATAATTTCTCTAGGCGCCTCGTAAACTCCATTTGCACGACCCAGATAACAAGGGTCATGGTAGGTGATCTTTTTTCCCTTAAAACTCCCTCCTTCAATATGAATGCGATTTTCTTCTAACAGCTGTTTTAAGAATTGTGTGTGATGAAGAACTTCATAATCTCCTCCTAATGAAGGGTATTCATTTTTAATCGTATTGAAACAATGCGGACAAGTAGTAACCACTTTTTTTACCCCATAGGCGTTCATGGTTTCAATATTAGTTAGAGCCTGCATTTGAAATAAAAAATCATTGCCAGCACGTTTAGCAGGATCTCCCGTACAAGTCTCCTCTTTACCCAAAACCGCAAAAGAGATATTCGCACTGTTAAGAATTTTAACGAAGGCCTTTGTGACCTGCTGCGCTCGCTGATCAAAACTTCCTGCACATCCGATAAAAAATAATACCTCAGGTGACTCACCCTCAGCAGCGTATTCTGCCATGGTTTTTACGATTAGTCCATCCATTTCAAACGATCTTCACTGTTAAACGGCCAAGGAGCCCCATTGTTTTCAATATTAGTCATCATCGAATTTAGTTCTGAGGGAGATGATGCCTCTTCCATGGTAATATATTGACGCATTGACAAAATAATTGACATAGGACTTATACCAATCGGACATTCCTCAACACATGCATTACAGGTAGTACAAGCCCACAATTCTTCGCGAGTGATATAATTATCAAGTAAAAAGTGCTCTTTCACCCTATCACCCTTTTCAATTAATTGAGTAGCACGGTCTCTCGTATCCATCATGATCTTACGAGGGGATAACAATTTACCGGTTTGGTTAGCGGGACACGAAGCTGTACAACGACCACATTCGGTGCAAGTATAGGCTCCTAAAAGCTGTAAAGCAGATAATTGATGAACATCTCTGGCTCCAAAAGACACCTCATCGGACGTCACGGGTTCGGCAGGTAGGCCCAACATCATTTTTACTTCTGAAGTAACAATTTCATTATTAGACATTTTACCTTTTGGCTCAAGAGATGCATAGAAGGTGTGTGGAAATGCTAATAGAATATGTAAATGCTTCGAGTAATACAGATAGTTTAAGAAAAATAGGATGCCTGCTATATGCATCCACCAAGAAGTACGTTCAATAAGGACTAGGGTGTCTATCGAAAGGTTGTTAAAAATTGGTGTAATAAAACCACTCACAGGAAAAGTTCCTGCCAAAGGGTAAGCCTCGTGGCCCCTAAGCTGAAGACTGTAGTCAGCGGCATTCATGGTAAGAAATAAGCCCATCAAGACTAATTCGATAATCAAAATCCAATTCGCATCAGACTTTGGCCAACCTTTCATTTCAGGACTCCAAAATCTTGCGATACGTACTAGGTTTCGACGCATCCAAAAGACAATCACCGAAAAAACCACTAGTAAGGCAAAGACTTCAAAAGTTGCAATCGCGAAATTGTAAAACCCACCTAAACCTTTAAGCACTCGATGTGTTCCAAATAAGCCATCAACAATAATTTCTAAAAGCTCGATATTAATAATTATAAAACCGAGATAAACCACAAGATGTAAAACACCCACCAAGAGGTTGCGATGCATCTTCTGCTGTCCAAAAGCCAAACGAAGCATTTGAAACCAACGCTCCTTTTTTCGGTCTACCTTAGGTAGTGATGTACCTAGGTGAACAGCTGCAACAATTTTTTTGCTGTTTCGGACGAACAACCCAATACCTACAACAAGCAGAATAAAAAAAAGAATGGAACTGATCATTGATTCTTCGAGGTCTTAGCGGGGTCTGATTCTGGAGCAACATAATCCTTTTGTTTCTTACCAAATACAGAAACCGACAGATATCGCTTAGGATTGAGTCGCAAGTCTTGTAGAAGCCATTCTAGTTGGTTCAAGTTGGAAGTCAAGGAAACGTATAATTCTTGATTGGTGAAAATTTGCCCAACAGAGCCATCCCCACTTTTGATTCCTTCTAGGATTTCTTTTGTTGAAGATATAGAAGCATCTAAATCAGTCATCAATCCCTTTAGATCTGCTTCATTTAATGTTTGAGAAACAGTAGATAAATTCGCGGTTAACTCCGCCGTATTTTCAAGAATAGTTCCTAGCGCCTGTTCATTAGCAACTAAGTTCTCACTAACATTCTGAGAAATCACCTTTAATGAGGCACTGGTTTCGCTGAAATTCTTAAGGGTTTCTCTAAGAAGAGCCTGTGAATCAGTATCTAACAATTGATTGAGATTTTTCATCAGTAAATCCGTCTCCACTATCGCACTATTCACTTTAGCTTCAAGAGGCTCCATAAGCTCAGTAATTCGATCGGTCATTCCCACCTTTACCGTCGAGTTTAGTGTATCGCCATTTTGTGCGATCGCTGATCCCGGGGTTCCTAAAACAATTTGAAGACCTTTTCCTCCTAAAACAGAAGTATCATAAAGTTCAGCTTTCGAATCTGCAGGTATTGGCAAATCGGTAGTTAAGGTAAAAGAAACCATCAGCTTACCGGTTTCATCTAAAAAAGTAATATCGTCAATGGTACCTACGCTAAACCCGTTTAAGGAAACTGCCGTACCCGACTGTAATCCACCTACATGATCGTATACCGCGTATAGCGTGGTCGATTTTCCCAATAGACTATTCGACTTGAGATAACTAAATCCCAAGATTACCGCTGTTATTCCAAGCACAACAATTAATCCAGCCTTTATTTCTTTTGTTAATCGAAGTAGATTCATTGATTCGTTAATTCATTTCGGCAATAAAAGCGTCTTTAAACCCTTTATTATGAGCCTGTTTTAATAATTCTTGGGCAGTTTGAAAAGAACTGGTTCTTCCGTAAAAATAGCGCATTACCGCTGAAACTTCATCACGATAGATGGGTTTTAACCCTCTAAAAAAAGGATCATTTTCTGAAAGCCTTCGATCTGAAGCGGCCAGTTGTATCCGGTAGTAAGTGGTTGAATCAGAAGTGGGCTGATCGAATGCTATCGAATTCATAAAGAATTCATTTTTATATTCTATGAGAGCAGCCGCTATTGCTTCAGCCACCTTTTGCTGCCCAGTATTTGAGTTTAAAAAGGCTCCTTCGTTAGCATTACTTAAAAAACCTACCTCGATAAGAATCGATGGCATGACGGTTCCATAAAGTACGACGAAGCCCGCTTGTTTTACCTGCCTATCTCTTCTACCTGCACGCTTCACTAAGCCGTTTTGAACTTTATAGGCCAACTGAATACTTTGGTTAAGATTTTCTTCCTGAATCACTGATACCCCGATGGCATCACTGTTAAACTTTGCGTAGTTCTCGGTATAGCCTTCTTCTCGATAAATGACTGCGTTTTCACGTTTAGCGACTTCTAAATTTTTATCGGCACGATGAAGTCCCAAAACAAAGGTCCCTGCACCGTGAGCATTTGAATCATGAGCATCGCAATGAATAGAAACAAAAACATCCGCACCTTTTTTATTAGCAATTGGACCTCTAGCATATAGATCTACAGCAACGTCACGATCTCTAGTTAAAGAGACGTCAATATCTGCCTCTTTGTTTAAAATGGCCGCCACCTTTTTTGAAATAGCAAGGGTGATATTCTTTTCATAATATCCGTTATGCACATTTCCTGGGTCTTTACCACCGTGGCCAGGATCTAGAACTACTTTAAATTGTTCTGATTGAGCGTAGATTGAAGGAATTCCCAAACAGAGTAATGAAGCGATAACTAATCCTCGCAGAAACAACCGAATCATAGAGATGTGAAACATACCCTAAAATTAAGCATTCCCGGATAGTTTCGGCAATTAATCCGTAAGTTTGAACCCATTAATCAGACCCTTTTTCACCTGATTTAAATTTAGAATTACTCTTGTCGACACAAAGGCATTATTGGATCATTCTTCTTCTATGGATAACTACATTTTCGGTAGTTCATGCACAGAAGCAAATCGCTATAAAAAACTTACTCATTCGACCTATCGCGAAGTCAGACACCATTGTAGCTCCCTTATTACCTCAGGTAGTTACCGCCAATAAAGCCCTAAAGGATTCTCTAAAACAAGCCCTACCTACCGAGCAACCCTTCAAAGTAGCTTCAACTTTAGATGCACCAATCGTTTATAGCGCCACCGATTCGGTAGCTATAGATCAGAAACTTTCGGCTATCATCTTATCAAACCAGGCAAAAATCACTTATGCAGATACCCAATTGGCCTCTGGGATTATTTCTATCGACTACGTAACCAACGAGGTTCAAGCTGGGAGAATCAAAAATAGTGAAGGTAATCTTGATCAAACGCCTAACTTCAAACAAGGTCCTAGCGTTGTGGTTCCTGACTCTATTCGATACAATTTCAACACAGAAAAAGCAATCATATTTAATTCTCGAACCGAACAAGGAGCAGGATATGGGAGTATGGGGCCTTCAAGTGAGAACATGAAGGTTTACACTGAGATGACTAAAAAAGAAAACGACTCTGTTTTTTATTTTCAAAAAGGAAAACTAACGACCGCTAAGGACACGATTGACCCCGATTACTACATCAAAATCAATAAGGCAAAATTCATTCCTGGAAAACGAATCATCGCCGGATTCGCAAACATGTATCTGGTCGATGTACCTACCCCGATCGCATTACCCTTCGCAGTGCTTCCTTTGACACAAGGACGCTCAGGAGGTTTGATCTTCCCTACAATCACCAACGACCCTCAGCGAGGCTACGCGATTCAAAATGGTGGTTACTACCTTCCACTAAGCGAGTATGTTGATCTCAGTCTAACTGGGGATTATTACACCAATGGTAGCTATGGATTTAAAATGCAAAGCGTTTACACCAAACGTTACCGATTTAGAGGAAATATTAATTTGAGGTATGAAAATCTGATCACGAGCCAAAAAGGTTTCGAAGATTACAGCCGAAGTAGCATTTTCAATCTCCAAATCTCTCATAGTCAAGATGCAAAGGCCAATCCAAATTCTAGATTTTCAGCTTCAGTGAATATTGGGTCGAGCTCCTATTTCAGAAGTTCAGCGAACCAACAAAACCTTGCACTTACGCAAAATAATAACCTTTCGTCTTCGATATCTTATACAAAGACCTTTCCTGCTTACCCATCGGTGAATGTCAATCTCAGTGCGACGCATAATCAAAACACAAATACTGAAGAAATCAACTTAACCCTGCCTACCGCTCAGGTCAATATGGAGCGAATATTCCCATTTGCACCTAGAAATGGAATGAAAAAGGGGATACTTCAAAATATTAACTTTCAGTATAGCTCTCGATTCGAAAACAGAGTAAAGACGACCGATTCGCTTTTCTTAACGGCTCGGATGTTCGATGATGTAAAAATGGGTGCAAGGCATACTATTCCGATTAGCACCAACTTTAAAGTGGCTAAGTTCTTTAGCGTTTCTATGGGAGCTAACTATGAAGATTTATGGACCTTTGAAACCTACACTAGAGGCCAGGATCCAACTATCGAGCAAAACAGAGAAATCGTATTAGACACCGTGAAAGGGTTTGACCGATTTAACAGGTATGGTATTTCAGCCAATATTGGAACAACGGTTTACGGTACCTATACCTTTAAAGAAGGGAATAAATTAGAAGCTATCCGACACGTAATGCGACCTTCTGTGGGTTGGGGATACCGACCCTCGTTTGAGCAGTATTACGACACCTACACCAATTACGACGGCGAATTAGAGACCTATTCAAGATTCGAAGGAACTTATAATGGAGCGCCTTCACTCAGCAGAAGTAACGCACTTACTTTTAGTCTCCAAAATACGATTGAGGCAAAGGTCAAATCAAAGGATAGTACAGAAACAGAATCTAGGAAGATTCCGATTTTCAGTAACCTCAATTTTGCCAGTTCTTATAACATGGAAGCCGACTCGCTTAGACTCGCTCCGGTAAGCTTTAACGCTGCAACTGCGATTCTCGACCAAAAGATGAATATCAACCTAAATGGAGCCCTTGATCCTTATGCCGTCAATGAAGATGGAAGACGAATCAATACATTAAACATTCAAAATGGAGGTGGTTTATTTCGTTTAACTCGAGCCAATATTAATGTGAGCTACCGTTTAAACAACGACACCTTTAAACCCAAAAACCAAAGAGAAGATAAAGAAGAGGATGAGGAGGATGCCCGAAGAGGTTATGACTCTGATTATAGAACAGCATCAGGAGGAGCGGCTAATGATCTCTTTGGATTTGGGCTCAATGATGACCTCGATACGGAGGATGAAGAGGAAAATGAAGAGATTGGTAAACTTTATAGAAATGCGATCCCTTGGAACATGAATCTGCAGTTCACCAGCGGATACACCAATGCTGCACGAGAGAACAACTTTACCAATGCCTCACTGATGTTTTCGGGGAATTTAGACCTTACTCCTGAATGGAAAATCAGATTCTCGTCGGGTTATGACTTCACCAATAAAGGTTTTAACCTAACACAATTAGGCTTTCGTAGAGACTTGAAAAGCTTTGATCTTCGATTTAATTGGGTACCTTTTGGTACAAATACTCGTTGGGACTTTTTTATTGGAATCAAAAGCAGCATGCTCTCTGATCTTAAATGGGAAAGCCGTAGTCAACGAAACGTAAGAAGACGCTGATGAAAAGAATTATCTATACTCCAGATGCACCTGCTCCTATCGGCCCCTATTCACAAGCGATAGAGTCAAATAATACCTTATATGTATCCGGTCAAATCGCAATTAATCCTGTAACGGGCGAACTAGATACGAAAGACATCATTTGTGAGACAGAAAGGGTTATTAGCAATATCAAGGCCATTCTTAAGGAGGCAAATTATCTTCCTGAGCAAGTGGTAAAGTGTAGTATATTTTTAAGCGATATGACTCACTTTGAAACAGTGAATCGAATCTACGCTACCTTATTTAACGAAAAAACCGCTCCAGCTAGAGAAACTGTCGCGGTTTTAGGTCTTCCGAAAAATGTGAATGTTGAAATTTCACTGATCGCCCAGAAATAGGCTACATTGTCTTTCTGTGAAATTCCACCAATCCATCAATAGGCTTACGAAGTACTTTACCCATAACTAAATCATTATTGTTTAGTACTGCCTCTAGCTCATCCTTAAGATAATAAGCAATACTACCTACAAAGTGACAGGGCACCTTAGTAGCTAGTTCAAACTGCATAATATAGTTATTTACAAATTGCTGTAAACCTTTATTAATAACTCCTCTACAATATCTATGGTCTTTATTTTCAATAAGAAAACGTGCAAAAGTGGCTAGATAAGTATTTGGATTCGGCTGCTTATATAGGTGATCTTTGATGATATCAGCCTCTAGCGGATACTCTTTGGTAAATTTAATCGCTAAATCCTGAGGGATTTTGTGAAAATAAAGATCTCTCAAGAGTTTACGTCCAAAGTAATTCCCGCTGGCATCGTCCATAAGGATATAACCGAGTGAGGTTACCTTTTGAAAAGGCTGATGACCGTCGTAATAAGAACAATTTGAACCAGTACCAAGAATACAAACAATACCTTGTTTACCAATATCTGTGGTGGCGTAAATCGCGGCATAGGTATCTTCCTTAACGTCAATCTTTGCTTTAGGAAAGAAAACGGCGAAAATTTCACTTAGAAACTTCTTCATACGTTCTGTCCCACAACCTGCACCATAAAAATGAAGTTGAGAAACCTTTTCGCGGTTCTGAGAAATCTCAAAATTATTCGCTAATCGATCCTCGATTACTTCTCTGGTCAAAACTTCAGGCGATAAACCTAAAGTTTGAGTTTTGAAAAGTTCTTCTCCTTTTTCATTGAGTGCAATCCAATCAGATTTGGTTGCACCGCTATCTACGATTAAGATCATAAATACCTATCCTTAGATCGCTGCAACGTGAAGTGCTAGATCAATTAGTTTATTCGAATATCCAGCTTCGTTATCGTACCAAGAAACTAATTTAAAGAAGGTTGAGTTCAATTCGATACCTGCATCGGCGTCGAAAATTGAAGTTCTTGCATCCCCAATAAAGTCTTGAGAAACTACTAGATCTTCAGTATATCCTAAAACGCCTCTTAATTCATTTTCAGAAGCAGCTTTGAAGGTTTTCTTGATTTCTTCGTAAGAAGTTTCTTTTGATAATTTAACCGTAAGGTCAACCACAGAAACGTCTGCGTTAGGAACACGGAAAGCCATACCTGTTAGCTTACCTTCTAATGCAGGAATCACCTTTGTTACCGCTTTAGCTGCACCCGTAGCTGCTGGAATGATATTTAATAAAGCAGAACGACCTCCTCTAAAGTCTTTTCTAGAAGGACCATCAACGGTCATTTGCGTTGCCGTAGTAGCGTGCACGGTTGTCATTAATGCCTCCTCAATTCCAAAGTTGTCGTTAAGAACTTTAGCTAAAGGAGCTAGACAGTTCGTAGTACAAGACGCGTTTGATACAATAGTGTCTGTTGCTTTTACTTCATTGTGATTTACTCCCATTACAAACATCGGAGCATCTTTTGAAGGAGCAGAAATTACTACTTTCTTAGCACCTCCCTCGATGTGCTGTTGGGCCATATCGAGAGTGGTAAATATACCTGTACACTCAGCAACCACAGTCGCTCCTACTTCGTCCCACTTTAAGTTACGTGGATCTCTCTCAGCAGTAATTCTAACCACATTTCCGTTAACGATTAATTGATCGCCAGCGACTTCAACGGTTCCTTTAAAGTTACCGTGTACCGAGTCGTATTTTAATAGATAGGCAAGGTGGTCTAATTCTAATAAATCATTGATCGCTACGATTTCGATATCGTCTCTCTGTGCTGCTGCACGAAAAACCATACGTCCGATACGACCAAATCCGTTAATACCTACTTTCAACTTTCCCATTTTTATTATTATTTGATGATTACTAATTAATTAAAAACTCATGATATCAGATACTCGCACTAATTCTTCATCAATCGGGGTTAATCCGCTGATGGCGTGATCAATAGGAGTTAATACCATTTTATTATTTTCAACACCAATCATATAATTGGTTTTTCCTTCCATTAACGACTCTACCGCCTTTACCCCCATTCTAGAAGCTAAGACACGATCAAAACAAGTAGGTGAACCACCTCTTTGCATATGCCCTAAAACTGAAACTCGAACATCGTAAATCGGTAGGTGTTTTTCAACGTATTCCTTTAGTTCAAAAACGTTATTTCCAGTCTTATCTCCTTCAGCAACAACTACAATACTTGACGATTTTCCTGACTCCTTACTGTGCTTTAAAGATTCAAGCATTCGATCAAGCCCTAGATTTTGTTCAGGAATCAAGATTTCTTCTGCACCCGCTCCAACACCACTATTTAAAGCTACTAAACCTACATCGCGACCCATTACCTCAACAAAAAAGAGGCGATTATGAGAACTCGCTGTGTCACGAATTTTATCAATAGCTTCTACAACGGTATTGATCGCTGTGTCGAAACCAATCGTGTAATCGGTTCCTAAAATATCGTTGTCGATAGTTCCCGGAATTCCCATTACGGGAAAGCCAAACTCTTGGTTTAATTTTTGAGCTCCTGTTAGAGAACCGTTACCGCCGATAACAACAAGAGCATCCATACCTGCTTTTTGAATGTTATCATAAGCTTTTTTTCGGCCCTCTGGAGTTCTAAAGTCTTCACAACGTGCCGACTTCAATATCGTACCCCCTTTGTGTATTATATTATTCACAGAGCGAGCATTAAACTCTTCAAAATCTCCGTCAATTAAACCTTGGTATCCTCGATATACGGCGGTACATTCGAGGCCGTGAAATGCTGCAGTACGAACTACCGAACGGATAGCCGCATTCATCCCTGGAGAATCCCCTCCTGAGGTAAGTACTCCAATTCTTTTGATTGATTGATTCATAGTTTTGTCGCGCCAAATCTAATTAAATCTGCTAATTAATCCGCTTGATTCGCCGATTTTAATACTCTTCGAATTAAATCTTTGAAGTTTTCAAAATCGACTTGATAACTAAGACCTAAGCCTTGGGTGTAGCCCTGAGCACCCACAAACACTTGGCTTAACGTATTTTCTCTGTTAAATATCTTGGCACTCAAGGTACCTTCTTCATTCAAAATTACCTGTAATTCTACGTCCCCGGCAACAACCGTTTCTGTTACACCTCCAACAGGAACCCCTAATTTCCCATTAAATAAAACACGTTTACCGAGCTTAGTACTTACTGTTACACCTATTCGATCTTCTATATCTACATTCGATTGAGGGCTCGTAAAGCCTTGTTCATAGGAAAGGCCTAGATCAAACGATTCTGATTCGCCAAGTACACGATCTAACAATCCTGAAGCCGATTGCATCAAGTTACCAGTAAGAACTCCTTGCGAAATTCCCATTTGATCATTCACAAAACTACCTTGAGCTAATAAAAAGAAAACATTTCTTTCGAGCGTAGACTGGTCTCTCAATCGATACTCAATTTCACTTCGTATTACTGAACTCAGATTGGGGAAATTGATACCGAAATCGATTTGGGGTTGTAAAATCGCCCCCCCTAAACGGATAGAAACATCAGTATTTACTGGCCTAGGATAACTACTTGAATTCAACAAAGGAGCCGGATTAGCACTCAGACGATAAAGAGCTGTCAGATTCAATTGAGCATTGTAAGGATCGCCTTGCCAAGTAATAGTACCTCCTGGCTGTAAATCAAAATCTTTATCAATTAATCCTCCAAATCGATAATTGAAATTACCTGAACTAACGGCGTAATCTCCAAACATCGAAAACTCACCATCGATTAAACGCATGAGAAGGAGTCCTGTTCCACTACCCTTTAACTCGGTACCAGATATCTGATCCACCAAAACAGTTACCTCAGCTTCAGGGGTAATTTCAAGGTCAAAATCTAAGGTAATCTTAGAGGATGAATTTTGACGAATTAGTTCTTCTTCTTTTTCCTCACTGACATCGCTTACAAAACGTATGTAATCATCGGTAAAATCGGTCGTTTCTGTTTCTAACGGAATCTGAATTTCTGTTCCTGCGAACGTCTTCGCCTTCACACTAATTACGGGAGATTTAAATGGACCTTTAAAACTTGCAGTACCCGTTACAAGACCCTTTCCATAGTATAGCGCTCCGTCTCTATAAGGTGTATTCAGCATCAACGAAGGCTCATCTCCGGTATCTATAGCAAGATTTAAACGATAGTCTTTAAAATAGCTATGGTCGATGGATCCCATTAGGCGCGTTTTCGTTAATCCTTGGGAGTCACTGAGAATAATGTCATTAAATTGAATCGCTTGTTCTGTAATATCAATAGTCGCCTCGGGATTAAACGAATAATCCATTCCTAAATAAGGAAATCGAATACCTCCATCGGCGATATTTAAACGGGCAGATAGTTGTGCTTCTTTCAAATTCCCCATTAAAGTAATAGGGCCTGTAAATGTGCCTTTTAACGAATCAAAGACCGAAGAACCAATGGCCGATAAAGGTGCTAATGGCATACTGTCAAACTCCCCTTTAAGGTTAGTTAAAAGTTGATCTTCTTTTGACTCTAAAACACCTTCAATCTCAAAGAAGGCTTGACTCCCTTTTCGAAGGTCAAATTTGAGATCAAACTCATCTCCTCCTTCGTTTCCTAGGATAGTGCCATTCAAGAACCCTAGACCTGCTCCGTTAATCGAAAACTCTTCGACCCCCATATTAAATAGTGGGCTTAACTTTCCTTTTTTGTTTGACAATCTAAAGGTTCCCGTAGTTAACCCAGAAAGTTCAAGGTTCCTTACATCGGGAGTTATTGATGCCAATGGTACAAACTCGGCGGTAAAATCAAAGTCGTAATTATCCTCATCTCTGTAATCAAGGGTAAATTGCAGATTACCACCTGCCCTTCTATTCAAAACTATTTCTGAAGATCGTAAAGTTTGATTATTCAAGTCTATGACTACTTGAGGGTTTTCAATCAGCTGCCAATCTGCACCTTTAAGTGTAAAATCAGTGTTACTAAAATCAAAAGCATATACCCCTTTTGAAGGTCTTTCAACCCGAGCTCTAAGATCTAAGCGGTCTGAAAAACGATTCAATGATGTAAAGGAAAAGACCCCCTCAGATTCGGTAAGAACTAAACGAACATCTTTAATGTTTAAAAGAGGGTTTGAAAATCGATCGGCTTTAATATTTAAAGTACCTCCTGTATTTCCTTCTATTTTGAAAGCCTCCATTAATGTAGTTTGATACCGTACCGAGGAAAGCGAAAGTGAAGTTTTATAGTAATCCGGCCGGTAATCTAGAAATCCACTAATCTCAGGAATGCTTAAAGACTGTTTAAACAGCTCACTCCACGAATCTCCAGTAACGATATCTGCCCTTAAAACAAGATCTTCAGGTAGTTTATATTCTTTTAGAGTGGACCAATCAATCAAATGATAGTTCCCTCGAATAGATCCATTGATCAAATCTGTTGATTGAAATTGGATTTGGTGGGTGTCATTATTAATCAGTGATGCACCGAATTGAAAAGAACCTAAGGCAACAGATTGACCATTAGGGGTCTTTGCAGAAATTCCTGACGAAGAAATACTTCCTTGAATATCTGAAAATTTAGTACCCCATAGCTCTGATTCTATCCGACCATTAAGAAGAACCTCTAAATAACTACTCTTAAAAACCGAGGTATCGAAACCATTTAAGGTCAAAACTGATTTCGATCGAAAGCCAGAGGACCAATCTAGATGACCGTCCCAAACAAAAGAGGTTTGTGGGGAACGACTGCTTAGCTGGCCAGTAAAAAGAGAAGATTTTAGAGATCCTTTTAGCGCGATATCATGTAACTGATAAGAGTCTGAAGACACTTCTTCGATGAGGCCCTCCACAGCCCAGAAATTACCAGTATTTAATTTTTGAAGAACAGCTTGTCCTGATAGCGTTTCTTGGGCACCCGGTCTAATTAAATAAAGGGGGTAGTTATCAAGGTCTGCAACTACCCTCTCTTCCCTCGTATTTTTGGTGTACTGCAGATTTACTTCTGACTGATTCCAGAGCCCAACAACATCAATCTCCATCGTATCTTTAATCGAGGACCAACGAATTAATCCATGAAATTGACTTTCCTCTAAGTCTGGGTTATCCAAAAAAGAGGTTCTTTTAGGTGCCAATTGCCTAGCCAGAGTTTTAACCTTTAGTTTCGCATTGGTAAGACTTAATTCTCGAATAGCTATACCCTTATTTGTAGATAGATCTAAGGAAACCTCTGCATTTGAATCCCCAAGTTCTACATAGGCACGATTAAGACTAATATAATCAGAGGTTGCCTGAACTTCCCCTTGAACATACATTGAACTTTCAATTTGAACGGTCGGGATTATCGCTTTCATGAGTTCGGGACTAATGAAAGAAGGAGCCATTTCTGCAGATATGTTGAAAGGATTGGTCTGAACACCTACCCACGGTAAATTCAGTTCATCAGTAGACGTTCGAAGATTTAAATCTAGAGCTTCCCATCGTCCTCCTACTTGTCTAATTCGTGCAGATAAGGTTGAAGAACCTAAAGTGGGCACCTCCTTGATTGATGTTGACACCTTTCCTGAGAAAAGTCCGTTCAAACGTTTTAAATCTTCAATAACCAATTGATTTACATCTACTTTGACAGGAATATCACTGCGATTTTCATCGATATATCGAACACTAAGATTTCTAGCCTCAATTCGTTTCGAACTCCAATCTTTCTGTTGATTGGCATTCGAAGGCAAAGCTTCAAGAAAGCGATTCAATGTCGCCACAGAGTCACCTTTAGGAATACGGTAATAAAGTACTGAGGCGCCAACCCTGTAATTACCTCCTTTACTCGAGGACCAATCAGATAGTGAAAGTAGAGATGCGCGAATTGAACTTATGTAAAGTAAGGTATCTCCCCTATTGTCTTCAAAATAAAGATCGGTTAACTGGGAATTGAGTTCTAAGGGGTTTACACGCACACCACCTACATTCGCTTCTAATCCAAATTCTTGAGTGAGTTGTTTTACAAGGCGTTTTGCAACATAGGTTTGAACGGGAGTAAGCGATCCAATAATGGTCAAAGCGAAAAGAAAAAGACCTACAGCCAGTATAATCTTAACACCCAGAGAGAGTCGTTTTCGATTTGGAGTTAAGCCGTTATCTTTGTTTAACATATGACCTTGAAAAAAGAGCCTTTAATTTTAGCTATTGAGTCTTCTTGTGATGACACCTCTGCCGCCGTAATGCAAGGTAGAAGAGTTTTATCAAACGTGGTTAATACTCAAGTAATTCATGAAAGTTACGGTGGTGTAGTACCTGAATTAGCTTCAAGGGCACATCAAAAAAGTATTGTTCCTGTCATACACCGAGCACTTTCAGAAGCAAATATCGAAAAAAAGGAGCTTGATGCCATTGCTTATACGCGCGGTCCTGGGTTATTAGGTTCCTTATTAGTAGGTGGTTCATTTGCTAAATCACTTTCGATTGCTTTAGACATTCCACTCATTGATGTCAACCACATGCAAGCTCATATTCTGGCACATTTTATCGATGATCCGCGTCAAGTTGCTCCAGATTTTCCACTACTAAGTTTGACTGTTAGCGGTGGCCATACTCAACTAGTACTTGTGAAGGACTATTTCGAATTAGAAGTGTTAGGGGAAACCTTAGACGATGCTGTCGGAGAGTGCTTTGATAAAAGCGCAAAGCTGTTGGGATTTGATTACCCTGGAGGTCCCCAGATTGATCATTGGGCTAAGCAAGGAAATCCCAAAGCCTTTGAATTTGGTTTACCCAAGGTCCCCAATCTCGACTTTAGTTTCAGCGGCCTAAAAACTGGAATCGCAAGAGTCATTCAGCAGGGGGTTCGTAATGATGCAGAATTTATTATCAACAATAAGGCAGATTTATGTGCAAGCATTCAAGAGGCCATCATAGAAGTCCTACAAAAGAAATTACTCCAGGCACTAAAAATCACTGGGGTAAAACACCTCGTCCTTTCTGGAGGAGTGGCCGCTAATAGCGGTATTAGAAATCGTCTCAAAGAACTTTCTGATAAGCACCATTTCAAATTACACTTACCTCCTTTTGAATACTGTACCGATAATGCAGCAATGATCGGAATTGTAGGTGCATTAAAATTCGAGAGGGACGATTATAGCGAAATATCTCATTCCTCAACTGCCCGTTATAACCTAACCCAACTATGAGTCAACGTTTCTATGATCCAAGCCTAGATAAACATTCAACATTCTGTAAGCTAGACGCGATTCAGAGTGGACACTTGTGTAAAGTTCTTAGAAAGTCAGTGGGCGATCGTGTTGAATTCACTAATGGTAAGGGCGATCTATTTACTGCTACAGTAAATCTTGCACATCCAAAAAAATCAGAAGTAAGCCTCTCCTACCTTCTGAGCGAAGATCCTACCGAAAATCATATTACGATTGCTATGGCACTTCCTAAATCTATGGATCGTTTCGAGTGGTTTATCGAAAAGGCAACTGAGATTGGGATCGCAAGAATCATTCCATTAACTAGTCGATTCTCTGAGCGCAAAAATTTAAATAAGGATCGAGCCGAGCGCATCTTAGATAGTGCTTTCAAGCAATCGTTGCGACTTTACCGTCCGATTTTAGATGAATTAACTCCCCTCCAAACACTTTTTGAAAAGGAAGAAGCTTGGGATCAAAAGTTTATTGGTCATTGTTATCCGGGAGATAAAACAGACCTTATAGCACTCTGTGATTCAAAAAAAAGTAAATTGATGCTTATTGGGCCAGAAGGAGATTTTAGCGAGGAGGAAGTAAGTAAGGCTTTAGACTTAGGATACAAAGAAGTATCTCTAGGATCTAGTAGACTACGAACAGAAACAGCAGGCTTATTGGCCCTAGCACGAATGATTTTGAAGGAATAACCTATGAACAATACAACCTACCAAGCCCTTATTAAATGGACCAGTACGCTACTTATTGGAGGCGTCATCATTTATCTTTTTTACAGTCTTGCATCGGTAATTTTATACCTAATCTTAGCAGGAGTACTTGCTTTACTTGGCAAACCCATTGTTTCCTTTTTTCATGAAAAATTATCCATCCCGACGAGTTTGGCAGTGGTTTTAACCATTCTTCTTCAAATTACCGTCGTTTTAGGATTTGCTGGCCTTATCATTCCTGTAGTTATTACTCAAGGCGAGAATCTTTCATTACTTGATATTGATAGTTTAGAGAAAAACGTAACCGATTCTCTTAGTCTACTCAGTGATACCATTGCAAGGCATGTTCCGCCGTTAAAAAACTATCTGAATGAATTATCTATTGAGAATCAGTTCATTGATAGTGTTGATTTGAATTTCATCCCTAATCTTCTAAGTGGTGTTTTAGATGCCCTAGGAGCACTCAGTATTGGGTTTTTCTCTGTGGTTTTTATTACTTTCTTCTTTCTGAAAGATCAAAAATTACTGCAGCGCGGAATCCTCGTATTCATTCCAGACGATAAAGAAGAAAAGGCGGTCAACTCTTTTGGAAAAATCAGCTACCTGCTCTCACGTTATTTCTCTGGTATACTTCTGCAGTTAGTCATCCTTTTTATTGTTTATAGTATCACGCTTCTAATCGGAGGTATAGAGAACGCAATAATAATCGCCCTGCTCTGTGCGATATTCAATATCATACCCTATGTAGGACCGCTAATTGGAGGAACGCTCATGCTAGTTCTCACACTGATCAGTTATTTAGAGGTTGATTTTTATCAGGTTGCCCTCCCTAAATTAGCTTATGTAGCAGCAGGGATTGTCATCGGTCAACTCATCGATAATTTCTTTTCACAACCTTACATCTATGCAAAGAGTGTAAAATCACATCCGCTAGAAATATTCCTGGTAATTCTCTGTTCAGGATCTCTTTTCGGAGTTTTAGGAATGGTAGTTGCGATACCCGCATATACCGTTATTAAGGTAATCTTGAGCGTTTTCTTCGCAGAACATCCGACCGTTATCAAACTAACTAAGGGGTTATGACCGAAATCGTCTCAGAGGACGCATGGGAGTTTATAAAGACGTATCCATCTTCGAATTGCGAGGAGTTACTCTTTAAGCCGCAGTTATTCGATGGCATAAGCAATGAACTACTAATCAAGCAAATAAGCGGAAGAAGTTGGGCACGCATAAAGGCTCCATTTCTACTCGAACACAAAGACTACTTATTCGGTCCCAAACTTTCCTTAGAACAGTGCAGTTCTTCATTTACCGCGGCGTTTAAAGCGAAAAGACTATCGAATTTTCTTCGGTCATTTGATACAGGTATTGATCTTACCACAGGTTTAGGCATCGATAGCTATTTCTTAGGCCAGTATTTTAAGTCATTTACTTCTATAGAGTATCAGGATGATTTAATCGAATTACTGAAGCACAACAATCGTGTTCTAAATTCCACCAACAATGTCATTCAAGCAAGAGCCGAAGATTATTTAAAAAATATATCCGCAGTTGACTTTATCTATATCGACCCGGCAAGACGAGGATCTAAAGGCCAAAAGACGGTTGCATGGGAAAACTGCACTCCCAACCTTCTCGAACTTCTACCTACCCTATTAGAAAAGGCACAGCTAGTAGCTATTAAAGCGTCTCCGCTTATAGACCTCACCGAAAGCCTTAGACAGTTTAAAGGAGCCTGCACAGCGATAGACATAATCAGTGTGAAAAATGAGGTTAAAGAGCTTCTATTCTGGCTATCACCAACGAACCATACAGAAATAGAGAAGGTCCCCATCCATCATTTCAATCTTACCAGTGAAAAAGAACAACAGTTCACCACTTCGTTATCTGAAATCAAGAATGCTGAACTAAAAATTAGCCCTCAGCCACTGAACTATCTTTATGATCCTGCTCCAAGTTTTTTAAAAACCCGAGCTTTTCGGGTGCTTTGTAATAACAACCCCAACCTTTACCAGTTAGGCAATTCAAGTCTACTTACCTCAGATGTGGAATTAAACGACTTTCAAGGCAGGTGTTTTTTATTAAAAGAAGCTCTTTTACACAAGAAAAAAACCTTGTCTCGTCTCAAGAAAAAGGCCTTTAGTGTGATTAGCAAATATTCAAAAATTAGGGCGGATGAGTTTAAAAAAACTTGGCAACTCAAAGAAAGTAGCCGACATTTCCTTATTCTTGTGAGCCTAGACCAATTAACGGTGTTGCACTGCGAAAAGACAAATAAAATTACAAAAGCGAATATTAATGACCTTAAGTGACGAAATACAAATAGTACTAATAATTGCCGGGTGTTCTCTGGCGCTAGTTGTTATTTACAAGCTATTAAAACTTCTTCTAACGCCTCTTAGAATTTTAGTTCGAATCCTATTATCACTTATAGTTCTTGCCATTGTAGCCTACTTTATAGCCGATTACTTGGGCTATGATTTAGTAGAACTAATCTTTAATTTTCTCGAGAAGGAGAATAAGCTCTCTCTAAAAGACAATATTTCATTGTAAAAAGTGTATTGTACAATTAGGTCTAATATCCTACTTTTGCAATCCTATTTATTGGTCGCGTAGCTCAGCTGGATAGAGCATCTGCCTTCTAAGCAGACGGTCATAGGTTCGAATCCTATCGCGATCACTTCAGGATCAAGGAAAAGACGCTCATTGGGCGTCTTTTTTTGTGCCAAGTATCGAAGCAAGCTAGTAGAACAAAATATATAGTCAATCCTTCAAATACTAAACTTCGTTGAAGCGCATAAAAAAAGGGATGAAGCTCTTAAAGCAACATCCCTGTTTTTGTCGGGGTGGCAGGATTCGAACCTGCGACCTCCTGCTCCCAAAGCAGGCGCGATGACCGGGCTACGCTACACCCCGAAGGTTTGTGCGGAGAGACTGGGACTCGAACCCAGGCAGCACTTACGCGCTGACAGATTAGCAATCTGCTCCGTTACCACTCCGGCACCTCTCCAATCTGATTTAACCTTTGGTATAAAGGTGGGCGCAAAAATATTGTTTAAGGTCGATTCTAACAAGAAAAAAAGAGAGAAATTTCACTATTCTGGATATTCTACTCGAACATGGTAGATATTGGTCAGTTTTTTCTTGAGAACAGC
>JAAZVY010000072.1 GCA_018623195.1 Flavobacteriaceae bacterium | reverse complement strand
TTTTTGCTCAAGCCCAAAACCGGCTTGTACAGATTAATGGAAAGATAAAAGCAGATTCACAGGACATTGAATCAGTTACCGTGCAGAATCTGCGTTCGGGGGCAGCTACCATTACCGATTCAAATGGCCGTTTTCAAATTCAGGTGCGATTGGGAGATACCTTGGTTCTGTCAGCGGTTCAGTTCAAAACGAAACAATTCGTTTACGATCAATCTTTTCGTGGAGTAACTTTTATTGAAATTCCTATGGAATCCTTTGTTAATAAATTGAAAGGCGTAACCCTGCAGCCTTTCGGTTTAAGTGGTAGAATTAGTACTGATTTAGACTCACTTGCCATTGAAGGCCCACCAACAGCTGCTTCTTTGGATTTACCTAATGCCAATATCTATATTCCTACCAAAAATGAACGAATGCTTTACGAGGCCACCTCGGGAGGCGGATTGATTCCGCTCAATCCTTTGCTTAATGCACTAACAGGAAGAACCAAAGAGCTCAAAAATCAAGTCCGATTGGAGCGAAAGAATCGAACGTTGGACCTTATTATCAAACGATATGAACAATTGCTTTTTGAAGATCAGTTAGGAATCAAAAAAGACGACGTTCGTCGATTCCTGTACTTTTGCGAGGCAGACTCTCTTTTTGTTTCAACACTTGAAAAAGAGGATGAGATTCTGTTTTATGAATTTTTAAAGTCCAAAGCACTGCAGTTTAACTCATTATAATGAAAACCTGGATACTTTTTTTTCTCACGCTTTTTCCTGTAATAAGCCTGCAGCCGCTGGATCATAAATTCTATTTAAGTGTAACTCAAATGGAGTTTGATGCTGATAAGAATCGTATTACTGCGATAAGTAGGGTATTTGTAGACGATCTTGAAGAGACCTTGCGGCAGCGTTACGATGTTCAATTAGCATTAGGTACAGATCGAGAAGATGAGAAGGCGTCTTTTTACATCAGCCGTTATGTGGAACAAAAGCTCACTGTTGAGATAAACAACGAACCGCTCAATTTTAGTTTCGCGGGTTTTACTTATCAAAACGATCAAATTGTTTTACTTTCAGAATTCAGCCTTATTGAAAGCGATGAATACGAAATTAAGGTAACCAATGCCCTGATAACGGATGCCTACTCAGAACAACAGAACCTAGTTCATTTTCGGATGAATCAGAAAAAGCAAAGCGAAGTGTTGACTAAGGAGCGATCGTTCTTTGTTGTAGTACTCTAGAATTCTTTGTTAAAGCTCAAGAAAAGAGCTAACTTAACCCCTCTAAAAATTAACTCATTCTAATGAAAAAACTGATTCATTTGTTTGCTGCGCTTGCCATGGTGTTTTCAATTCCACTGGCAGCCCAAGAAGAGGCTCCTGAACGTGAGCCTGGTCACTACAACAACAACCGATTTAAGCAGTTGTATGAAGAATTTTCAACTCCGAATACCTATCGTTCGGCCAGCGGGGCTCCCGGTCCAGATTACTATCAGCAACGAGCTGATTATAAAATGGATATTACGCTAGACGATAAGGATGCTAGAATCTATGGTGAAGAAACCATCACCTATACCAACAATTCTCCTGATAATCTAGAGTTTTTGTGGGTGCAATTAGACCAAAACGTAAGAGCGAAGGATTCAAAGTCTCCACTTAGAAATGGGAGCGGAGTAAATCTAGCTTATACAGCCGGTAACTTTGCTCAATCGTTTATGGGAGAGCCTTTTGATGGTGGATTTAACATCGAGTGGGTAAAAGATAGTAGAGGTAATTTACCCTACACGATCAACCAAACGATGATGCGTATTGACCTAGCAACCCCACTACTAAGTGGTCAGAGCTACAGTTTTAGTATCAAATGGTGGTACAACATTCCTGATCATACGGTGAATAGAGCAAGATCGGGCTATGAGTATTTTGCTGAAGATGGTAACCGTGCCTACGTAATTGCTCAATTCTTCCCAAGAATGGCTGTTTACAGCGACGTTGAAGGTTGGCAAAACCATCAGTTTTGGGGTAGTGGTGAATTCGCACTTCCTTTCGGAGATTACGAGGTAAATATTACGGTGCCTGCAGATCATGTATTAGATGCTACCGGTGAATTGCAAAATAGAAAGCAGGTATTCTCAAAAGAGATGATGAAGCGATATGAGCAGGCTAAAAAGTCATACGACGAGCCTGTGATGATCGTTACTCAAGAGGAGGCAGAGGCAGCTGAAAAAGGTTTTGCTGAGAAAACGAAGACTTGGAAGTTTATCGCTAGAAATGTACGAGACTATGGATTTGCGACTTCACGTAAGTTCATCTGGGATATGATGGCGGTGAAAATTGGTAACAAAGACGTTATGGCGGTTTCGCTTTATCCAAAAGAAGGAAATCCGCTTTGGGAGGAATGGTCAACTCGTGCTGTTGCTTCTACATTAAAATCCTATTCGAAATATACTTTTGATTATCCTTATCACAAGGCAATCTCTGTTCATGCAAAGAATCAGGGAATGGAGTACCCGATGATTTGTTGGAACTACGGACGTCCGAACAAAGACGGAACTTACTCAGATCGAACCAAATTTGGAATGATGAGTGTAATTATTCACGAGGTTGGTCACAACTTTTTCCCGATGATTGTCAACTCTGATGAGCGTCAGTGGGGATGGATGGACGAAGGTCTAGATACCTTTATGCAATACCTTGCTGAACAAGAGTTCGGAGAGGCTTACCCTGCTGCTATCGAAGGGTTAGATAAGTACCCATCACGCCGAGGAGCGCCTTCAGCAATTGTTCCTTATATGGCGGGTGATCAGAGTTATATCGCTCCTATTATGTCCAACCCTGAAAATGTTTATCAGTTAGGGCCTAATGCATATGCTAAACCGGCTACTGCACTAAATATTCTTCGTGAAACAGTAATGGGAAGAGAATTATTCGATCACGCATTTAAAACTTATGCGCAGCGATGGATGTTTAAGCACCCAACACCTGAAGATTTCTTCAGAACTATGGAGGATGCTTCTGCAGTTGATCTAGACTGGTTCTGGAGATCTTGGTTCTACACAACAGATTATGTCGATATTGGAGTAGGAGAAGTGAAGAGCTACTATGTGTCGAATGAGCCAACACCAGAAATGAAAGAGTACATGGCTGCAAATGGTTTAACTGAGGCAGATCTTCCTCCGCTGGTGTATCTAGCTGATTTAAATGCTGAAGATGTTGATCCGAATCTAGCCGCAGCTGCACCCTCTGAAACTTCTACAACACTGAAGGAGTTCATGATGGATAACATGACTGAAGCAGAGCGGGCTGAGGTTAAAGAGCCTAAGTACTTTTATGAAATTTCTTTTGAAAAACCGGGAGGTATTCCAATGCCACTGATCGTAGAGTACACGTACGAAGATGGAAGTTCTGAGACAGTAACCTATCCGCCTGAGATTTGGAGAAAGAATGATGCCGAGGTAAAACGTGTTATCTCATCAGACAAGAAGCTTACAGGGATTGTGGTTGATCCAAAGGCAGAGACTGCCGATATTGATACCGCAAACAATTCTTGGCCTAAAAAAGAGGAAGGATCTGAATTTGATGCTTTAAAAGCGCAAATCAAAGGATAATTTCTTTTATCCAAAATTCTAAACCCGCAGTGAAACCGCTGCGGGTTTTTTTATATTTGTAATCATGCATTTTCTCTTTATTAGCGGCGCAGAAATATTCTTCATACTCTTTATGGTGGTGATCATTTTTGGTACTGATCGTCTACCAGAAATTGTACGTGGTCTAGCCAAAGGAATGCGTCAACTAAAAGATGCAGCCGACGACGTTAAACGCGAAATTCAAAAGTCTGCAGATAAAAGTGGTATTGACACTTCAATAGCCGAAGACCTTAAAAAGAGTGCAGATCAAGTAAAAAAATCGGTTGAAGAAGTAACAGGTACTATTAAACGTCAGTAAGTTATAGATATCTAGCCACGCTTAATCCGTCTCTTACCGGTAAGATTAGGTGCTCAAAACGGTCGTCTTCAGTTAATCGTTGATTATACTTTAACAGTGCTTCGGTAGCTTTGTCGCCCTTTTGAAGCGGTTCTACTACTTTACCACTCCACAAAATGTTGTCCGATACTATAAGGCACCCTTTGTTAAGCTTAGGAATTACGGCATCTAAGTATTCGTTGTAATCCGCTTTTTTCGCGTCAATAAAGACTAAATCAAACGGATCCTTTAAAGTAGGGATGATTTCTAAAGCATCTCCGACGATAGGTTGGATGCTTTCATAGTAAGGGCTTGATTTCCAATACTTTTGTTGTAGCCAAGCTAATTCCTCATTCACTTCAATAGTAGTGATGGTTCCTTGATCACTTAACCCCTCTGCAAGACATAGTGCTGAATATCCTGTATACGTTCCCAGTTCAAGAATGCGATTGGGTCGAACTAGCTTGCTTAAAAAAGAAAGTAGCCTTCCTTGGTAATGACCCGAAATCATTCTCGGTTGAATTACTTTCTGATGCGTTTCATGGCTTAGGTTTTTGAGATAGGTTGGTTCTACCTCTATATGCTGATTTAAATAAGATTCTAGGGCCTCTGAAAAGAAGTGCATCGCTCTATTTTTAAGTAAATTTAGAGCAAAAATAAGGCTATGTTTCAAAGTTCTCTTCAATTCGCTAAAGACCTTGACGCTAATGATTCGCTTGCAAGCTATCGCGATCAATTTCATTTTCCGAAAACTGATGATGGAGAGAAGAAATTATACTTTACTGGGAACTCGCTAGGATTACAACCCTT
>JAAZVY010000071.1 GCA_018623195.1 Flavobacteriaceae bacterium | reverse complement strand
TTGAAGAGGCTCGTAAAATCCAGAAGAAAATTGCGAAGGACACCTTCGGATTTGATGACTTCTTAGGACAGATTCAACAGATCAAGAAAATGGGTAATATGAAAGACCTTATGGGAATGATCCCAGGGATGTCTAAGATGACCCAACAGGTAGATATTGATGATGATGCATTCAAGCATGTGGAAGCCATTATTCACTCGATGACTCCTGCTGAACGCTCTCAGCCCAAACTATTGAATACGAGTAGAAAAAATCGTATTGCAAAAGGTAGCGGCAGAAGTATTCAAGAAGTTAACCAGCTCATCAAACAATTTGAACAGATGAGTAAAATGATGAAAATGATGCAGGGAGGTAAAGGAAAAAACCTCATGCGCATGATGCAACAATTTAATCCGAGATAATATGGTCCTCATTGACGGTAAAGCAACTGCGAATCAAATTAAAAATGAAATAGCCGAAGAGGTAAAGGCTATTCAATCGAAGGGAGAGCGCGCACCGCATTTGGCAGCTGTTCTTGTTGGAAATGACGGGGCCAGTTTAACCTATGTAGGCAGTAAGGTTCGGTCTTGTGAAAAAGTGGGTTTCGATTCCTCACTTATTCGCTTACCTGAGGAGACCACAGAGGCAGAATTATTGGATAAGATTGCTGAGCTGAATCAAGACGACACCTTAGATGGTTACATTGTGCAGTTACCTCTTCCAAAGCACATCGATGAAGAAAAAGTACTTCTTGCCATAGATCCTAAGAAAGATGTAGACGGATTTCATCCATCAAATTTTGGCCGAATGGCTTTAGAGCTAGAAACTTTTATTCCCGCAACTCCTTTCGGAATTATGCAGCTTATCGAGCGTTACGATATCGACACGCAAGGTAAGCATGTGGTGGTGATTGGTCGTTCGCATATCGTCGGAAGACCGATCAGTATTTTAATGTCTCAAAAGGGCGCCTATGGTAATGCTACGGTAACAGTGGCTCACAGTCGTACTAAGGATTTAAAAGCGCTTACTCAGCAAGCAGATATCATTGTATCTGCATTAGGAGTCCCTGGATTTGTTACTGCTGATATGGTTAAAGAGGGAGTAGTGATCATCGACGTGGGAATTACACGTGTGGAGGACGCCTCTAAAGAGAAAGGCTATTACATTACTGGTGATGTAGATTTTGACTCTGTTGCACAAAAAGCCTCTTATATCACTCCAGTACCTGGGGGAGTAGGCCCCATGACGATAGCGATGCTTCTTAAAAACACGCTTTTAGCCCGAAAGTGGAACGCTTAAAGTAGTTTACTTAGCGAATAACTGACTCATATCCTTGAAGCTCTTGAACTCAAGAGCGTTTCCTGAAGGATCTTTAAAGAACATGGTCTTTTGCTCGCCAACTTGCCCAGCGAATCTCAGGTAAGGTTCAATAATGAATTCAATTCCTTTCTCGGTGATACGTTTTGCGAATTCGTCGAAATGAGTCCACTCTAATACAATTCCGTAGTGTGGAACGGGGACTGATTTACCATCCACGTGATTCGCAGTGACAGGTCCTGTGTGGTTTTCGTCTAGATGAATGACTAATTGATGCCCAAAAAAGTTATAGTCAACCCAATGGTCACTACTTCTTCCTTCTTCAAGCTCTAAGATGTTCGTATAGAAGTTGCGGTTTGCGGGTAAATCATTTACCGGGATTGCAAGGTGAAAAGGAGATAGATTCATAACCTAAAGTTAGTTTAGAAATTCCATTATTTTTTGACAAACTTCTTTTTGATGCATGGAGTGTCCAAAACCTTCAGTGATAAAAAGTTCTCCGCCAACGTTCTTTTGAATTCGTTCGGCTTGCCAAAGAGGAATAGTCGGGTCCAATCGATCATGAAGAATCAAAAGTTCTCCGAGATTTTCATAAGTGAATTTAGAGGTTGAAAATTCCTTAATTCCCACCTTAATCTCTTTCTCAATGAGCTGATCGAGTAGTCTGTAGACTCTTTTATTAAATCCGATAGTATTTTGATAACCTGCTACGATTAGCGAAAAATCGGTAGGAGCACCGATGCTTACTAACTGTTTTACGGTTTCAAGAGGTTTTATACTTTTTGCAAAAAGCATCGCCATACCGCCCATTGAGTGGCCCACTATAATCTCTATGTCGTATTCTTCGATCATTTTAGTCGCTGCAGCGGCGTAATTAGTAAGGTAGTGGTAGGTACCGCTAGAGTAGCCGTGAGCGGGTGCGTCTATGGCATGAATGTCAAAATCTTTGGTCTTTAATGAGCGTATTAGATTCCTCCACCGATGTGTATTGCTTTCCCATCCGTGTAGCAATAGAACCTTTTTTCCTGAACCTTTCCAGTGATACCGTTGAATTTCATGTCCATTACAATGAAATCGGTTCTGTTTTCCTTCTTCTAGGATAGGGAATGTTTTGTTTTTATCGATCTTTCCCTTTCGCACCTTAGCAAAGATTTCAAGTGTTTTCTTTGCCGTGTAGTTAGGTGCTATTAACGATAATAGGTTGAGGTATTTACCGACGCTTTTAGCAATAATTTTTTTCGTCATTACCAGCTAACTAGTACTTGAGAAACAGGAGTATTCTCGTCAATTTGAACCGCTTCAAGCGGCTGCATTGTATAGCGTAAGCTTTCAGGTAATTCACTTTTATCAATCAGAAATACGAATGGCTTGTCTTTTACCGTAATTGAAACACTTCTAATTGAAGGGGTAATTCGTGTAATGTTGTACTTCTTTTGGATATCTGCAAAAGTGCTTCCTACTCCTATACCCTCAGGAGTTGTATATCTTTTATCAAATACTTGCACTACCTCTGAGAGCCCGTAAAAATTACTTCTAATTTTTAGACTTAGTTTTTTATTTGCGTCGAAGGTGCTCAGTCCTACAATTTCTCCGGTTCTTAGACTGTCAATGGAGATCGAGTCTGCAGCCAATGTTGCTAAAATATTTTTAAGGGTGTCAGTCTTTTTTAAAGAACCAACAGCCTCATTGGAAATCTCGTAGGGATTTTGTGTACAAGCTACGAGGCTAAACACAATACTTGATAAAAGAAGAAATTTTTTCATGTTGCAAAAATAGAAATTTAGCTGATGGGAATACGCTCTAACATTCGTTCAACCACCTTAAATGCGGCTGGACAAATAGAAGTGTTTTTAAGAGTTAAGGATCTTATCTGATGAAATTTCTTACGATCGGTGTGAGGATATTCGCGACATGCCTTGGGTCGAACCTCATAAATATTACAATACTTGTCATGGGCCAAGAACGGGCAAGGCAATTCTTTTAAAACCCAGTCGTTATCCTCATCAAGACGAAGATAGGTTTCTGTAAAGGCCGCCTCCTTCATTTTGAAGTGTTTAGAAATTCGTTGAATGTCGGCTGAGGTGAATAGTGGGCCTGTTGTTTTGCAGCAATTCGCGCAACTAAGACAATCTACTTCTTCGAATACCTCGTCATGAATTTCTTGAACTCGGTAGTCTAGATCTTTTGGGGGCTTTCTCGATAGCTTTTTCAGATAGGTAGAATGAGCTTTAGCTCGATCTTTGGCTAACGATTTTAACTGATCTAAGGACGGTGTTTTCATGGATTGTCAAAAATAGACCAACTTTGTAATATGGATGATGTTTTTGGAGCAGCTGCTCAGGATTATTTCGTGACTAAAAATAAAAATCTGGTCATTGAAACTTGCTCTTCTCTGGGAGACGAGGATGAAATCCCTGTTTATTATCTATTTCGATCTAGAAGTGAAATGCCTCCGCTCGAGGTAAAGGCTTTAGAGGTATGTAAGGGTGCAGTTCTTGAGATTGGTTGTGGAGTAGGGAGTCATCTTCTCGAATTAAACTCACCCCATTCTTTTGGAATAGATTCTTCCTTATTATCTATCGAAATTGCTAAAAGGAGAGGTGTGCAAAATGTTCGTGTGTGCACTTGGCAGGATTACGTGTGTGAACAAAAATTTGACTCCATTCTACTTCTAATGAATGGTTTAGGTTTAGCAGGCGCGCTGAACAAGTTACCCAGTTTTCTTCTTCATCTTTCTAAATGGTTGTTACCTGGGGGGTCAATCATTGCTGATTCTAGTGATATTAATTATTTATTCGAGGAGGAAGAGGATGGTGGAGTTTGGATGCCTGCGTCAGCTTATTACGGAGACCTCACTTATTCGATCACCTACCAGAAATCTCAATCACAATTTGACTGGCTTTTTGTTTCTTTTGAAGAACTACAGAAGGTTTGTGTCACCCTCGGTTTTAAATGTGAGAAAATCTTTGAAGGAGAGAATAATCACTACTTGGCGAGAATTACTCCTTAGGGCACATTCAGATACTTATGGGTTTGAAGTGTGATTTTCCACTGAGGATTATTCTTCACAAAATCAACCATGAGAGGCATCATTTTTTCTCGAACACTCCATTCGGGTTGCATCAGTAATTGGCAATTCGTATTCACTTTAGTAGCCTCATCAATAGCAAATTCAAAATCGTGTTTGTTGTAGATGATCACTTTCAATTCGTCGGCAAGCTCATAAGACTCCTGGTTAGGCGCCTTGAACTTTTTTGGAGATAAACAGAACCAGTCCCAATTTCCTGAAACAGTATGTGCTCCAGAGGTTTCAATATGAGTTCTAAATCCTGAATTCTTGAGGTGATGGGTTAATTGATCTAGTGAGTGCATTAGCGGTTCACCACCAGTAATAACAACAATTGGACATTGCTGGGGGATCTCAGCGACCAAATCTTGAATCGCATATTTCGGATGCGCATCCATCGGCCAACTTTCTTTTACGTC
>JAAZVY010000070.1 GCA_018623195.1 Flavobacteriaceae bacterium | reverse complement strand
CCGCTTATGATATCTGCCACTGAGTTTCCTCCTTCTTGGCCTCCTTGCCAGGCTAAGATTATCCCGTCTACATCATTTTTCCATGATGCGGTTTCAACCACACCTCCAACATTTAGAACTACAATGACTTTTTTGTCTTGCGAATGATAGGCAGACGCAACATTCTTGATCATTTCTTTTTCAACATTTTTCAATTCGAAATCATCGATATTAACTCGATCTCCACCTTCACCACTATTTCTTCCGATAGTAATTATTCCAATATCTGTATTCTTAGATATTGAGTTTATTTGATCTTGACTGTAGGTAATTTCGGGTGGATTATATGGATCAAACATGGCACTAATGCCCTCTGGCTTAACAAATAATTCTTCGTTTTCAGACTTGTGAGATTCATAAAGTGATTTTGCTTCGCTGTCTATAACAAACCCCGGTCTATTGATTCCTGCTTCAGATGAAATTTGGAAGGCTTCTATGACATCCCCTTTGGTATTATTAATCTTAGCTCTTGAATTCTCTAACCCTTCTTCAAGAGATACACTGTAAGCTTCGTTGACATCACCGGAACCATATCCGCCTGAGATAAAATCATAGGATGTAATACCAAATAGTGCAACATTAGTAGTTTTCTGAATAGGCAAAACGTTGTTATTCTTGAGCAAGATAATTCCTTCGTTTGCAGAAGTTCTTGTTATCTCAGCGTGCTTTTCTAAATCAGGATTTTCATCGTATTTATAGTTGTTCATTTTATTCGAAGCTAAAATGAGATGAAGAATTCTACTTACTGATGTATCAATCACAGTATCTGTTAAGGTTTGGTTTTCAACCCCTTCCTTTAGCGCGTCCCATTGAAGTTTTGTACCAGGCTCCAATAAATCATTACCCGCACGGATCATCGCTACGGCGTCATTTCCTCCGAACCAGTCTGACATGACTAATCCATCAAATTGCCAGTCATCTCTAAGAATGTCGGTAAGTAATTCTTTACTTTCTGCGACATAGGTCCCATTTACCTTGTTGTAAGATGACATCACCGTCCAAGGTTGAGAATTCTTAATGACTAATTCAAAGCCCTTCAGGTAAATTTCTCTTAATGCCCGTTCTGATACTATCGAGTTGTTGTAGTTTCTATTGGTTTCTTGATTATTCGCTACAAAGTGTTTGAGAGAGGTTCCAACCCCGTTATATTCGATACCATTAACTATTGATGAACCTATAAAACCGGTTAGATATGGGTCTTCAGAAAAGTATTCAAAGTTTCTACCACAAAATGGGTGTCTGTGAATATTGGCTCCAGGGCCTAAAATTACGTCGACACCATAAGAGCGGGCTTCTGACCCCATAGCCTGACCAACTTTGTAAACCAGTTCTGTATTCCATGTAGAAGCTAATTGGGTGCCAATAGGAAATGCAGTTGCATAATAGGTTCTATCCGAGCCTTCACGTGTAGGCTCTATCCTTAATCCTGCAGGACCGTCAGAGAGATATATGGTTGGTAGTCCTAATCTTGGTGTTGGCACAATCGTTCCTACGGCTCCCGGTATCGCAGTAGGAACGTAGTCGCTTCCCATAGCAGAAGATATACCTGATCCTTTTAGTAAGTGAAGCTTCTCTTCTAAGGTCATTTGTGATAACACATCTGATACTCTTTTCTCTATAGGTTCATTTGGATTTTCATAAACATCTAATTGGCCATTATTGTTGCGATCAAGGTAAACTTCACCGTTTATATTAAGTTCAGTAAACGAGCTTTGTTCTATATAATCGTCTTCAAAGTCTAAAAAACTTGACTTTAAATAAGTCCAAATGATTGCTGATGCAACGATTAAAATTAGAATTAGAGCACCTAAGACACGTAAGGTAATTTTCCAACCTTTTTTCATAATGATTATTTTGTGACGTTATGCCACAAATATATAGGAATATTTTATTGTGACAAAAAGACACAATTATTAAATTTGAAGAATGAATTTGAAAGATTTTTTCGAAGTAGGTGATAAGTACTTCTTGCCTAATCTGAGTATAGACATTGTACTGATAGGTTATGACGGGCAATTAAAGTGTTTATTAATGAAAAATAATAGCCGATGGAATATCCCGGGAGGTTACATAGGTAGAAATGAGTCTGTTGATGAAGCATCGAAACGTGTTTTAAAGGACCTAACAGGAGTTCAACTGGATAATCTCAGACTTTTATCGGTGTTCGGTGATACCAATAGAAATTTCGGAGATCAATTCAAGGGGTTAGCGAAGGAGCATGGGATCAAGTGGGACCCTAACAGCTGGTTAAATTCAAGGTTTGTTTCAATTGGATACTACGCATTAGTCAATATCAACGATGTAATCATTAAGGGGAATAATTTCTATGATGAAATAGGTTGGATTGATATTCAAGACTTAGTTGAAATGAATTTAGATCATAAGGAGATTATTCATTCTGCCTTATCACGGTTAAGGGCGGATATAAATGACGGAAGAACCTGTCATGAGTTATTACCCAACCCATTTACCATGCCCGATTTACATCAACTTCATCAAGTAATTCTTCAAAAAGAAATTGATCGGAGTAGGTTTCAAAAAAAGATGATAGGAAGTGGTAAGTTTCATAGACTCCCCCAATCAAAAACTCCTTCACCGGGCAGAAATCCTTATTTATACACGCCTGTTTAGGTGTAAGTGGTTGCAACCGCTTTAAAGCCTTATAGAAAAAGAAAAAGCCATCGAAAATCGATGGCTTGTCTAACGCCAGCAC
Organism: Flavobacteriaceae bacterium; assembly: GCA_018623195.1. Taxonomy (GTDB): domain Bacteria; phylum Bacteroidota; class Bacteroidia; order Flavobacteriales; family Flavobacteriaceae; genus UBA3478. The sequence continues at coordinate 2,050 of JAAZVY010000070.1, read as the reverse complement.
ACCGTCTCGCCTCTCACTAAAACTCATCCACTGGATGAATTATTCCAGCGCACCATCACGCCCCTTCACTAAAATAGTCCACTGGACTATTTTTAAACGTTCGGGCGCCTATTATTCAAAGATGCAGCATAAGTAAATCTATTTGTGACTTTAGTCTATCTCTTTTTACGATAGGGGATATAAATTTGACCAGTAAGAACAAACAATAAGGTCATAAACCAAATCACAATCTCCCACCAACGATCCTCAAAATTGAATTCAGTGAAAATGAGATTGAAGGCAAGTGCTATTGTCCAAACAATCATAATGGTGTAAATAATTTGGTTACGTCGTTTCATAATGCGGAGTTTTTCGGTTTTAAAATCAAATGATAAAATTTCAGAGATCTTGTTAAGCGAGTAAACAGAAGGTTCTACTTCATGATTTTCAATTCTTTGAATCGTTCGTTCAGTGAGTCCTGTTTTTTCTGCCAATTCTTTTTGAGTGATCCCTTTCTCGGTTCTGGCAGCTTTTATCTTATCTCCTAAATCCATGATGCAAAATTAGAATTGTTTTGAATTTTCGGTGAAAATCGCACACGTCATGGACACGACATTTGACTTTTAATCATAAAAAAACGGCTATACTAAAATAGTATAACCGTTATATCATTATAAGTTGCTCCCCCTATTATTCAAAGATGCAGCACAACTTCACCCTTTTTAGGACTATTTATATGAAAACAAGTCCTATGAAACCAAAGAAAAAGGTTGTGATACTTACAGAGAGTCAAGTAAAGTCACTAATGGATAATCTTAGAGTAGAAAGAGATAAGAGAATTCTATCTGAGATGAGGAATCAAGATCAAAAGGGGAAGTAATCATCGGCAGGTTTCACTTTCTCTCCTCTAATTCTTCTCTCAATATAATCTATAAGAGACTTCTCTGACATACGATAGTTTGACCAGCCGCAATCAACTATATCCATTTCTCCTTCATTAAGAACATTTAGGTGACGGTTGTACCCTTTCCTTTTAAATACTTGAGAGAATGGATCAATTTGCAAACCAGAACAAGATAACATTTCGTTAAAACAAACTCTTATGTTAAAAAAATAATTATTTTTGTACTTAATGAAGAAATTCCTCCACAAATCGATGGCTATCTTAATGGCAGTCGTGGTACTTTTTACCACGATGTCATTTACTGTTGATATGCATTATTGTGGGGATTCTCTTGTAGATTTTTCATTGTTCCAATCAGCAGAAACCTGTGGAATGGAAAAAGAGCAGTCAAGTATAGGTTGTGAAAATCCGATGCTTACCAAAAATTACTGTTGCCCTGATGAGCAGTTAATTATTGAAGGACAGGATGATTTAAAGCAAAACTTTACCAAGTTGACTTGCGAGCAGCAAACGTTCATCGCTGCTTTTACATATTCTTATATAAACCTATTTGAAGGAACCGAATCTGAAGAAGTTCCTTTTGAAGATTACCCGCGACCCTTTGTCAAACGGGATGTGCAAGTGATGTACCAGACTTTCTTAATTTGATTTGTTAGATTCTTTGAATGAAGCCCAATAGCTATGCTGTAGTGGGCTAAAACTCGTGTTTGCCATTTTCCGCAACACGTAATTCCAATTATCTAATACATCAAATGTTATGCTGAATAAGAGCATTAAATTTCTCATAGAAAACAAACTTCTTGCCGTTCTACTATTCGCCCTATTTGTGGGTTGGGGCGTGGTCAACGCACCCTTTAATTGGGAAACGGGCTTTTTACCTACAGACCCAGTTGCCGTTGATGCCATACCTGATATTGGCGAGAACCAGCAAATTGTTTTTACCAAGTGGCAAGGTCGCTCGCCACAGGACATTGAAGACCAAATCACATATCCTCTTACCACTTCGCTTCTCGGTATTCCAGGTGTGAAAACCATTCGTAGTTCGTCTATGTTTGGATTTTCAAGCATCTATATCATTTTTGAAGAAGACATCGAGTTCTACTGGTCACGCAGTCGCATACTTGAAAAACTGAACTCACTTCCTGCAAACCTATTACCTGATGGTGT
>JAAZVY010000069.1 GCA_018623195.1 Flavobacteriaceae bacterium | reverse complement strand
TCATCGTTGATTTTGGCTTTTAATTGAGCTGCTTTCTGCTGATACTTCTTGGCAGAAACAGAATCACCGAGGACATTGGCAATGTTAGCAGCGTCTGAATAACCTTTTTGAGTGTAGGAGGCAACATCAATCATTTCAGACTCCAGACCATGAATTTCCATCATTCCAGCACCTTCTGGATATCCATTTAAATCTTCATCCCTCTCTGACGACAGCCAATCTAAACCTTGGGCAATTAATCCGAAATGTTTTTCTAGTAGTGAAGAGTCTCCCGTCCATTTGTAGGCTTCCCAAACTAGCGAGGCGAACTGAGGGGTCTCATTGATGTTACCAGGATTAAATACAACTCCGTTGGTTGAGGCTTCATGAACGATTCTACCATTAGAATTAGTGGCTTTAGAAAGGTCTGCTAATAGATCAATACTTGATTTGACAATTTCGAATTGTCCGATAGATAGATACCCTTTTAGAGCGTACTCACTATCACATCCGAACCACCAAGGATAGTCGGGGTAGCCTGCTGCTATTCCCCTACCGATCTCAGGCACCTCTCTTATAAACCAATCTGAATTGTATTTCAGCCACTCAAAAACTAAATCAAACTCAGGGTCTGATGTCGTGAGTTTTGCTGTTTGTTCGAGTTCAGCACTCCTTTGTATTTTGTCATTCAACAGTTGAAGCATCTGTTTTTCAATGGCTTCAGAGTTGGCTATGGCTTCTGCTTTACTCTTGTAAGATCCAGAGATGATGAAGCTTAGTTTTTTGGTTTCACCAGGGTTTAAAGTCACAAGGGTTGAAACTTTCGCGGCAGTTCCTAAACCTAGATAGCTTGAAGCTGAAGTTGTAAAGTTTTTAAGAGGTTCGGTGCTTTTGACCGTGGCAAACCATGAATTATTGTTATCACTTGCGATGATTCGTCCCTCTTCAAACACTGCACTATCTCTACCATCTATAATATTTTGTCGTTCAGCTAGCCAGGTAGGTCTAAGGTCGAAGTGACCTTCGAACTCAAAAGAGGCTTCTAAACGTTCATCATTGTGATTAGTTAATGCGTATTCGATAACCATTCCTTCGTAACCGTCAGGTATAAACTGAAATCGTTCTAAATCAATCTCGAGCTCGCGATTTAATGAGTAAAAGCGATTTCCATAAGGTAGATTTTCAAAAGTATGATGGGTAAAATCATAAGAAATCTCGTCAATCTTTAATCGGGAATTAAAACCATCAAGTAGTTTAATAGGATGATTCCAAACTCCACCCATTTCTTTATCAATATGCCATCCTATTTCAGGGAAACCTCCGTCTTGAGATCCTATTGCGTAGACTCGATCACCAGCAGTGATATAAGGGGTTTCTTTGAATTCTTCACTGCCGGTTAGACCTTCAAGCTCATTCGTTAAAGTTTGCTTATTAGGTGTACATCCGACTACGAATAATAGAAGTAAGAAATATCGCATTTTGATTCGTTTAGGTTGTTCAAACTTAGCGATTACACCTCTTACAAGAAAGCGTGGGTTTGTGAATCTAATTTTTCAAACCCTCGTACAGAATCGCCTTTCTAATGTTTAAGTCGTAGATCGCTTGTTGCTCTCTTGAAGGATAGACCCGATTCGATAAAAAGATATAAATAAGTTCAGTGGCAGGATCGACCCAAAAGAAGGTGCCAGTGAATCCGGAGTGACCATAACCAGACAAATCGGCCAAAGGTGCAGGGTATGAATCTTCATAGGAGAGGGTGTCATTTTCAATCATAGGTTTGTCAAAACCTAAGCCTCTACGGTTGTTGTTTTCTTTGAATTGAATATGGGTGAAGGTGTCTATGGTTGAGGCTTTAAGAAATTCTCTTCCTTGGTAGGTTCCTTTATTTAAGAACAGCTCTAGAATTGGGAGTAAAGAGCGGGTATTCGAGAATAATCCTGCATTACCTGAGACACCTCCTAGTAACGCTGCATTTTCATCGTGCACCCACCCTCTGGTTAAGGACTTTCTAAAAAGACTATCCTGTTCTGTAGGTACGATACGCTCTATGGGTAATTGATTTGCCGGATTAAAGAGAAGCTCCTTAGCGCCTAGATTTTGAAAGAAGTTTTCTTTCAAGAAAGATTCGAAATCTTTACCACTTAAACGCTCGACGACTTCAGGAATCATAAGAAAGGTTAGCCCCGAATAACGGTACGTTTTGTCTGAATGTTTTGATCTTCTCGCCTTGCGGTAAACATAAGATTTAAAACGCTTGTGAATATAAACCCCCTCATAGGCCTTTGTAGGGTACTGATCAGATGGAGTATTAGTTACCCACCGCTTCTTAAGCTTACCATTTCTTTTTTTAACCTTATTGAGGTAAACGATATAGGGAACGATGCCGCCCTGATGAGCGAGTAGCTCTCGAACGGTTAGCTGACTCTTTTTTGGATGATTTTTCCAATCTGGAAAATAATGGCTGAAGGGCTTATCAAGCTCTATTAATCCATCGTCATAGAGTTTCATAATCGCTAGGGTAGACCCCACCACCTTAGTGATTGATGCGAGGTCGTACAAGTCACTTAAACTAACTTCTGTGATACTGTCATAGGTGTGGTAGCCATAGGCTTTATCTACTAAAATTTTGTCTCTCTTTTTTAGAAAAACCTGAGCTCCAGGAAAAGCGCCATTTCTAATACCGTTTTCAACGATACTATCGATTCGTTGCTGAATATCCTCTTGGGCATTAGTAAACAGTATTGAGAGGCCGAAGATTAGAATAAAGAGGTTTCGCATTACACTAGCGTTTAGTATACCCAGTATAGTAAAGGAACGCTTTTAGTTCATAGCTTTCACGTTCAAAAGAAGCACTGTCTATCACTTTTGTCGATTTACCCATATTTTCAAACTCGGCATATAGTAGTGATTTCAGCTGTTCTAAGCTACAGTTAAATGAGGTCGATTCTACTTGTCTGACGTGTTCTTTAAAACTCTTGTGATTGGGGTAGTCGGTTAAATTTTTAGAATGGTTATAATCAGTTCTCATCGGTTCGAGTCCTATTTTTTCTAGAATTGGCTGGTAGTCTACTTCAAAATCACAGCAAATCAACTGACCCCCTTTAACTAGTTTTTGAGTGTATTTTTTTAGCGCTTCCGTATTAATGTATTCGAGTGAGCCAAAAAAACAAAGTAGATCGCAAGAATTAGGAAGCTCATCAATTAAGTTTGTATAGGTAATAGCCGGTTGAGGGGTAGCTTTTTCAATCATGGCTTGACTGGGGTCATAGCCAATCACTCTTTTGGCATAGGGTACTAAGGCTAGACTTGAAGTACCCACTCCACACCCCACATCTAACGCTAATTCAAAGTGCCTATCCTTTAAGATCCTCGATAGAGTGAGCTTGTGTAAAGGAGGCCTGTACGCACTGTAATGGTTCGACTCCAATGAATTATATGCAGAAGAATGTTTCGACATCAGCTTGAAGATAAACTAAAACAAGTATTTTTAGAAGGCCTAAACGGTTTTCAATGTTACGATCTCGACCACTCTTACTTTCTGTTTTACTTGCGCTGATGGGCGTGTTGTATTCTTGTGATGAGGCTGAGATTGTTGATGGTTTATCAGTAACCTGTAATGACGGTATTCAAAATGGAGACGAAGTTGGGGTAGACTGTGGAGGTAGTTGCGGGAAATTTTGTCCGGTCTATGAAAACCCGTTGGGGGGAGAGATTATTTGGCGCACCGTACTTAGAACGGGAGGAGTTTATACTTTAACTGAACCGTTACTTATTCGCGATGAATCACAGCTTGAGATTCAGCCTGGGGTAACTATTAAAGTGGTTCCTAATGTGGGTGCCTACATCGCTGTTGGACAGGGTGGACAACTCAATATTTACGGATCAGCCGAGCAGCCTGTTATTTTCGAGTCGCTTAGTGATAACCCATCTGCTGGAGATTGGGGAGGCATTCAAGTAATGGGTCAAGCAATCACCAACGAGTCTGGAGTTCGTCTCACCGAAGTGGGTAATTACCTATATGGGGGCGGCGATGATTTGGATTATTCTATTAGACTCACCTATGTGAAGATTCACCATGCAGGGGAGGTTATTAATCAATCACCCATGGCAGCTTTAGGTCTCTATGGAGTAGGAAGTCAATCGATCGTTGATCAAGTTGAAATTTCTCAAGCCCTTGGAGCAGGAGTTCGCATTGTAGGGGGAACTGCAAATTTTCATCGACTATACTTAAATGATCTTGGAGAAGGAATTCATGTGTCCAACGGATGGAGAGGCGATTTTAAAAAAACCTTTATCTCTAACATTGCTTCTTCACCTTTTCGATTTGAAGAATATTTAGCCTCTGACGAGCCCAATAACAAGGGGCTTTTTGAAGACCTGACCTTTTTAGGGCCTTCTGTTGGTTCTCTGGTTCATCTCAAATCGGGAGGGGCAGACTTAAACTTGAAGAATTGGTATGTTAGTCAGATCGGTTCTTTCTTAAGCCTAGAAGAAGACGCGTTCCATCGAATCGATTCATTACAGGTGAATCCTATTTACTTTACCGGGTCAGCAGTGAATTTGATCACTCCAACCTCGTTAAGTACTGATTTTATTATTCAAAGTGAAAACCAGGGCGCAGGTTCGGGTGCAGAAAAGCCCATTTGGCTAAACTGGACTAATTAACCAAGAAAGATTTTACTTCATAAAAGGGTTGCCCATGGTCATCCAACCCTTGTATCTGAACGATATATTCACCTTTAACTTCAGAAGTCGTTAATCGGATCGTTTTTTTGGAGGCTATATTGATCATAGGATTCCAATACAATTGTGTTCTGAAATCAGGCAAATTAGAATCTGCAAGGTGGGTCTGATTGTAGTATTTCTTGGGTGAAGAGCTAAGCAGTGATTCAGGAACTAGGGTCCCCGTTTTGA
>JAAZVY010000068.1 GCA_018623195.1 Flavobacteriaceae bacterium | reverse complement strand
GTTTAGTCAGCGTGGCAGCGCAGTTCCTTATTACGGAGTTGCGTATTCAAGTACAGCAAAAACTACTATCTCTCCCCGTTCGCTTTTTTGAAAACACTCAAACAGGAGGCCTAGTTTCTAGAGTGATGAAAGATGTGGAAGGAGTCAAAAGCCTCGTAGGAACTGGTCTTGTTCAATTGATCGGCGGGTTATTTACTGCTGCAGTGGCATTCGTATTTCTCATTCGATTAAGTCTTCCGATGACCCTTTTTAGTTTAGCACCTCTAGCCCTGTTTGCACTCATCGCGTTCAAGGCCTTTACTACGGTACGCCCCATATTCAGAGAAAGAGGCAAAATAGAGGCAGAGGTAAAAGGACGACTGAATGAAACCTTCTCAGGCATTCGAATGATCAAAGGTTTTTCGGCAGAATCAAGAGAGAAATCGAGGTTCGAAAAAGGAGCCACTACACTTTTTGAAAACATTAAAAAGTCAATGATCTATATGGCGCTGATTAGCAGTGGATCGATACTTCTTGCTGGGGTAGCCACTACACTAGTTACCGGCCTCGGAGGTTACTACATCATCGAAGGTTCATTAAGTCTTGGTGAGTTTTTACAATTTACCTTCTTGTTAGGCTTACTTATCAGTCCAATATTTCAGCTAACTAGTGTAGGTACTGAAATCACTGACGCCCTAGCGGGTCTTGATCGTACCGAAGAGTTATTTGAAAAGATCTCTGAATTTGAAAAACATCAAGGAGCGGAGTTAATTGGAGGCTTTCAGTCGCTAGCTTTTGACAAGGTGTGTTTTAGTTATGATGAAGGACGTAAAGTCTTAAATGATATTAGCTTCGAATTAAAAGCGGGGCAAACTATAGCTCTTGTAGGAAGCTCGGGAGCAGGAAAATCTACGTTAGCAAATCTAGCAGCACGATTTCTTGAACCCGATTCAGGGCAACTTATCATCAATGGACAATTCGCCCATGAAATAGATCTTGCCTCGTACCGTAAGCAACTAGGAGTAGTTCTTCAAGATGATTTTCTTTTCGATGGAACGATCAGAGAAAATGTGCTATACGGTAATCCCGAATGCAGTGAGGAAGAACTTAACTCGGCATTAGATGCTGCCTATGTGAGTGAATTCGTAGCGGGTCTAGAAAAGGGTATTGATACCGTAATCGGTGAAAGAGGCATTAAACTCTCTGGAGGGCAACGACAACGATTAGCAATAGCCAGGGCGCTAGTGGCAAATCCGAGACTTTTAATTCTCGATGAAGCCACCTCGAATTTAGATGCTGAAAGCGAGCACTATATTCAACTTGGTCTAGAGAATCTAACTCGCAACCGAGCTACGCTTGTAATTGCGCACCGGCTGAGCACTATACAGAATGCAGATACGATTATCGTCTTAGAAAAAGGTGAAATTGTAGAAAAGGGAACACACCAAGAGCTGTTTGAAAAGCAAGGTCGATACCACAGTCTGTATACGAGACAAGCTCGCATTTAATCGCCTTGTTTAAGACTCTGGAGCCATCTCAATGACTAGACCCTCTAGCTCTTCAGTGATGGGAATTTGACAACCCAGACGACTATTGTCTTTAACGTGGAAGGCCTCCGAAAGCATTGCCTCTTCCTCATCAGACATTGTGCTGAGTTCATGGGAAGATTCTACATAGCATTGACACGAGGCGCACATTGCCATTCCTCCACAAATACCAACGGTGCCTTCAGGCTCAATCTCATAAGAGCGTACTACCTCCATGAGATTCATATTCATGTCTGTCGGAGCTTGCAATTCATGCTTGACACCCTGTCGATCGATGATTGTTATTGCAACCTCATTCATGATTAGTCAATTGTTTTAACAACGGCTTTAGGCGCTTCTTTTTTAGAGCCATCAAAACCGGTAACACCGCCTACCGTAGTGTATTTCATCACATAGCGTTTGTTTGGGTGGATGCGAGCATAGGCACTTTGACACATTAAAGTTGCCTCATGAAAACCACAAAGAATCAATTTCAATTTACCAGGATAGGTATTTACATCACCTATGGCATAAACACCGGGTATATTCGTTTGATAATCTAGGGTGTGATCTACCTTAATGGCGTTCTTCTCAATCTCTAACCCCCAATCAGATAAGGGGCCTAATTTTGGAGAAAGACCAAATAGTGGAATGAAGGCATCAACAGCCACCTCTTTCGTTAAATCAGTTTGATGATTATGAATCACTAAAGACTCCAGTGAGTCTCCTCCCTTTATTTCAACCACCTCGGCAGGTGTATTTAATAGAATTTTTCCTTTATTCTTAAGTTCTTGAACTTTCTCAACTGAATCTAAGGCACCTCTAAACTCATTGCGACGATGAACCAAATGAACCTCACTGGCAATGTCACTTAAGAAAATAGACCAATCTAGGGCCGAATCTCCCCCTCCCGCAATCAAAACTTTTTTGCCACGATATTGCTCTGGATCTTTGACCATATAGGAAACTCCGCGATCCTCGAACTTCTCAATACCCGAAATTTCAGGTTTTCTTGGCTCGAAACTCCCAAGACCACCAGCGATAGCAACTACTTTTGATTTGTGCTTCGTTCCCTTGTTAGTGGTCACAATAAAGTAATCATCCTCGGTACGTTCTAAGGTCTCTGCTCTTTCACCAAGAGTAAATCCAGGTTGAAAAGGCTCGATTTGCTTCATCAAATTATCAACCAGTTCACCGGCTAATACCTCAGGATACCCGGGAATATCATAAATCGGTTTCTTAGGATATAACTCAGCTAGTTGACCACCAGGCTGTGGCAGGGCATCGACGAGATGACATTTAAGTTGTAATAATCCTGCTTCGAAAACAGTAAAAAGGCCTGTAGGTCCCGCTCCTATGATAAGGATATCGGTTGTAATCATCGTTTTTATTCTAGGCGATATTAATAACCTCCTCAATTTGAGGAGCAAATTTCTTGATAGTCATCTCAACCCCGCTTTTAAGGGTCATCTGGTTGATGGAACAACCCACGCAATTTCCTTCTAATCGAACCTTGACTGAGGTTCCGTTGTCAATAGAAACCAGAGAAATATCTCCTCCATCGCTTTGAAGAAAGGGTCGAATTTCTGCTAAAGCAGCTTCAACCTTCTCTTTTAGTTCATTTGCTGTCATCAGTGCTTTGGTTTAACGGCAGAACATCCTGCCATGGTTGTAATTCGTATTGCCTCGGTAGGCGGAAGCGATTCGTTTCTTTTTACCAACTCTGAAACTACTTCTTTGGTTAAAGACTCGAAAGCCTCTGATACTGGTGTATGATCTTGCAGGGCAGCTGGCCGACCAACATCTCCTGCTTCTCTCACACTCTGAACAAGAGGAATTTCACCCAGAAGAGCTACTCCCATTCGTTCTGCCAAATGCTTCGCACCTCCCTCACCAAATATATAGTATTTGTTTTCAGGCAATTCCGCAGGGGTGAAGTAAGACATGTTCTCTATGATACCGAGTACCGGTACCTGAATGGCGTCTTGAGCAAACATTGCTATCCCTTTACGAGCATCAGCTAAAGCCACTTCTTGAGGGGTACTCACTACTACGGCTCCAGTAATGGGTAATGACTGCATGATACTCAAGTGAATATCCCCTGTTCCTGGAGGCAGATCGACAATTAAAAAATCGAGCTCACCCCAGTGCGCATCAAAGATCATCTGGTTGAGCGCTTTAGCTGCCATCGGCCCTCTCCAAATTACAGCCTGATCTTTTTCGGTAAAGAAACCTATGGAGAGTAGTTTCACTCCATAGTTAGAGACAGGCTTCATTTTAGATTTTCCATCTACATCAATGGCTAACGGCTTCTCATTTTCAACATCAAACATCAGTGGCTGAGAAGGACCATAAATATCGGCATCTAAAAGGCCCACTTCAAAGCCCATTTTAGCTAATGAAACAGCAAGATTTGCGGTAACCGTAGACTTACCAACCCCTCCTTTACCAGAGGCTACGGCGATAATGTTTTTTATACCTGGTATGGGCTTGCCCTTGATCAGGTTAGTGTTTTGTGTTTTCTCGGGAGCCTCCACCGAAATATTTACCTTGATCTTGGCTTTAGGATGCACTTCGGCATGAATCACTTGAAGAATTGAAACTTCAGTTTTCTTCTTTGCTTGCAGACTAGGATTATTAATCGTTACATCCACCACAACCTCATCTCCAAATACTTGTACGTTTTTTACCGCTCCACTCTCAACTAGATTTTGGCCTTCACCGGGTGCGCTAATAGTACTTAAAGCTTTAAGAATTTCACTCTTTGTCATAGATCTGCATTTCTCCTACAAAGATACGCAGATAACAAAGGCTATAAAAGCATTTCTGACGGATCCCAAAATAGACGATCAAAGTCAACTACACAGTCATCTTCAATTTCAATTCCTTCATTTTCTAGCAGTTGTTGCATCAGGTTAGTGCCAGGGAAATGATGTTTACCGGTAAGCATTCCCATACGATTCACCACTCGATGAGCGGGTACATCCTTGTCGTGGGATAAATTCATGGCGTATCCGACCATTCGAGCCCCGCCCTTACGGCCTAGGTAATTGGCGATTGCACCATAAGAGGTAACCCTTCCTTCGGGAATTCGTCGGGCAACCTCATAGACACGCTCATAAAAATCACTACTACTCATAATTCAACCATAAACGAATAAAAGTAATAACTACAAGCAACAACATTAGAATGGCGATGATTCGATTCGAGCGTTTTTCGAAGCGTTGCTCATCAAACGAAATTTTAGCAAACCCATAGGAATAACCATAAAGAATCACAAAGGTTCCTGATAGCGCCGCAGCCGCAAAAACAAGTGTTTCAGAGGTGGCTAGGCGTGCAATTTTGGAGCTCCGAAGCGCGGCATGCAGCCCCGCATAAAAAGGAATGGTAAGGACATTGAGTAGCGCTAAACTAATCCCCTTTAAAAAGGAATTAGAAGAAGAGGGTACCAGTTCGGTGAGGTTTCGATTTGACTTTTTCCAGAAATAGAAAAAGAGCACAAGGAAGATGAGAAGGGCTCCGATTAAAATATGATTAATTGTTTCTGGATGTTCGAAAAGGAATTTTGAAAATACAGCAGCACCTAGGGCTTCGGCAAAGATGACGAGCGAACAAGCTAAGGAGAAATAAATTCCGTACTTCTTACCTCTTTCCACAGAGATTTTGGCGGCATTCAT
>JAAZVY010000067.1 GCA_018623195.1 Flavobacteriaceae bacterium | reverse complement strand
CCCATCCAATTACCTGAATTTCTTGAGCCAGCACTTGCAGAGAGATTTGAACTACCCGTAGAAAAGGTAGATATCATGATGACTCGAATCGGTGGTGGTTTCGGACGAAAATTATACGGGCATTTTATGCTTGAAGCCGGCGTAATTTCTAAAACTGTGGGGAAACCTGTAAAATTAGTCTACACTCGTGAGGATGATATGACTGCAGGTACCTACCGACCAAGTTATCGAGTAACTTATCGTGCGGCTATCAAAGAGGGTAAAGCAACGGCAATCCATATAGTAGCGGGTGGAATTCCTGAAAGTCCATTGTCTGCGAATCGATTCCCGGCTGGTTCATTTGATCACTACAAGGCCGAGACATGGACAATCGATTCTAATATTACCACTGGGGCCTTCAGGGCACCAAGATCTAATTTCATGGCTAGTGCTGAACAAAGCTTCCTTGATGAACTTGCTGAGCAGATCGGTAGGGATCCGATAGAATATCGTTTAGAACTCCTTGAAAGAGCGAAAACTAACCCGGTTGGTGAGCGCAATGATTACGATGCTGAGCGTTATGCTGGAGTACTGAAACTCGTTAAAGAAAAGTCTGGGTGGGATACCCCTAAACCAGGTGTACATCGAGGAGTAGCTGCCTATTTCTGCCACCAGTCTTATGTCGCAAACGTTGTTGATGTCGTGATGAAAAATGGTAGCCCGGTAGTTGAAAAAGTATATGCCGCAATTGACTGTGGGGTGGTAATTAACCCTGACGCTGCTGCTAACCTCGCTGAGGGAGGTAGTGTTGATGGTATCGGACACGCTATGTATTCGCAAATCACCTTTACCGAAGGAAAACCGGATCAGAATAATTTTGACGACTACCGATTAATTCGTCATAATGAAGCCCCTAAAGATGTCGAGGTTCATTTCGTTGAATCTAAGGTTGACCCAACAGGTATGGGAGAACCACCATTTCCACCGGTAATGGGAGCATTGGCGAATGCACTTTATAAGGCTCAAGGTAAACGATTATACAAACAGCCCTTCGCAGGATCTCAGGCTTAGACGATGATAGAAGTTCAAGAGGCACTTGATCTTATCGATCGATTTACCTCTCGATCAAAAAGTGTTAGACGATCAGTTGATGCTGGCCTAAATGGTCTGATACTGGCTGAAGATGTCTTTTCAACGGTCAATCTTCCTGAATTTAGGCAGTCTTCAATGGACGGCTATGCGATAAACGGAATTGCTGACAACTATCAGATTATAGGTGAGGTGCCAGCGGGCAGCAGCAACACTTTTGAGATAAAATCAGGTGAAGCGGTTCGAATATTTACTGGAGCGCGAGTTCCAGATTCTGCCGATCGGGTGGTCATACAAGAACATGTAGAGATCGCTTCGGAGGGGATTACCGCCACCAAATTTCCTGATCAAGGTGTAAATATCAGAGCGGTTGGCAGTCAGATTCAACAAGGCCAGAAAATACTAGATCGAGGAGCAAAAATCACCCCAGCGATTATTGGGATGTTAATTTCTATTGGTTGTACAGAGGTAGCGGTTATCGATCCTCCAAAAGTTATTGTGCTTGTAACCGGTGATGAGCTAGCAAAGCTGGGTTCTGAAAAGAAAGAAAGCCAGGTTTATGAGAGTAATGGCGCTGTTCTTAAGGCAGCTGTTCAAGAAGATCATTGCGATTTTCTCTATGGCGCTTCTATAAAAGATGACTATAAAGCTAGTGTAGTTGCGATACACAAGGCGATTAGCGAAGCTGATCTAGTACTGATATCAGGAGGAATTTCGGTCGGAGATTATGATTTTATTGGCAAGGCTCTTAACGAATTAGGCGTATCAAAACATTTTCACGGGGTACGTCAAAAGCCTGGAAAACCTTTGTTTTTCGGATCCCTTAATCAAACCGCGATTTTTGCCCTGCCCGGTAATCCTGCCTCAACCCTTACTTGTTACTACGTTTATGTAAGACGATGGTTACAACGTTATCAAGGGATACAGCCTATGGTCAAAAAAATGACCTTGGCATCAGAAATTCATAATCGATTTGGAAGAGCCCTATTTGTAAAGGCTAAAATTCATGAAGGTTGTGCAGTACCCATCGATGAATTTAACTCAGCAACCTTGCTTAGCTTTTCAAAGTCGGAACTATTGATTTACATGGGAGCGGATGTTAAAGTTCTCTCCAAAGGAGAACTCGTTGAAACCTTCGAAATATGATAGAAGCAGTTGGATTTTGGTGGTTTTTGGGGCTTATCCCGATCGTTTCTTTCTTATACAGTAGTGTAGGCCACGGTGGTGCCAGTGGTTATTTAGCACTGATGGCGTTGTTTTCTTTTCCGGTGGTATTCATGAAACCAACGGCGCTATTACTGAATCTTTTTGTAGCCGGAATCGCGTTTATTCAATTCTATCGAGGAGGGCATTTTAAGAAATCTCTTTTTATTTCTTTCGCCTTAGGCTCTATTCCTTTCGCATACTTTGGGGGTACCATTAGCGTCGATCCTATTCTTTACAAGAGAATACTAGGTGTATTATTGATTTTTGCAGTGTTAAGAATGTTGATTCGACTAAGGAACTACTCAGAACCGCCAAGGTCAATCCCGTTCTTTGCCGGGGTCGGTATTGGAGCAATTATCGGTTTTTTCTCAGGACTAATCGGAATTGGTGGAGGGATCATTCTTACCCCCGTTCTGGTTTTATTTCGTTGGGCTCAAGTAAAAGAAGCTGCAGCGGTATCGGCCCTTTTTATTTGGGTAAATTCGGCTTCAGGCCTCGTTGGTCAATTACAGTCGGGTGCCGTGCTGTCTCTATTTATGATCCCACTGGTGGTCTCAGCGCTTATCGGTGGATTTTTAGGTAGCTATTACGGAAGTTTAAAATGGAATTCAGTTAAATTGAACTATGTATTGGCTGGAGTTTTAGCACTAGCCTCAATAAAAATGTTTTGGGTATGATTACCTACCAGATAAAATGTTTTGGAATGCTTTCAGAAGTCATTGGAGAGCAGATCTATATCGAGTGTAATACCGAATATTCGGTGGGTGAGCTGATAAAGCATCTTGAGAAAGATTACCCGAAACTCGAGGCTATTCCTGTAAAGGTGGCCCAGAACGATCAATTACTGGATGATTCAGCAATAGTAATCTCGGGAACACTTTCGATGTTCCCTCCATTTTCAGGCGGATGATTAATCGATATGATCGACATATAAAACTCGAATCTTTCGGTGAATCTGGCCAACGATTACTAAAAGAGTCAAAGGTTCTTGTCATCGGAGTAGGAGGCCTTGGTTGCGCTGCCTTACCTTATTTGGTTTCTTCAGGTGTTGGAACGATCGGTCTTATGGACGCCGATTGTATCGACAAGACGAATCTTCAACGACAAGTACTTTTCAGTGAGGAGGAGATTGGTTTACCTAAAGTCAATTGCGCCATCAATCGACTATCTAAGTTGAATACCGAAGTAAATTTCATTCCTTACACCTTCGATCTAATCCCAAAAAACGCAGAAGAGATCATTTCTCAGTACGATGTAATTCTCGATTGTACGGATCGCTTTGAGGCTCGTTACTTAATAAACGATGCTTGTGTTCGTCAGAATAAACCTTGGGTGTTTGGAGCATTGTATAAGTTCGAAGGTCAGGTATCGGTTTTTAATCATAAGTCAGGACCAACCTATCGCTGCCTTTTTCCGTATAATGCTAAACAAAAAGAGCTTCCGAGCTGTTCTGATGTTGGAGTTTTTGCACCAGCCGTTGGAGTGGTGGGAGTAACCCAAGCGAGTGAAGCACTTAAAGTGCTTTTAGATCTAGACCAAGCGCTTTCGGGATCATTGTGGTGTATTGATCTTTTAAAGATGAATACCCACACCATTAAGCACACTAAAAATCAAAAAGCAATAGACCAGATTAGAGTTTCGAACCATTTGGGCCTTGAATGCTCTGATTATGTAATAGACCTCAATCTAGAGATGAACTATGCGGATTATCGATGGATTGATCTTAGAGAATCTCATGAGACCCCTCAAATAAGTCATAAATTAGTAGAGGCGCTACCGCTTTCGTCTATTGAATCTATTGAAGATAAAAAGGTGAACTGGTCTCAAATGGGTAAGGTTGTACTTTTTTGTGCTAGTGGTGCAAGAGCTCGAAAACTAGCTGAAGAGTTGCAATTGTCCAATGTTCGCTTTACCGATTTGGGTGCTGAGCAGCTGAGTAGAAAACTAATAAAACACGATGCATGAGTAAACCGATAAAATCTATTTTTATTCAAGGAGCTATAGATCCTTCTAAAATTGCCAAGTCTATTGCCGCTCATCAGTCGAAGACTGCTATAGGGGCTCATCAGATTTTTCTAGGCCAGGTAAGAGCAGATCAGGTAGGTGAAGAAGAAGTGACTGCGATCGAGTATACTGCCGAAGAATCTTTAGCGAATAGTATTGCACACACCATAAAAGAAGAACTGTTTGATAAGTACGAGCTTACATGCCTGCATATCTATCACAGTTTAGGTAAAGTTGCGGTGGGAGAAATATGTTTTTTTGTTTTTGTGTCGGCACCTCATCGCCCAGCCGTTTTTAAGGCCCTCCCAGAACTAGTTGATGCCTTGAAGGCGCAGCTTCCTGTTTTTGGAAAAGAGTGTTTTGAGAGTGGAAGTCATCAATGGAAAGTGAATAGGTAATGGTAGATATCACAGCGAAGAGTAATACACTGCGAATTGCAACGGCAGAGGCCCTTGTAGAAGTTAGTAGTTCTAAGACTATCGAAGCCATTCGCGAACATCGAGTACCCAAAGGGGACGTCTTCGAAATGAGCAGGGCAGCAGGGCTTCTCGGAGTAAAAAAGACACCTGAACTACTGCCTGATTGCCATCCCATTCCTATAGAATATACGGGGTTTCAATTTGAGATTGTCGATCAGATCATTACGATCAGCTGTACCATTAAGACCATATATAAAACGGGTGTAGAAGTTGAAGCCATGCATGGAGCAAGTATAGCAGCCCTCAATATGTATGATATGCTTAAGCCCATCGATAAAGGGGTAAGTATCGGTGCTATCCGATTACTGAGCAAGAAGGGCGGAAAATCGGATTACACTACACAAGCCTCTAACCGATCAGCTGCAATTATTGTTGCTTCTGATTCTATATCGGCTGGCAAGGCAACGGATCAAACGGGTCAAATGATCAAACAATTTCTAGGTGATTTAGGCATGAAGGTGTCCGAACTATGCATCATCCCTGACGAGCCCAATGATATTCGACTTCAGATTGAAAAGTATCTCCATACCAAGATCGATCTCATTATTGTTACCGGAGGTACAGGGGTCAGTCATCGAGATCAAACCCCTGAAGCGATCTCCCCACT
>JAAZVY010000035.1 GCA_018623195.1 Flavobacteriaceae bacterium | reverse complement strand
CGCGGAGTAGTAGCTGCTTGCAGCTATGAAACACGGGCTTTTGGCGTGCACTCAGGAATGCCTATGAAATTAGCTCGCAGACTCTGTCCAGAAGCTATTGTATTAAGAGGTAATTCAGGCACCTACACCAAGTATTCAGACCTCATCACTGAAATTATCCAATCAGAGGTGCCTGCTTTCGAGAAAGCCAGTATCGATGAATTCTACGCAGACCTAAGTGGAATGGATCAATTTTTCGGCACTTATAAGTTCGCCTCAGAACTAAGAACCAAGATCATTAGAGAAAGTGGATTACCCATATCGCTTGGGCTATCCATAAACAAAATAGTTTCTAAGGTAGCCACCGGCGAGGCAAAACCTAACAATCAAATTAAAATCGATCAAGGGTACGAGAAGCAATTTTTGGCTCCACTCCCTATTCGAAAAATCCCAATGGTAGGTGACAAAACAGGGCTAACACTGCAGCGATTAGGCATTAGAATTGTCAGCGACCTTCAAAAGCTGCCCGAAGAGCTTCTTTTACAAACGCTGGGCAAAACAGGGGGAGTTATTTGGCGAAGGGCCCAGGGAATAGATCACAGTCCTGTAATCACTTACAATGAAAGAAAATCTATTTCTACCGAAAGAACCTTTGACTACGACACCATAGATATGACTCTCTTGAGAGAATTACTTATTGCAATGACTGAGAACCTAGCCTATCAGCTGAGAAGGGGTCAAAAGTTAACTTCTTGCGTGAGTGTTAAAATAAGATATGCCGACTTTGACACTCAGAGCAGGCAATTAAAAATACCCTACACTAGCGCAGATCACTTGTTGATTCCTAGAATATTAGAGCTATTCAACGCTTTGTATAATCGACGACTAAGAGTTCGACTAATAGGGGTCAAATTCAGTCACTTGGCAGGAGGTAACTATCAGATCAACCTGTTTGACGATAACGAATCAGCGATTCAACTCTATCAAGCCATAGACAGAATGAGGCTACGTTTTGGTGACCGAAGTATTATCAGAGCTTCAAGCCTGGGTGCTAAAACTATCGGACGAATTGAAAACCCATTTAACGGAAACGCCCCTATCGTACTCGCTCACCGCAAGCAATAATGTATCTACAATGTCACAGTTATTACAGTCTACGATACGGAACGATCTCAGAAGAAGAGCTCGTCGACCTGGCTATTGCTAAAGGGTATTCTTTCGCCGCACTAACCGACATCAACAACAGTGCTGCTGTATTATCCTTTATTAAATACTGTCAGGAAAAAAACATACCACCTATCGTAGGCATTGACTGCCGCGACAGAAACTCAAAGGGTTATGTAGGAATCGCAAGAAGTGCACAAGGCTTCTATAATCTCAATCAATTCGTATCAGAGGTTCAAGCCTCAAAAAAAGGGTATCCAAAATACGCTCCAGACCTCGACGAGGTAAGCTTTATCTACCCCTTTACTCAAGTGCAAATTGAAAATCTACAAATCACAGTCCCCAATCACTACATAGGGGTATCGATCAAAGATCTCAACCGCTTGCGATTTAGCAAGCTTATTGAGAACAAAGAACGACTTGTATTTCTTAGCCCTGTTAGCTTTCGATCTAAAAGAGACTTTAATACCCATCGCCTTCTAAGAGCTATTGACAATAATACATTACTCAGTAAACTAGCCGTCGAAGAACAAGGAGATATCGATCATCAGATGCTCGATATAAACGAATTAAAAAAGGCGGTTAACGATCTTGACTTTTTATTAGAGCAAACTACGAAACTCAGTAAACAATGCTCATTTGGGTATTCCTTTGACCCCAGACTCCCTTCAGAAAACCAGCAATTATTTGGAAAAAACCAGAAAGAAGATGAATCGCTACTCAGGCGTTTATGTCAAGAAGGCATAGCGTACCGGTATCCTAACGAAAAACCCAAAGAGTTGCACGCACGACTAGCTAAAGAATTGCAATTGATCTGTGAGAAATCGTTCACCACTTATTTCTTAATTAACTGGGACCTCACTAGAGAAGCTAGAAAAAGAGGTTTTTTCTATGTAGGAAGAGGTAGTGGAGCCAACAGTCTCGTAGCTTATCTCTTACGCATAACCGATGTCGACCCTATCGAACTCAATCTTTATTTTGAGCGTTTCATTAACAAATACCGAAGTAGTCCTCCCGATTTTGACATTGATTTTTCTTGGCGAGAGCGAGACCAAATGATTCAATATTTATTTGAGAGGTATCCGAATGTGTGTTTACTGGGCGCGTATGTAACCTTTCAAAAAAGAGCAGTAATCAGAGAAATTGGAAAAGTGTTTGGACTCTCTAAGGAAGAAATTGATGCACTAGTAGCTAATACAAAACCCCTAGGTCGCAACAAGGAGAGTGATGAGCTGCAGAGACTAGTATTGCACTATTCTAAGTTTATTGAAGGCTTACCCAATCACTTTAGCATACATGCCGGAGGAATGCTTATTACCGAGAAGCCTATACACTATTATGCCACTACCTTTTTTCCACCCAAAGGATTTCGAACCATACATCTTGATATGCACATCGCTGAAGACGCTAGGCTTCACAAATTCGACATCCTGTCTCAACGAGGGCTATCAAAAATTGCTGATGCCCTAAAACTAATCGAGCAGAATCAAAATAAACAGGTAGATATTCATCAAATCGAGACCTTTAAAAATGACAGTACTATCAATGAACTATTAGCCCGTGGAGATTGCATGGGTTGCTTCTACATTGAATCTCCCGCTATGCGAATGCTTTTGCAAAAGCTCAAAGTAAGTGATTACTTAAGTCTTGTTGCTGCCAGCTCGATTATTAGACCCGGAGTTTCTCAGAGCGGAATGATGAATGAATACATCCTTAGGCATCAAAATCCTGAAAAAGTAAACCAAAGGGCCAACCCCGTACTTCTAAACATTATGCCCGAGACCTATGGAGTCATGGTTTATCAAGAAGATGTTATCAAGGTCGCACACTACTACGGAGGGTTAAGCCTTGCTGAGGCCGATGTACTACGCAGAGGAATGAGTGGTAAATCAAGATCAAAGGCTGAATTTAATCGTATCAAGGCTCAATTCTTCGAAAATGGCAACCAAAAAGGGTATCGCGAAGAAGAAGTGAGTGAAGTATGGAGACAAATCGAAAGTTTCGCTGGCTACGCCTTTGCCAAGGGGCACTCTGCTTCTTATGCTGTTGAGAGCTATCAAAGCCTATTTCTTAGGGCTTACTATCCGCTCGAATATCTCACGGCTGTAATCAATAATGGAGGAGGGTTCTACGCAATAGAATTCTATCTCAAAGAAGCGGTTAGACTAGGTGCAAGAGTGCACACCCCTTGTATCAATAAGAGTCACATTCAACACACGATCATCAAAAACGAGTTATACCTAGGCTTTATAGCTCTGAAAGAGTTAGAGGAACGAAGCACTATAAAAATAGTGGAGGCCAGAACTCGAGGAGAGTTTAAAAGTCTATTCGACTTTATTGATCGAGTACCCATAGGTAGTTCACAGATAGAACTTCTAATACGGGCCGGAGCCTTCAGCTTCACCAATGAAAATAAGCACTCGCTATTATGGCAAGCGTTAGGTTTAAAAAATAGTAGACAAAGAAACTTTCAACCCAAACTTTTTGCATCAGAGCAAAAGGGAATTAGCCTGACACACCTCAAAGAATCAGCAATTGAGAGAACCTATGAACTTTGGGAGCTTTTAGGGTTTCCACTTTCAATGACTTTTGAACTTTTAAAAAATCCGATTCAAGGGGTTACCGCAGATCAACTGGAGTATTACGATCGAAAGGCTGTACGAATACTAGGGTATCTGGTTACAGTGAAAAATACAAGAACAAAGAATGGAAAGATCATGCAATTTGCCACTTACTTAGATATCAACGGTATCGTTTTTGACACCACTTCGTTTCCTGAAATAGCTCAAAAGTATCCCGTACTATCCAAAGGAATCTACCTCATCGAAGGATTAGTCTGTACAGAATTCGGGTTCAGAAGTATTGAAGTAAAAAGAAAGGAGCGCTGCGAATACGTAACTAACACCTCTTTCTAAAAATTCAAATAAAACGATGCGGTAAGATGACGATACTCTTCAGTATAAAGATGTCTTTCAATCTCGATCACTAATTCTTCACGCTCAGCTACAATCGCAGAGGTGGTTTTTTGAAGTTCTAACATCACCCGCTTCACTGGTAAATCTGAGCGACCCTTGACTAGACAATACCTTCGAATCTTAAATCCTGTCTCCAAAGCAACCTTTTGCGCCTCAGAGAATCGATCTGAAGGGAGAATTAGAGAAAATAACCCGTCGGCCTTCAATAAACGATGCGAAGACTGAATGAGTAATTGCAAGGGTAAATGATTCGAATTTCTAGCGAGTGTTCTAGAATCCTCCAAGGTTTCAGCTCCATGAAAATAAGGTGGGTTCGAAACAATTAAATCAAAGTCAGCATCAACGATCGAAGACGGATCTGAAAAGTCACCCTTAACTACTTCTAACCGCTCAGACCAGGGAGAATTACGAAAATTCATTTGAGCAGCCTTACAGGCTCGCTCATCAATATCTATTGCCCTTATTTGACTCGAAGAAAAACGCTGCGCTAATTGAAGAGCTATAAGCCCAGTACCACACCCAACATCTAAGATTTTTTTTGGATCAGGTGCAGCAGACCAAGCACCGATCAAAACACCATCGGTCCCGATTTTCATCGCAACATTAGTATCGTCTATCGAAAATTGTTTAAATCGAAACACCCTCAGGGCTCTAAATAAAGTTCAATCAGGCCATTTGGCGCTGATACCAAGATACATTTTTGATCTTTATCTATGGCATTGATGATCTCGTCTACCGCTGGTAATAAGACCTCTTTCCCATTATGATCGATAATAAAAATAGCTTGTGTAGAACTGTCATTCACACCAACTAATTCACCAATAGGACCAAAAGAAGTGTCAATAACTTCAAACCCGATGAGTTCGTGATAATAGTACTGTCCCTCCTCTAACTCAGGAAGCTCGTCTAGCGGACGATAAATCGATTTTCCAACAAGTGCAGTAGCTTGAAGTTCAGAATCAACTCCTTCAAACTTCACTCTGAGGGACCCATTGTGCCAACGGGAACGCTCAATAAAAAATGGAACCAATTCATGTTCTAATTGAACAAAAACTGATTCCATTTCAAGATATTCGCCGGGATAATCGGTGTCTAGTTTTAGAAGCACCTCACCCTTGAAGCTAAATTTTGATGCGATATGTCCTAGTTGGTAGCAGGACTCAAGTCGCATACCGTCAATTATTCAGCTGGTTTCTCTTCTTCAGAAGACTCTTCTGATGGAGCTTCTTCAGCGGCAGCTTCTTCAGCAACAGGAGCCTCAGCTACTTCTTCAGCAGCTTCCTCTGCAGCCTCTTCAACTACTTCAGGCTCAGGAGCGTTAGCAGCAGCAATCTCAGCAGCACGCTTTTCGTTCGCTTCTTTCTCAGCCTCAAGAGCTTTCGCCTTCGCAGCTTCTTTTTCTTTATTTAGTGCAGAGATTTCAGCAGTATTTGCCGCATCTTTCTCAGCCAACCATGCTGCAAAACGCTCTTCCACTTGCTCTTCGGTAAGAGCTCCTTTAGCCACACCTTTTACAAGGTGATGCTTAAGAAGGGCTCCCTTTCTTGAAAGCAGTGTACGCGCTGTGTCAGTTGGTTGAGCACCATTCTGTAACCATTTAACCGCTGAATCAACATTGATTTCAACAGTTGCAGGATTTGTGTTTGGATTGTAGATACCAAGTTTTTCAAGGAATTTACCGTCACGCTTCGATCTTGAATCGGCAGCAACTACCCAATAGAAGGGTTTTCCTTTTTTACCATGGCGTTGTAATCTAATTCTTACAGGCATATCACATTAAATTTTTGAGGTTCTCGACCTCGGTTATTAATACATTGTTTAAAAGTCGTGCAAAGATAATCGAAATGTTTAGTTATCCAAGCCTCATTATTATGCTATTTTTAGGGGTTCTAAAAGTTAGTTCACTCGATGTTATACCTCATTTTTGATACGGAGACTACCGGCCTGCCTAAAAACTACAAAGCCCCGGTTAGTGACTCAGAGAATTGGCCGAGAGCGGTTCAATTATCTTGGCAGCTTCACGATCATGAGGGAACGCTGATTGATCAAAAAGACTTCCTAATCAAGCCGGATGGTTTTGATATCCCTTTTCAATCAGAAAGAGTGCACGGCATCTCGACTGCTCTCGCTTTAAAAGAAGGACACGAACTGCACGAAGTTCTTCAGGCTTTTGAGGAGGTTATTCTTAAAACCGACTTTGTCGTAGGACAGAATATTGATTTTGACCTCAATATCATGGGGGCAGAATTCTACCGTATGGGGGTAACTACTGCACTTCTGGATAAAAAAGTGCTCGACACTTGCACCGAAAAAACTGCTAACTTTTGCCAACTACCTGGTGGACGTGGCGGAAGATTTAAATTACCCACCCTTTCAGAGCTGCACCGTAAACTATTTGGAGCTGAATTTGCCGAAGCGCATAATGCTAGCGCAGACGTAGAAGCAACCGCACGATGCTTTTTTGAACTGGTTCGAATCGGTGAATTTGACGCTACCTCTTTAGGAGTTTCAGAAGAAGTTCTTCAAGACTTTAAAGTTGCGAACCCCAATCCGATTCAGGCTGTAGGCCTAAAGCATAAAAATCTCAAGGCGGCTTCAGAAAAATTAGCTGCACAGAATTTTGAGCCTAAAGAACCTAAGAACACAACCATCGACATTGAGGAGGTAAATCAACTCTCCTTTGCCCACCTACACAACCATTCACAATTCTCTATTTTACAAGCGACTATGAAGCCTGCTGAGCTTGTCGAGACTGCGGCTGAATTAGAGATGCCAGGGGTTGCTCTTACCGATACAGGTAACATGATGGGAGCTTTCAGCTTTGTGAGTGCCGTTGCTGCCCATAATAAGTCAAACCCTGAAAATCCCATTAAAGGAATCGTCGGTTGTGAGCTGGCGATGGTCGAAAATAGGCACAATAAGGAGGTTAAAGATTTGGGCTATCCCGTTGTTCTGCTCGCCAAAAACAAAACAGGGTATCATAACTTGACCAAACTCAGTTCTAAGGCATATACTGAAGGTTTCTACTACATCCCTCGAATTGACAAAGAACTACTCGTAGAGCACAAAGAAGGGTTAATCATTTTGTCGGGAGGTACGAGAGGCGAGGTGTCTGCCAAAGCTTTGAATATCGGTGAACGACAAGCTGAAGAGGCTTTAGAATGGTTTAAGGAAAATTTTGAGGATGACTTTTACTTACAACTCGAACGTCACGATCAAGAAGAAGAAAATAGGGTAAATCATCAAATCGTAGCACTGGCCAAGAAGCATGGAGTCCATATAGTTGCGACTAATAATAACTTTTATCGGTCTAAAGAAGATCAGGAACTTCAAGATATCCTCCTCTGCGTCAAAGAAGGGGAACTGAAAGAGACTCCGATCGGTAGAGGAAGAGGTTATCGATACGGTCTACCAAATAGCGAGTACTATTTTAAGGATAGCGAAGAGATGAAAAAACGATTCGCTGATCTGCCAGAGGCTATTGAAAATACCACTCGCATATTAGATAAAGTAGAGAATTACGTCTTATATCGTGATGTACTGCTTCCCGAATTCGATATTCCGCAAGAGTTTGTGTCTCCAGAAGATCAAATTGACGGAGGCAAGAGAGGAGAAAACGCTTACCTCAAACATCTAACCTTTGAAGGAGCAAAGGATCGATACGGAGAAGTAACCTCAGAAATCGAAGAGCGCTTGCTATTCGAATTGAACACTATTGAACAATCAGGCTATCCTGGATACTTCTTAATTGTAGAGGATTTTATTAGAAAAGCAAGAGAAATGGGTGTCTCTGTGGGCCCCGGAAGAGGGTCGGCAGCAGGTTCGGCAGTGGCCTATTGTTTAGGTATAACTAATATTGATCCGATTAAATACGACCTCCTTTTTGAGCGTTTTCTCAATCCAGATCGAGTATCCATGCCCGATATTGATATTGACTTTGACGATGAGGGAAGACAGAAGGTCATCGATTATGTCATTGGAAAATACGGTTCTAATCAAGTAGCTCAGATTATCACCTACGGTACCATGGCTGGCAAGTCATCGATTCGAGATACCGCTAGGGTTTTAGATTTGCCGCTTAATGAGGCAGATCGACTTGCTAAGCTTCTGCCCGATATGACCAAACTGGCAAAGGTTTTAGGACTCGATTCAAAGTCGCTACAACAAAATTTTCGCAGTGAGGAAGCCCAAAAGATCGCAGAACTACAACAAATTTCTCAGAGCAAGGACGACCTTGGAAACACGCTTCAAGTCGCAAAAAGATTAGAAGGAACGGTTCGAAATACAGGAATTCACGCCTGTGGTGTAATTATCACTCCGGGTGATATTACCGACTTTGTACCTGTAGCTACGGCTAAAGATGCAGAGATGTGGGTAACCCAATTCGATAACTCGGTGGTTGAGAGTGCGGGTCTGTTAAAGATGGACTTCTTAGGACTAAAAACGCTTACTTTAATTAAAGACACATTAAAGATCATAAAGGCAAGAACCGGAGTTCAACTAAATCCCGACGAATTTTCACTCGAAGACGAAAAAACCTACGAGCTTTTTCAACGAGGAGAAACGATTGGTATTTTCCAATACGAATCTCGCGGAATGCAGAAGTATCTGAAAGAGCTAAAACCAAGTTCCTTTGATGATCTAATCGCCATGAACGCTCTTTATCGTCCGGGCCCGCTTGAATATATCCCAAGCTTTATTGCTAGAAAACACGGTAAAGAACCCATCACTTACGACCTTCCAGAAATGAAGGAGTATCTAGAAAACACCTATGGCATCACAGTTTATCAAGAACAGGTGATGCTTTTATCTCAAAAGCTAGGAGGTTTTACCAAAGGTGAAGCCGACGTTCTCAGAAAGGCTATGGGTAAGAAGAAGAAAGATCTTATCGACGAATTACGTCCAAAATTTATCAATGGAGGGATTTCCAAAGGACATCCTAAAGAAGTTTTAGAAAAGATCTATAAAGATTGGGAGGCATTCGCGAGTTACGCATTCAATAAGAGCCACTCTACATGCTACGCATACATCGCTTATCAAACCGCTTATCTTAAGGCACACTACCCCTCAGAATATATGGCTGCTGTGCTATCTAATAACATGAACCAGCTAGAGCAGGTAACTCTATTTATGGAAGAGGCCAAGCGCATGGGAATCGAGGTTCTAGGACCCGATGTAAATGAGTCTTTCTATAAGTTTGGGGTAAATGCACAAAACGCAATTCGTTTCGGGATGGGTGCGATTAAAGGCGTAGGAAAAAGCGCAGTGGATACCATTGTAGATGAAAGAAAAGAATCTGGGCCCTACCGTTCAGTTTTCGAATTAGCCAAACGAATAGACTTGCGAGCTGCGAATAAAAGAACCTTTGAAAATCTTGCTATCGCTGGCGCTTTTGATTCTTTCGGCGCACTACGAAGTCAATATTTCCAAGAATCTAACGACGGCATTAACTATTTGGAGAAGATCATAAAGTCAGCCACCCGTTTCAAAGAAAACGAAAATGCCTCCCAAGTGAGTCTATTCGCAGATGATCCCGTCGCTCAAATTAGCGAACCCGAAATTCCACCGTGCGAGCCGTGGCCAACCATGGAGCTTCTTAGAAAAGAGAAAGAAGTAGTTGGGCTTTATTTGACTGGGCATCCACTTGATGATTTCAAAAAAACACTACAACATTTTACTAAAAACGAATTAGCAAGCCTTAATACCGACCTCGCCCCCTTTGTCGGACGCGAAGTAACCGTAGGCGGTGTCGTAACATCGGCAGAAGCAAGAATTTCAAAGAATGGCAAACGATGGGGAACTTTTACCCTAGAAGATTATAGCGGATCTTATCAATTCAGAGTTTTTTCAGAGGAATTCTTAAAATTCGAACACTTCTTCAAGGAACCGAATTTCTTATACATCCGTCTTTTCGTCAAAGAAGGATATCCTATTGGGGATGGCAGTACCAAAGGAGAACCAAGACTTCAATTCAACGAAGTTCGATTGCTTC
Organism: Flavobacteriaceae bacterium; assembly: GCA_018623195.1. Lineage (GTDB taxonomy): Bacteria > Bacteroidota > Bacteroidia > Flavobacteriales > Flavobacteriaceae > UBA3478. The sequence continues at coordinate 8,328 of JAAZVY010000035.1, read as the reverse complement.
AAGATGTGATGGAGAATCTATCTAAGAAAATCAACCTTCATCTAAAGGCAGAGGAAGTAAGCACCGAGAAAATAGAATTGTTAAAACAAAGAATTGCAGAACACAAAGGCAACAAACCTGTGAACATTACCCTTCACGACAAAGACTTTCAACTCACTTTAAAGAGCAGAAAGGAAAAAGTCGCGATTACCAGAGAGTTACTCCACTTCCTCGATGATCAAAAAATACCCTATCAACTACACTAATTGAACTCATTTTAAATCCCTAAATTTGTATTTTAATTTAAGATTATGGCACTAGAAATAACAGACGCAACATTTGAAGAGGTAGTACTCAACTCAGACAAGCCCGTGGTTGTTGACTTTTGGGCAGCATGGTGCGGTCCTTGTCGAATGGTTGGACCCATCATCGATGAACTCGCCACCGAATACGAAGGAAAAGCAGTTGTAGGTAAGGTCGATGTAGACAACAATCAGCAATTCGCAGCCAAATACGGCGTTAGAAATATTCCTACCGTATTAGTTTTTAAAGGTGGAGAAATCGTTAATCGTCAAGTAGGAGTTGCTCCTAAAAACGTTTACGCAGAGGCTATTGACGCCGCTATGTAAGCCACTTTGTATAGCATGTAAAAAAGAAAGCGATTTTTAATCGCTTTTTTTTTGATCCTTTTTGGACAAGGTGTAAAAAAGATTATATTTGCCCCCGCTTTTAGAGCGAAAATGTTTTGGTCTGGTAGTTCAGTTGGTTAGAATACCTGCCTGTCACGCAGGGGGTCGCGGGTTCGAGTCCCGTCCAGACCGCAAAACAAACAAAAGCCGATTTCAATTTCGAAATCGGTTTTTTTATTTCAAATTCTCCGCTTAAAGAACCTATAGTTGCTTAACAAAATCGTAAAAATTAAATTGATATTAAACATATAATTATCAATTTCTCAGTAATACGTTCTTTTTATCGAAAATCCTTCAATTAACACCCGTGTGCCCACACATTTTTAAAGAAAAATTCAATTGAAGGTTGTAAATTTGTTGATTCACTCAAACGTAAACAATTATTGTAAAACCAAATGTTATGAGAAACTACATCAATTTTCTACTGGTGTGTTTGCTCGCAGTTCAAGTGGCTGTAGCACAACAAACCGTGTCAGGTAGCGTAACAGACGAATCGGGAATTCCACTTCCAGGTGCAACTGTTATTGAAAAAGGTACTCGAAATGGTACTGCTTCTGACTTCGATGGTAACTACTCTATTTCTGTTGGACCAAATGCCGTTCTAGAATTTAGCTTTGTAGGATACCAAACTGTGGAGGTTACTGTGGGTAACCAAAGCAACATCAATGTTTCACTTCAACCTTCTAACCAACTCGACGAGGTGGTTGTAACAGGTTTCGGTGAGGTATCTAAAAAATCATTCGCTGGTTCTGCGAAAGTGGTTGAAGGAGAGAATATCTCTCAAAAATCATTCACCAACGTATCTCAAGCTCTTGCTGGGGAGGTAGCTGGTGTTAGTGTATTCAACACTTCTGGACAGCCAGGTACCGTATCTACGATTCGTATTCGTGGATTTGGATCTGTCAATGGTAGCCAAGCTCCACTTTACATTGTGGATGACGCTCCTTTTGGCGGAAGCTTAAACGATATTAACCCTAACGACATTAAATCTGTTACCGTACTTAAAGATGCATCTGCAACTTCTCTTTACGGTGCACGTGGTGCAAACGGGGTAATCGTAATTACTACTAAAAGAGGTAAAGACAACGGTAACAGCGTAAACGTTCAAGTAAAATCAGGTACGAACTACCAAGGTATTGGACGTTACGAAACCATCCGCTCTCCTGAAGAGTATATCGGGATTGCTTGGGAGGGTACTTATCAAAGAGGTTTAATCGAGAACGAAGGTGATCAGGCAGCTGCTATCGCTTATGCTAACGCTAACCTTTTCGAATTTCCTGGAAATGCCGGTGTATCAGACATCTCTCCTATTTACAATATGTGGAATGTTGGTACGACTGAAGACGGAAACGTGAACGTTGCAAACCTTATCGATCCTGCAACTGGACAAGTTCGTTCAGGAGTTGCAAGAAGATATACTCCAGAAAACTGGGAAGAGTTTGCATTTCAGGATGCAAATCGTAACGAGGTAAACGTAACTGTTTCAAATGTGAACGAAAACTCTTCTGTATATACTTCTATCGGATTCATTGATGATAAAGGTTACGCTTCAAACACCGACTACCAAAGATTGAATGCTCGTCTTGCTGCTACTCACAAAATCGGTGACTTTATCAATGTAAATACTTCACTGAACTACGCACAAAGCGAGAGTAACCAAAACGGTCAAAGCTCTTCATCTTCGAGCCAGTTCTGGTGGATTGACAACTTACCTCCAATTTATCCACTTTATCGTCGTGATGCAGATGGAAACAAAATTCCAGATCCAGTATACGGCGGATACCTTTTTGACTACGGTCTAGAAGACGGTCGTGGTTTCGGATTTGCAACTAACGGTGTTGCTGACTCACAGATTAACATCGTACAAAACAACGGTAACTCTGTAAACTTTAATAACGATACAAGAATTACTCTTGCTGAAGGGCTAACGTTAGAAAATAACTTTGCCTATCAGTACTTTATGGATGATTCAATCCGTCTAAACGAGCCATTCTATAGTCCTGCAAAAGGTCAAGGTGGTGTTATTACTCGTGCTCGTTCTGAGACTAAGAACTACACGATTAGAACTGGTCTTCGCTACAACAAAACTTTCGGAGATTTAGATCTATCAGCATTCGTTTCTCACGTTGCTACTCAGTATGACTTCAATTACTTATCTGCTCAGCGCTCTAAGCTCGTATTACCTTTCGGTACAGACATCGCAAATGGTGTTGTTAATGCTCCAGGTAATGGATACACTGACGAGGAAGCAACAGAGAGCTACATTGCTAACGTAACTGCTGATCTTTCACGTAAGTATTTCTTAACTCTTTCTTTCAACCGTGATGGTTCTTCAAGATTCATCAACAACCGTTGGGGTAACTTCTACTCTGTTGGTGGTGCTTGGGTACTTAGCGAAGAGAACTTTATGTCAGACTCTAAAGTATTCGACTTCTTAAAGTTCAAAGCTAGTTACGGTATTATCGGTAACTCTGGTGGTGTAGGTCTATACCCAGGTTACAACATCTTCTCGATTAACAACCTCGCTGACAACATTTCCCTTGCCTTCAGTACAAAAGGTAACAAGGACCTAACTTGGGAAAGTTCAAATCAGTTCAACGCAGGTTTCGAATTTGAAATGGGCGGATTTGTATCGGGATCGATCGAGGCTTACCAAAAGACAACAACAGATATGTTCTTTGACCGTCGAGTAGGGCCTTCTGTAGGTTATGCTTTAATCACTGTAAACGATGGTGAATTAGTAAACAAAGGTCTTGAATTCGACCTTGACTTTGATTTAGTAAATAAGCAAGATTTCAGCTTAAGCTTAGGACTAAACGGAGAAACCTTTACTAACGAATTAACTGCAATGCCAATCGATCCTGCAACAGGTGAACAACAGAAATTAGATATTTCTGGTAGCTATGCTCGTACAGTGGGTCGTTCACTTTATGATTACTATATTCCAGTTTACGCTGGTGTGAATAGTGAAACAGGTGCTGCTCAGTGGGAACGTAACTTCGATGATAAGGATGGCAGTGGTGACTATACCGATGGCGATGTGATCATCAACTCACTAACGCAATACTTAAACGATAATCCTGAGGCGGCAGTTGCACAAGACCTTACCGAGGTTTACGCTGAGGCTACAGATAAGTTTATCGACAAGACGATCATTCCTGATGTTCGTGGTGCTTTTAGAGTAAATGCTCGTTACAAGCAGTTCTCTCTTAGCGCGTTATTCAACTACCAATTAGGTGGATGGGCATATGATAGTGCTTATGCTAGTCTTATGGCAAATAACTACGCAGGGGTTAACAACTTCCACATCGACATGCGCGACCGTTGGATGAAACCAGGTGATGTTACTGACATCCCAAGACAAGATGCTCGTTATCAAATTCAGCAAAATGCAACTTCAACTCGATTCTTAACTAAGTCTGATTACATTGCTTTGAACAATGTTCGTCTTGGTTACGCGGTACCAAAATCGGTAACATCGAAATTTGGAGTTCAACAAGCGGATTTATACGTTACTGGTGACAACCTTTGGTTAGCTAGTAAGAGACAAGGATTTAATCCGGCAACATCGATTACAGGTGGATCAAGTATCTATAGATACAATCCACTATCAACACTCGTTTTTGGACTAAACGTTAAAATCTAATAGCCATGAAAAATTTTAAAATACTAAGCCTTATCGGGATTGCCATTCTGGCTGTTTCATGTGAAGAAGACTTCCTAGAAACCTATCCTACTGCGTCTCTATCGCAGGAGCAGGTTTCAGAAGCTGTTGCAGTAAACCCTGATGCTGCTGCAGGTACCCTACTTGGTATCTACGAAAACCTTTATCGAATTGGTTCAGGTGGTGTAGGTGGTCAAGAAGACTACGGTATCAAAACTCAGGATATCCAGTTAGACATTCTCTCAGGAGACATGGCTCACTTAGGTAAAAGTTATAACCGTCAGACTCAAATTTCAGAGCTCACAGCTACTGTTGACCCTGACAGCAACTATAACTACATTCCTTGGAGATTCCTTTATCGTGTAATCAACCTATCTAATCTTGTAATTGATGGTTTAGGTGGTGATGGAGCTGATCTTACTACAGATGTACAAAAACATACCATGGGTCAAGCACGCGCATTACGTGGATGGGCATACTACTGGTTAGTAAATCTATTTGTAGACGATATCGCGAATTTATCAGCACCTGCTGTACCAATTTACACTAGTGCGGATCAATTAGAGCAACCTAAGAGCTCTGTACAAGAAGTATTCAATCAAGCCCTTTCAGATTTATTAGCGGCTGAGACTCTTCTAGAAGGGTATTCAAGAAGCAATAAAATTGAAATGAACCAAGATATTGTTCGCGGTCTACTTGCTTATACTTATGGAGCCATGAATGATTGGGCTAAAACCGAAGAGTACGCTCAAAAGGTAGTTACTGCTGGGTACCCAATTATGACTGCAAATGAGGTAGCTGTGATGGGTGAAGGCGACAATGTAGGTGGATTTAACGACGTAAATAGTCACCCAGGTATTATTTGGGGTATTGACATCACTGCCCAAAATGAATTATACTCATTAGGAACATGGTGGGGATGGATGGATTACTATAGCTACAGCTACGCTGCAGTAGGTAATTACAAAGGAATGGACGCAACTCTATTCAGCCAAATGAGAGCTGATGACATTCGCCAAAACCAATTCCCATTTGGTCTATTAATCCCAGCTGGTAAATTCTACTGGAAAGGCGCTCAAGAAGCAGGCTTCAGAGGTTTCTCTGGTCCACAGCTTAATGTAGATTCTGACGCTCACTTTATGAGAGTATCTGAACTATATCTATTACATGCTGAAGCTGCCGCTGAAAACGGGAATGAGGCTGCTGCGAAAGCAAGTCTAAAAGCACTTCTAGACGAGCGTGTTTCTGATTCATCTTATGTTGATGCACTAACTGGTCAAGATCTTATCGACGAAATTGTTCTACAAACTCGATTAGAGTTATTTGCTGAAGGGAAAGCATACTTCCTAATGAAGCGTCGCAGAATGACTAAAACTCGTGGTGCAAACTGGTTAGATTATGCCGGTGAATCATTCAACCACAATGACGATCGTTTGACTTATGAGATTCCACAATCTGAGATTCTCTTTAACCCAAACATTTCAGATCAGAACTAAGATTAGTTACTTAATCTGATATAAAGCCGCAACTCACGTTGCGGCTTTTTTTATAAATTCGAATTCTATGAAAAAGCTCATCCTCACTCCTATCCTTCTCCTAATTGTTGGCTGCAACAGTACTCCAAACAAAATCATTTGGTCAGATGAATTCGACTATACAGGAAGACCTGACCCTAGTAAATGGCACCATCAGGTAATTCCGCCTAATAGCTATGGATGGCACAACAACGAACTTCAACACTATATTGATAGTGAATCTACTTCCTATGTTTCAAATGGAACTTTGAAAATCAATGCATTAAGACAGGCTTACACTTACGAAGGAGACACCAAAGAATTCGTCTCGGCAAGATTGAATTCGAAATTCGACTTTAAATACGGAAGAATTGATGTTAGAGCCAAACTACCTAGAGAAGAAGGTACCTGGCCTGCAATATGGACCTTGGGAAGTAATGTCAATGAAAAAGGGAACTTTTACGGTGACTCAAAAGGTAATGCGGGTTGGCCCATGTGTGGCGAAATAGATATCATGGAACAAACGGGATGGGAAAAGAATGTATTAAAAGGACATCTTCACTGGGGGCATACAGAGACCAAAGAATACTTTGATGAGGGTGAATCAATAGAAATCCCGAATTCCTATGACGACTTTCATATCTATTCGCTTGAATGGACACCGAATGAAATCATCCTTTTATTCGACAATGAACCCTTCTATGTCGTACCTAACGACGAGAAACGACCCTACGACAATCCTCACTACTTACTTCTAAATTTAGCCATGGGAGGAACCCTTGGCGGATTGGTTTCTGACGAATTCAAAGAAGCTACCATGGAGGTTGATTACGTCAGAATCAGCAAGTTATAAACAAGGCGCTTTTAATTTGTTGAAATTTTTTTGTTGAATTTCAAACAAAACAGAAGAAGCTCGCGACCTTTCCTAACACTATAGTTTACAGGACTTCCGAAAGATTCCTAAATCTCAAAACGAGAAATCTTTCAAATGTTAGAGAAATCTTAAAGTTTAATTTACACAATCATGTGAGAATACTTAGTATTTTCGCGCTATGAACTTAAATCTAAACTTTTCTAACATGAAAAAATTCTTTTCGTTGCTAGCGATCTTTACTGCATCAATTGCAGTAGCGCAACAAGCACAACAAGAAACTGACTCATTGTTAATGACTGAACTTGAAGAAGTTGTTGTTTCTTCAAGAGTTATTGACGTGGCTAAGGAGCGTGTTACTCCAGTTGCTGTGACTACAGTATCTGCAAAAGACATCTCTTTAAAAGTAGGTAACCTTGAGTTTCCTGAAATCATGAACACAACACCTGGTGTTTATGCAACTAAACAAGGTGGAGGATATGGAGATAGCCGTATCAGTCTTCGTGGTTTCGATCAGAGAAACACTTCTTTCCTTATCAACGGTCAGCCGGTAAATGATATGGAGAACGGATGGGTTTACTGGTCAAACTGGCAAGGTCTAACTGATGTTGCTTCTGGTATTCAGATTCAAAGAGGTTTAGGAGCTTCTCGTCTAGCAGTTCCTTCTGTTGGTGGTACCGTATCCATCTTAACTAAAACTGCTGATAAGATGCAAGGTGGTTCATTCACTCAAGTTTTAGGTAACGACGGATATACTAAAACTACTGCAGCTTACAATACTGGAAAGAATGAAAACGGATGGGCTTCATCTGTATTACTATCCTACTGGGAAGGTGACGGATACGTAAACAGCACTAAAGGTGAAGGATGGACTTACTTCGCAGCTGTAGGATACGCACCCGAAGGTTCAGATCACGCACTTAACCTATCAATCTTAGGTGCAGGACAATGGCACCACCAACGTAGTGCTTGGGTTTCTATTCGTGACTACCAAAACTTCGGTACAGATCACAAAGAAACGATCGATCGTCGCTGGAACACCAACGGGGGTATCTTAAACGGAGAAGAATATAACATTCGTCGTAACTTCTACAATAAGCCACTAGCCACCTTAAACTGGGACTGGGATATTGCTGATAACATTCAATTAAACACTTCACTCTACGCATCTGCAGGTCGTGGAGGAGGAACAGGTCCTCGTGGTAGCAATTACTTCAACAGAGATATTGACATGTATCCATACCGTCAAGACCTTACCGAGCAAATCGAAGAAGGTAAAGGGGTGGCTTCGCGTCTTCCTGACGGTACGATTAATTTCGATGCAATTGTTGCAACAAACCGTGCAACCACCGATCTATTCAATACTTCTGCAAGAAACTTAAGCAGATTTAACGGTCGTAGAATTGGAGCTAATAGTAGTAATGATTTTGGTGCTAACCGTGCGATCATGGTACGTAGAGCTTCAATGAATTCTCACGACTGGGTGGGTGCAATTTCATCACTAGATATTCAATCAGGTAAATTCAATTACTCGGTTGGTATAGACTTAAGAAGCTACACAGGTTACCACTACAGAGTAATCAACGATCTAATGGGATTAGACGGTTACCT
>JAAZVY010000006.1 GCA_018623195.1 Flavobacteriaceae bacterium | reverse complement strand
TGGTGAAGATCGTGTAAGTGACACAAGTATCCGTGAGGCCAGCATAATTGGGCAAGGTATTGGTTTAGCAATGCGTGGATTACGACCTATTGCTGAAATTCAATACCTCGATTACATCTTTTATGCCATTCAAGTATTAACAGATGATTTAGCCACACTAAGATATAGGTCTGTAGGTCAACAAATTGCGCCATTAATCGTTCGTACTAGAGGGCATCGTTTAGAAGGGATTTGGCATTCGGGTTCTCCGATGGGAGGATTGGTTAATGTACTTCGTGGTATTTACATCCTTTCTCCTAGAAATATGACCCAGGCAGCGGGTATGTATAATGCGCTTCTAAAAGCAAATGAACCAGCTGTTGTCATCGAGCCGTTAAACGGTTACAGAAGCAAAGAGGCGTTACCGGAAAATATTGGACATTTTACAACCCCTATTGGGGAAATTGAAGTTGTTGAAGAAGGCTCTGATATCACTGTAGTTTCCTATGGCTCTACCCTAAAAATTGTTTGTGAGGCTTCAGAACGACTACGCACCTTTGGAATTTCTTGTGAAATTATTGATGCTCAAACCCTGTGGCCATTTGACAAAAGTCAACGCAGCATTGAAAGTCTTAAAAAAACGAATCGACTGGCAATCATTGATGAAGATGTCCCAGGAGGGTATAGTGCATTTCTTCTCCAACAGATTGTTTCAGAACAAAAAGGGTTTAGCCATCTAGACACTGCGCCGCTTGTCATCTCGGCAAAGCAGCATAGACCGCCCTATGGTTCAGATGGTGACTACTTTTCAAAACCAAACGCTGAGGAGATATTTGAGGGGCTTTATAATCTCATGAGAGAAAGTCGTCCCGATCGTTTCAAATCCTGGTAAGATTATCCAAGCAAGGATATCGCTATATCTTGATAGATTTGCTGGTCGTTTAAACCAGGTGCCCCTCCCACTCCTTTACACTTCAAATCAAGTTCTCGTAATGAACTAACAATCCTTGTCAATCGTTTCATTGGGAAATTTCTAGCAGCAGATTGGTACTCGGATAAAAAATAAGGAGAAATCCCCAACACTCTCGGTGCATCTTTTGGGTTACTCAGCGTATGAAGACGAAAAACTTTTGTAAAAAAAGGATATAATACAGCTAAGGTCGCAATGGGTGGGTGATCTTTAGTATTCTTGGCAAAATATCCTAATATCGAGGCACTTCTTTTCTGGTTTCCCTCACTTAGTGCCTTAGTAAGTTCAAATACATTGTATCGCCGATCAATACCGATATGACGTTCTATATGGGTATCATCAAAATGTTTAGTATCAGGATCAGCAATAATTAATTTATCAATCTCACGTTCGTATCTAGAAAGATCAGTACTTATGCTAAAAAGCAATAATTGTTTGGCTTTATTCGATAGCTCCACGCCTTTGTTACGCAACAGTTCGTCCAAAAATATTCCTACCTTATTTTCATAAATAGGCTTACTCTCAAAAAGCAGCTGCTCTTTTTCGATTCTTTTTACCACCTTCAGTCTTCTGTCTAAGGATTTCTGATGCATCACAAGAACGATAACAGAAGTAGGGTTTGGATTTTCTAAATAACTCTCAAGTTCTCCTAATTGTTTAGAAAGATGTTGAGCCTCTCGAACTAGTACAAGTGTTTGATCAGAAAACATCGGGAGTGCACGAGCTCTTTGAATCACCTCTCCCATCGAAGTATCCTTTCCATAAAGGATGTGTTGATTAAAATCTTTTGCCTCCTGTGGTACAACATTATTTTCGAACCGTTTGGCTAGGTCCTTCATGAAGTAAGGCTCCTCACCATACAAAACAGCTACCGCAGGATAATTCTTGCTCGAAATGGCCGATTTAATGGATTCAAAACTGCTCATTGTAGTATTTTTGTGTGAGATGCATTCATTACCAAGACTTCAATTTCCGCCCTATTCATTTAAGGCTAAAAATACCGAAAAGGGATGGGTCATCTTTGATATTATCCGTAAAAAATTTGTTTTACTACAGCCTGAAGAATGGGTTCGCCAACATCTCATTCACTTTTTAATGGATCAGTGGAACATCTCTCAAAGCCTTATGAAGGTTGAACACAAAGTCACTACTGGTCAAATTAACTCTAGATTTGATCTAGCTGTTTTTAAATCAGACGGATGCGTTCATTTATTAGCAGAGTGTAAAGCCCCATCGGTTGTCCTTGATCAAAAAGTAATTCATCAGAGCTTGAGGTATTGTGAAGTTCTTGAACCAGATTACCTGTTCATAACCAATGGTTTAATACACAAAATAGCTCTACTTAATCGAGAAGATAAAAGCTATACCTGGCTATCTTCGATCAATGAATTTCAACATAGATGAGGTCTGACATAGCCATTGTAATCCTAAACTGGAATGGAAGTGAACTTCTAAAACGATTTCTGCCCAGTGTTTTAAAAAATAGTGCTCAAGCGCATATTTATGTTATCGATAACGGTTCAACCGACGACTCTGTTGAGACGCTACACTCAGAATTTAAAGAGGTTAAGGTTATCGCACTAGATAAAAACTATGGTTTTGCCGGAGGTTATAATGAAGGCTTAAAATCAGTCAATGAATCTATTCTATGTTTATTAAATTCTGATGTTCGAGTAGAAGGAAATTGGATTGAACCGATTACTGACCTTTTTAAAAATCCCGAGATCGGTATTGTACAACCTAAAATTCTTGATGAAAAGAATCCAGAATTTTTCGAATATGCCGGAGCCGCAGGTGGTTTTATAGACGTCTTAGGTTACCCTTATTGTAGAGGGCGACTCTTTTCTCATATTGAAAAAGACCATGGTCAATACGACGATGAAATTCCCGTTTTTTGGGCGACAGGAGCTTGTCTTTTCATTAGAAATGAACTGTTCAAAAAATTAGAGGGATTTGACGATCGCTACTTTGCTCACCAGGAAGAAATAGATCTTTGTTGGAGAGCTCAACGTATGGGTTATCAGGTTTGGTATACTTCAAAAAGCAAAGTGTTTCATTTAGGAGGTTCAACTTTGTCCAATGCAAATCCTTTCAAAACGCAACTAAACTTTAGAAACTCCCTACTCAATGTTGTCAAGAATTCGGAGAATCAACTTCTATGGTTCATTATTGGAGCTAGACTGATTCTAGATGGTGTTGCAGGTTTATTCTTTTTACTTCAAGGTAGACCGAAACACACCATCGCCGTTGTAAAAGCTCATTTTCAATTTTACAACAGGTTTAGAACCTACTTGAGCGAGCGAACGAATTCATTTCATACTGCTGTAAAGCCCATTAAAAGATCAATTGTTTTTGACTATTATATCAGAGGCAACAAGAAATAATTTAACATCCTTTCTGGTCTTTATTGACAGTTTGGCAAACTATTTGCTAATTTGGTAGTGTATAAAACAACAAATGATTATGAAAGTTAAATTGATCCCTGTAGCACTTGTAGCACTAACCTTAGGCTCTTGTGTTTCTTCAAAGAAGTTCAAAACCGTTTCTTCAGAATTGTACAACGCCAAAAATGAGCTTGCGACGACCACAAGAACTATGAATGATTATGCTACTGAAATCAGTAAGTATGAAGCGCAAGTAAAAGCACTTTCTAGTCAAAACGATTTTTTGCGTTCAAATAACCAAGAGCTCATTAACAATATGGATGATTTCACCACGCTTACTTCAAAGGGTGCTGAAAACTTAGAAAAAACATTAGAAAGCCTCAAAGAGAAAGAAGTTTCTATCACAAGACTTCAAGATGCAATAACACGAAGAGACTCGGTTAATCTTGCATTAGTAGCAAGTTTGAAAGGAGCTTTAGGTAATCTTAACGATACCGATATTGAGGTCAACGTTGAAAAAGGAGTTGTATTTGTTTCTATTGCTGATAAGCTACTTTTTAGAAGCGGAAGTTATGTAGTATCAGAACAAGCGAAACAAGTTCTTGGAAAAGTAGCTAAAGTAGTTAACGCTAAACCTGATTTCGAATTTATGGTCGAAGGGCATACCGATAATGTTCCTTTTAAAACCAATGCAGAGATTAAAGATAACTGGGATTTATCGGTAAAAAGAGCCACTGCAATTGTTCGTGTTCTTCAAAACGAGTTTAAGGTAGATCCTAAGAGAATGACTGCTGCAGGTCGTAGTTACTACGTTCCACTAGTTGAGAATAACAGCGCTGCTAACCGTGCAAAGAATCGTCGTACACGTATTGTTGTACTTCCGAAACTAGATCAGTTCTATGATATGATTGAAGAAGGAATGAAAAGCCCATCTATTCAATAATCGAGAATAAGATTAATAGAATTTTAAAGGGTCTCCATATGGAGGCCCTTTTTTATTGGATGATTTGAAGTTTTGCGAACTTCAACAAGAGCTTTTTAATCCCACCAGATTCAAATAGGATCTCTGCCTTTTTATTTACTCCGATTCCTTCGATACTTTGAACTACACCCGTTCCAAATCGTTCGTGATTAACTTTTACCCCAACACTTAAATCGGCGTAAAGCGTTGCAGATTCTGCAGCCGGTTGTACCGAAGCAGGTTTTATCTTTCTGAGTTTTTGAAGTTGTCTTTCAGTAGGTCTGCCAATAGAAGGAGGTGTTCCTGATTTAGGTTTTACTGTCCTTAATTTTGAATGATCTACCTCGCCAAATAGGCTCGTATCCAAATAGGGACTGAAATTTCTTCTAAAATCAACAACCTGATTATCCAAGTATTGCTCATCAATTTCTTCAATAAACCGACTTGGCTCTGCGTCGATAAGCTTACCCCATCGATACCTATTAATCGTATAAGTCAGTACGGCTTGTTTCTCAGCACGGGTCAGAGCCACATAAAAAAGTCTTCGCTCCTCTTCAAGTTCAGCCCTTGTATTCATACTCATTGCAGAAGGAAACAAATCCTCCTCCATTCCGACAATAAATACATAGGGAAATTCTAAACCTTTAGCGAGGTGAATCGTCATAAGTGCTACTCGATCATCATCCCCTACCTCTTTATCTAAATCAGTAGCTAAAGCCACATCCTCCAAAAATTCAGCAATGGAACCTGTAGCTCCATCAATTTCTCGCTGACCTTCTACGAAATCTTGAATACCGTTTAGAAGCTCTTCCATATTCTCAAGTCGTGCGATACCTTCAGGCGTTCCATCCTTTTTCATCTCAAGTACTAAACCCGACTTCTTGATCACATGCTCAGTAAGGGTAAATGCATCAGCACTCTCAGCCAAAATCTGAAAACTTCTTATCATTGTCGCGAAATCCTCTAGTCGATTTGAGGTACTAGCATTTACTTTAAGTGAAGAGCGATTTTCAGGAGAAAGTAGTTCAAATATACTCATTCCCGTTTCCTTCGCGGCAACGACTAGCTTATCAAGAGTCTTTTGTCCTATACCACGGGTCGGATAATTAATTACCCGCATTAGCGCTTCTTCATCTTTGGGATTAATTACTAGGCGTAAATAAGCAAGAACGTCTTTAATCTCTTTTCGCTGATAAAAGGAAAGCCCGCCATATATTTTGTAGGGAATGTCACGCTTTCGAAGCGCATCCTCGATGGCTCTTGACTGAGAATTGGTTCGGTACAGAACCGCGAAGTCCCCGTTTTTCAATTGGTTATTAAGTTTCCATTCGAATAAGGTACTGGCAACATATCTTCCTTCGTCTGCATCAGTTGCGCTTCGATGGACAATTATTTTATCTCCGTCTGGATTGTCTGTCCAAACCTGCTTTTCGATTTGATCTTTATTCTTCGAAATCACAGAGTTCGCCGCTCGAACAATAGTGTTCGTTGATCGATAGTTCTGCTCTAATCGATAAACTGCTACTTGATCGTAATCGCGTTGGAAATTAAGTATGTTACTGATATTCGCTCCTCTAAAGGAATAGATACTTTGTGCATCGTCTCCCACAACACAAATATTTTGATACCGGTCAGACAAGGCCTTCACGATTAAATATTGTGAGTGATTCGTATCCTGATACTCATCCACGAGTATATACTTAAATCGCTCTTGATACCTAACCAGCACCTCTGGGAAACGGTTGAGAAGTTCATTCGTCCGAAGTAATAAATCATCAAAGTCCATCGCTCCTGCCTTGAATAACCGATTAACATACTCATTATAGATTTCTCCCATGCGAGGCTTACGAGCGATTGCATCTGCTTCTTGTAATTCAGGGTTGTTGTAATAAGCCTTGACGGTAATTAAGCTGTTCTTAAAGGCAGATATACGCTGCTGGATTTGTTTGTATTTATAGATGTCCTTGTCAAGCCCCATTTCTTTGATAATGGAACTAATAAGTCTTTGAGAATCTTGGGTGTCGTATATCGTAAAATTGGAAGGAAATCCCAGGTGATGACCTTCGAAACGCAATAGCTTTGCAAAGACCGAGTGAAAAGTACCCATCCATAGATTCTTTGCCTGGTGATCACCTACAATTTTCGAAATTCTCGTCTTCATCTCTCTGGCCGCCTTATTGGTAAAGGTTAGTGCAAGAATATTGAAAGGGTCAACTCCTCCGTGAATCAGGTGAGCAATTCGATAAGTGAGTACGCGAGTTTTTCCTGAGCCCGCACCAGCGATAACCATAGATGGTCCATCTTTATGTAAAACGGCACTGCGCTGAGCATCATTAAGTTCCTCTAAATACGACATGAATCAAACTTTAAACTTCGAATTTATTGAATTCTTTATGGGCCAGAGAATCTAAGTTCATATATTTAGTAACATCTTTTAAAACCATAGAATGAAATCATTATCTAAATCCCTTTTTGTGGCTTTCGCACTTGTGTTTTCTGCAATACAAGCTCAATCTATAAGCGAAAAAACCTTTGCTGATATCAATGAAAAGGTAATTGAATGGCGAAGACATTTTCATGAAAATCCAGAACTTGGAAATCGCGAATTTAAAACCGCTGCCTACATCGAGAAGCATCTACGTAAATTAGGACTGGAAGTTCAAACAGGGGTTGGAATTACAGGTGTTGTAGGAATTTTAAAAGGGGGTAAGCCAGGAAAAGTTTTAGGCTTAAGAGCAGATATCGATGCACTGCCAGTTACCGAAAGAAATGACCTTTCATTCAAGTCAAAGGTGGTCACTGAATTTCTAGGTGAAACCACTGGAGTTATGCATGCCTGCGGCCATGACACACATACTGCGATCTTAATGGGTGTAGCAGAAGTACTGGCTAAGAATAAAGATCAAGTTGCTGGTACCATTAAATTTATTTTTCAACCTGCTGAAGAAGGACCACCACCAGGAGAAAAAGGTGGAGCATTATTAATGGTTGAAGAAGGTGTTCTTAAAAACCCTGACTTGGATGCTATTTTCGGCTTACACATCAATTCAGCGACACCTGTTGGGCAAGTTCGTTACAAAACCGGAGGAATCATGGCTTCGGCTCAACGTTTTGTTATTACTGTTAATGGAAAACAAACCCATGGCTCTCAACCTTGGTCAGGTGTTGACCCAGTTTATATCTCCTCGAAAATCATCGACGGAATTCAATCGATTATCAGTCGTGAATCAAACCTACTCAAAGAAGCTGCGGTGATATCTGTCGGTAAAATTAAAAGTGGAGTTCGATTTAATATTATTCCTGAATCAGCAGAACTTATTGGAACCATACGTACATTGGATTACGACATGAGAGATCATATTGAAAAAAGAATGCATGAAATGATTCCTGCAATCGCTGAAGCTTACGGGGGAACTGCAGAGGTTTCGATTTCAGAATCAACCGATATCACTTTCAATGATCCTGATCTGGTAGCACAAATGTTACCATCCATGGAAAAAGCCTTAGGTAAAGAAAATGTGTTACTTACCAAAGCAACCACCGGAGCCGAAGATTTCTCTTACTTCTCCAGAGAAGTACCTGGATTTTATTTCTTTTTAGGAGGTATGACTCCGGGTAATGAAACCCCATTTCCGCACCATACCCCTGATTTTTTCATCGATGAGGATGGATTGATTCACGGAGTGAAAGTGCTTACTCAAATGAGTATTGATTACTTAAACCAATAACATGCGATTAACCCTAGTTTTTTTCTTACTTCTATCTGGAGCCAGCAGTATGATCGTGGCTCAAAAGAAAACCGATTTGATAGAAGATTTGAAGGCTCTCAATGAGTTGGTAGGAAGAAAGGAAGATGAGATTAGCCGATTAAAAAAATCGCTAGTAGCAGAAGAAACCTTAAATCAAACATACCTCTTTGAGATTGAAAATCTAAAGACAACCAATTCTGCTTTGATGAAACGATTGAGCAATTTTACAAGTCAATCAGTAAGTAACATCATTAGCATAGGAGATCAAATCGAGAGTATGCGCGTTTTAGAAAAACAAGATCAAGCCTTAAGGCAATTGATCATTGAAGAAGACTCCACACTCATTGAGACCGTGAAACAACTAGCGCCCGTGATTACCAAAGCGAATGGGATGTTGATTAACAGAGGTCGTATAGAGGTATCCTTTTCTGCGTTGGAATATGCACTTAAAGATTCATTACATCTAGATCCCAAATTAATCCGTATCGACTCTGCCCTTCGTGCCATAACCGATTTAGAACTCATGATTAGTGGTGCTTTTCAACCAGTAATCATTGACTCTGTTACCATTGACAACGAGTTAATAGCTCCGAGGTTTTATGAGGTCTTCTCAAAGAAATTTGATCTCGATCAAAACCGAATAAAACTTGATCCTACAGTAAATAACGACACCGTAATTATTAGTCTAAGACCTTCTTTGCAGCGGTCTTACGAACGAATTCGTTCAATTTTGAAAAGGTAAATTTTCAAAACCATTTACTAATTCATTTAGTTAATGAGTGACCATCCTTCTTTAAAAAATTCAGTAGCTCTGCTCAGCGGTTTTGGTAAACATCGTGCAGAGCTACTATCAAAGGAGTTTGGCATTGAATCTCTTTACGATTTACTGTTTCATTTTCCTATAAGGTATGTTGACAAGAGTCGATTTTATTCGATTTCAGAAATACAATCAGAGCACTCCTATGTCCTTGTAAAAGGAGTTTTATTTGATTTAAGAACCGTTGGTGAGGGTCGAACAAAACGTCTTGTTGGTGAGCTTAAAGATGCTACTGGTAGCCTTGAACTAGTATGGTTCAAACCACCACAATTTTTATTAAAAACATTGCAAAACGGGCAGGTCTACCAGGTTTTCGGAAAGACCACTAGATTTGGCAATAGCTTTTCTATTGCTCATCCCGAAATTTCAAAATTGGCTAATCCAATCGATGTTAAAGGTCTTGGCATTGAGCCAATTTACTCTTCGACCGATAAACTTCAAAAAGCGGGATTAAGCCAACGTATCGTAAAGGAAGGATTAAAGAAGATAGTCACTGCTATCGACTTTAGTTTAGCAGAAAACCTCCCTAAATCTTTAATCGAAAAACTACAGCTACCTCAAAAAACGGAAGCAATTAGAAACGTTCATTTTCCTCAAAATTTGAAACAGGTAGATCTTGCACTAAACCGATTCAAGTTTGAAGAGTTATTCTTTTTACAACTGCGCTTACTGTACAAAAATTTAGTGGGCCAAAAGAAAATTAAGGGACGTATGTTCGATCATGTAGGTGATCTTTTTCTGGGGTTCTATGAGCACCATCTCCCCTTTGATTTAACTAATGCACAAAAACGAGTAATCAAGGAGATTAGAAAGGATTTAGGCTCTGGGATTCAAATGAATCGACTCTTACAAGGAGATGTAGGCTCAGGTAAAACTATGGTTGCGCTTTTATCAAGTCTCATTGCAATCGGCAATCAATCCCAGGCTGCTATTATTGCACCAACCGAGATCTTAGCTCAACAGCATTATAACGACTTAGCAGCTCTCTTAAGCCCTATTTCGGTGAATGTGGCACTACTTACCGGATCAACTCCAAAAAAAGACAGAAAGGTGATTTTCGATGATCTATCATCAGGAAACCTTCATCTAATTATTGGAACCCATGCGCTTTTAGAAGACACTGTCGTATTTAAAGACTTGGGAATTGCCATTATCGATGAACAGCATCGCTTCGGAGTTGCGCAACGGTCGAAACTTTGGAAGAAGGCAGAAGTACCTCCACATATTTTGGTAATGACTGCAACTCCCATTCCTAGAACTTTGGCAATGAGTCATTATGGGGACTTAGATGTTTCTGTGATCGATGAATTACCCCCAGGAAGAAAACCAATTCTTACCCAACATCGTACAGATTCGGCTCGATTAAAAGTATTTCAATTCATGAAATCTGAAATAGCCAAAGGCAGGCAGGTCTATGTCGTCTATCCACTAATTCAAGAGTCAGAAAAGCTTGATTATAAGGACCTCATGGATGGGTATGAAAGCATTCAAAGAGAGTTTCCACCCCCCCACTACCAAATTTCAATTGTTCATGGAGGAATGAATGCAGAGGCAAAGGCTTTCGAAATGGCTCGTTTCGAGAGAGGGGAAACCCAAATTATGGTGGCCACAACGGTTATCGAAGTAGGTGTAAATGTGCCCAATGCCTCAGTAATGGTCATCGAAAGTGCGGAACGTTTTGGTCTTTCTCAGCTACATCAACTTCGAGGAAGAGTCGGAAGAGGAGCTGAAAAGTCCTATTGTATATTGATGAGCGGTACAAAAATATCGGATGATGCCAGAACTCGATTAGAATCTATGGTTAGAACTCAAAATGGATTTGAGTTATCAGAAATCGACCTACAATTAAGAGGCCCAGGAGATTTAATGGGAACCCAACAGAGCGGCACGCTTCAATTAAAGGTGAGTGATATCGTTAAGGATGCCGACATACTTTACAGAGCGAGAGAAGCGGCAGAATGGATTTTAAAACAAGACCCCGAACTAACATTTCAAGAACATCAAGGGATACGAGCCACACTCAATAGACTCCTTAGAGGCAACCTTCTTTGGAGTTATATCAGTTAGTTAATCCTCTAAGGCTTATAGCTTCACTTAAATGCCTAGTGCTGACCCATTCACATTCTTCAAAATCTGCAATCGTTCGGGCAATTCTATAACTCCTTTCAACAGCCCGTAAAGAGTGACTTTTCTGATGAAGTAATCGTTGCAATAGGGTCTTTACTTTTGGTTCGATTTTAAAACGATCTAATTGATTTAAATTACTCACAGAAGTCGTAGGATCTGTGATTAATCTCTCCTTTCGAAATAGATTCGCTCTATTTACTCGTTTCAGTACCTCACTGTAGAGTGCCTTCTGTTTTTCTACCTTAAAATCAGGTTTAAATAAAGTGATCTGAAAATCAACTCGATCTAAAAAGGAAGGGGTTAGTAATTTGGAATCCGCAAACGAGCCATTGGTAGTTCCAATTAATGTAAAATCTGCCGAATAGCTTCTGTGATATTTCAATGTATTTAAATTGACAGACTTCTGTTCCATAGCTATTTTAATGAGCTCAAGAATTGATTTTCGGTAACTGCCTATTTCATCCATAAAAAGGATCCCTTCATGCGCTAAAGAAATTTCTCCAGGATAAGGGTGCACTCCCCCTCCCATTAATTGAGTAGCCGTTATATTCTGATGCACTTTGCGAATCGCAGCCTCTTTTTCGAAAGGGATATCTCTCCTACTGAGTAATTCGCATTGCTCATCTGTTAGGTTATCAGAAGTATTTTTAGCAATCTCTAAAAAGGATTCACATAGTGAAGTTTTACCAATTCCTGGGCTTCCTGATAGAATGGTATGATGCTTTCCTACTAGGGCAAGCTCTAAAGCTCGCTTGGCTTCGTCTTGACCAATGACATCAATTTCTCTCGCTAATTTGATTTCTAACGATTTTCGACTTAATGGTGAGTAAATGCCTGTTTTAAGGTAATGTATTAACTCTTTTACTGTATTTAATACAATTATCTCAATTCCATTTAAACCGAAGGGTTCTTTGAAGTTATCTGATGAAATGATGACTTTTTGAATTCCCTGTTGTTTAGCGCGCAGCAACCAACCGTCAATATATGGTAGTGGTAAAATATTACCATGTAGATCTACCCTACCTAGAAAAAGAATTGATGAGAGACGATTTGAAATATCCAAATGCTTTAAGGTATACAATAACAGAAACAGGCTCAATTCTATATAGGAAAAGTGCTTCGTTGAAATTGGCGTTTCAGAACTTATGGTGATGCGTTTAAGTGGTATTCTAACCTTAAGATGATCTAAAACTCTAACCAATTTGTCTATGGTGGATCTACAATTCCCTTGGGGTAAATTATTAAACCGAAAGCCATACCCTTTTGAGATTGCGAGAGAAAGCGAACTTATCTCGTAAGAATTTCCTGTTAGAATGGGAATAGGTAGTTTTTGAGCCATAGTGAGCTCAAAGAAAGCAGTGTTTAACGCAATAACTATTCAGTAACCTCCAAAGCCTCAAAGGCTTTCAAAGAAGCGTCTAAGAACCTTTTAAAATCGGCAACTGAAGTCATTTGAACCGGCGTATTTAAAAGATCATAGTTCGAACTGACGGGCACATAATAGGGTTGAGAAATCACCTTAAAATTAACTCCTTGAAAAAGCGAGTAGTATTGACCTATAGTTTTCACTTCTTTAGTTCCACCATTAGATAAAAAATAAGTCCCTGCTCTATCGTCATTCAATTTTTCACGATCATCTACGTACAAGCTAATGATGACAAATTTCTTATCTAGTAACTCATAAATTTCAGGATCTGACCAGACATCTGATTCCATCTTTCTACAGTTAACACAAGAATATCCAGTAAAATCAAGTAGTATAGGCTTGCCTTCCTCCTTAGCCTCCTCAATTCCTGATTCTAAATCGTGAAAACAATTAAGCCCTAATGGGCAACCTGCATCTTCTTGAAATTGCAAATTGTAATATGAAGGGGGTGCAAAGGCACTTAAAAAACCAAGGTTTGAAACGGATGAAAATCCTGAAATGATCAGCACAAGCAGATAAATGCTTAAAATAGAAAGCACTCCCCTTACTACACCAATAGCTTTGTCTTGAATGAAACGGATTAAATAATAAGCAAGCAAACCAAACCATAGCAACATCCACAGACCAAGCATATATTCAAGCTTGAAGATTCCCCATTTTCCGATTAGATCGGCATTGGATAAGAATTTAAAAGCTAGAAAGGCCTCGACCACTCCAAGGCCTACCTTTAATTCCTTCATCCATTCACCAGATTTAGGTAATTTTTTCAGAACTGAAGGAAAATAGGCTGCGAGAGTAAAAGGAACCCCTAGTCCAAATCCAAACCCATTAAACACAAGAGTTAGGTTCACTCCCAGGTCAGCTCCATTGCCAGTAAGTAAGGTACCCAAGGCAGCTCCCAAAATTGGACCCGTACAGGAAAAAGAGACTAGCACTAGGGTTAAAGCCATGAATAGAATGGCTAGTATACCTTTAGAGCTATTTGCCTGCTCATCTACCTTTTGCATCCAAGATTGTGGTATTTGAATTTCTTTACCCGAGATAAATGAAAATGCGAAACCAATGAGTACAATGAACAGTGTTAAGTTTACCCAAAGATTAGAAGCTAATTCATTAAAAAATTGAGCATCTTTCGACCAACCCAAAAGAAAAGGAAATCCTAATAAGGTGTATATGAATACAATCGCCAATCCATAAAAGAAAGCGTGGTTGCGACTTTTAGCTGTACTAAAATAAGAGGTGGTCAGAGGAATTAAGGGAAAGACGCAAGGGGTTAATAATGCAATCAAACCTCCTATAAATCCGATCCACCAAGCAGAAAACCTATTGCTCTTTGCTTGATCTATCGTAGCAGATAATCGATCTGTATTTTTTAAAGGAACCCTAAGTTCATCTACCGATCTATTCACCTCATTAATATCGTTTTGAGAGGGAATTACATCGCCAAGTTCAAATCGAAAGGTTTCTGTAGCGGCTATGCATACGGTTTGACAAACTTGATAATACAAAGTGATATTTACGACTGCACCAGGGTCTAAGAGCTTAATATCTTGATAGAATGAGGCTTTCTGCTTAAATATTAATTCGGTAACCTCAAAAACTTCGTTGTAACTAGGAATGGACAGAGACTCAACGACCTCTCCCATTCTTTCGAAATTTTTAGAATTTTCAAACTCAAAAAAAGCTGGCTGACTTCCACCTTCTGGAGAGTGTTGAGAAAAAATATACCATCCTTCTTTAATACTTGCTTCAAAGAATAACCTATAATCACCCTCCGCAGTGCGTTCTACCTTGGTATCCCAAACAACCACATCATCGGTACTAACCGTACCAAGCCCGATTCCTTGAATAAGGGTCAAGAAATAAAAAACAACTCTTAGTAACATCTGATCAGCCAATTTAAAGGATCCTTATCTAATGGTAGGTAATCTGGGTGTAGATAATGTCCAACAACTGACACAGTCTCCTCACCATCCTTGATGACCACGATTCTTTTTTTGTCTACTGGATTAATCTTAAGATCCCTCAGGAACTTCGAAACTTTCTTTGAACCACCTTTTTCTAAATAGATAACATCCTCAGTATTCCAAAGTCTCAGCTGTAACAAATGTTTAACGACTGAGCCATTGATTAAAATTTCATTAAGATCTAATTCGGTCTCTTTTCGATTCGAATTCTTGACAATCTCAAACCGTTTGTATGGAGTAAGTAGATTCAAATTAGCAAAGATTAAATCTCCTTCAAATTTGAATAATGTATAATCCCCTAGGGTGATATACTTACCATTCTCGGCAGCATAAAGGCTGACAAGTGCTGTTGTATCAACAACTCCATAAGGTGAAAACAATAGTTCTAGATAGGCCTCATATGGTTGAAGTTTACTCAGTTTTAGAATATCTAAGTACCAGACTTCATTTTCTTTTTGCTTTGCAATATCGTTCCATAAAAGGTTACGGTAATCTTCTAATAATAAGGCAGAAGCATTTAGCGAACCGATAGAATATTTTAACCGTTTTTGGGCATCTGGGAGATTTGCCTCTACAGCGGGGATTACCTGATTTCTCACAATGTTGCGCAAGTAATCATTCGACTGATTAGAAACATCTTCTCTCCATTTCAATCCATTTTCTTTAGCGTAGAGCAGTAAATCCTTTTTACGAAAAGTAATGAGGGGTCTAATTACTACACCGTGATTAGAGAGACTCTTAAACTGCATTAAATGCATTCCTCTGAACCAATGAATAAGTCCAGTTTCAATGGCATCATCTAAATGATGCGCGGTTGCAATATAAGTTAGTTGATTTTCGCTAAGAAGAGACTGAAACCACTCGTATCGAATCGATCGAGCCTTTTCTTGAATACCAGGTCCTTTACTTATGGGAGCTTCTAAGTAGTGAAAAGGAACGTTGTATTGTGTAGCACAATCTCTTGCAAACGCAGCATCTAATTCACTATCGTCTCCTCTTAATTGGTAGTTGATATGGGCAATTTGAAATTCAATCTTAGCCGAGTAAAGTAAGTTAGCCAGGACCCGACTATCGAGTCCTGAACTAAAGGCAAGTAAGATTTTGGCTTGCTCAAGCCCAGCATTTTGTTCGAGAAATTGAGCAAGTAACTTCAAATATTAAGTATGTAAGGCTCTATTTTCGGTAGCGGCAAGTGCTGCTTCTTTAATAGCTTCTGAATAAGTCGGATGTGCATGTGACATCCTTGCAATATCCTCAGCAGAGGCTCTAAATTCCATAGCGGTTACCGCCTCTGAAATTAAATCGGCACATCTAGCACCAATCATGTGAACCCCTAAAACTTCGTCTGTGGCTGCATCCGCCAATATTTTAACGAATCCATCGATATCACCACTTGCTCTTGAACGACCTAGTGCACGCATCGGGAAACTTCCTGCTTTGTAAGCTACCCCATCTGCTTTTAACTGCTCTTCGGTACGACCTACAGCTGCTACTTCTGGCCAAGTATATACAACACCTGGAATTAGGTTGTAGTTGATGTGTGGTTTTTGTCCAGCAATTACTTCGGCCGCAAAAACACCCTCTTCCTCGGCTTTATGAGCTAACATAGCTCCGGCCACAACATCTCCAATAGCGTAAATATGAGACTCTTTGGTTTGTAATTGTTCGTTCGTGATTATTCTACCTCTTTGATCTTTTTCGATCTGAGTATTTTCTAGTCCTAACCCTTCCGTATTTGGAACACGACCGACAGACACTAGTGCGTAATCACCTTCAAAAACAACTTCTTGATCTTTCTTATCTGTCGCCTTAACGATCACCTGATCACCTTCTCTAGTGACGCTTGAAACTTTGTGTGACACAAAGAATTTAACTCCTTGCTTTTTCATCACCTTGGTCAGTTCCTTAGAAAGAGCAGCATCCATTGTAGGAATGATACGATCAGCGTATTCAATCACACTAACCTCAGCTCCTAATCTTCGATATACTTGACCAAGTTCGAGACCAATTACACCACCTCCAATAACGAGAAGATGTTTTGGAACCTCTGAAAGGGATAAAGCTTCTGTTGAGGTAATAATACGCTCCTTATCGAGTTCAATGAAAGGCAAATTACCGGGCTTAGAACCTGTCGCGACAATAAACTTAGAGGCAGTAACTTCAATCGTTCCTTCATCTCCAGAAACCTGAAGTGTTTTTGAATCTTTAAAACTCCCCAAACCTCTGATCACTTCGATTTGGTTTTTATCCATCAGATACTCAATTCCTTTGACGGTTTGATCAACTACGGATTGTTTTCGCTCAATCATTTTTGGGAAATCAAAGCTCACCCCACCTGAAATTTGTATACCGTGATTTTCAAAATCGTGAATAGCCTCTTCATATCTGTGTGAAGAATCTAGTAGTGCTTTAGACGGGATACATCCGACATTTAAGCAAGTACCACCCAAGGTATTGTCCTTCTCAACAATAGCGGTTTTTAAACCTAATTGTGCTGCACGAATGGCAGAAACATATCCCCCAGGACCTGAACCAATAACTACTAAATCAAACGTTTTCATTCTATTTTATTCAAAATTTTAACCCTGCAAAATTACCTAAAATTGGATAGATTTTGGACATTACTTAGTTAATGTTGTAATATCGTAAGAACTTATAAATTCTCTGAATGAAGTCTACCCAACCTATCAGCCTAACCTTAGCCTTAACTCCTTTATTATTGTTGGTTATCCTATTGGGAATCAACGTATTTTACTTCGGAGATGCAAGCTTAGACGGTTCAAATCAGTTTATTTTACTCATTGGAGGTTTTCTAGCAGCGCTTGTTGGGTTTTACCAGAAGGTATCCTATGAAGATATGATGGAAGCGGTCTCCAGCAATTTAAAATCGACTTCAGGGTCATTACTCATACTGCTTATGGTAGGGGCGCTGTCGGGTTCTTGGTTAATCAGCGGAATCATCCCGAGTATGATTTTTTATGGGATAAAAATTCTTAATCCGACGGTCTTTTTAGCAGCTAGTGTGGTTATCTGTGCCCTAATATCGGTGGCTACAGGTAGCTCTTGGACTACTTCTGCCACGGTAGGGATTGCACTAATCGGCGTAGGGAATGCAATGGGTGTTCCCGTGGGTATGACCGCTGGGGCAATCATTTCTGGCGCTTATTTTGGAGATAAAATGTCCCCTTTAAGCGATACTACCAATTTAGCTCCTGTAATGGCGGGTGGAGAATTATTCAGTCATATCCGCTATATGACCTACACAACGATACCTTCAATAACTATTACGCTGATCGTTTTTATCGTTATAAGTCTAGGGTTAGAGGTTAATGGTGCAGTTGAAACCGCATCACTCAATGCAGCGATTCAAGAACGCTTTTTTATCAGTCCGATTCTTTTTATTGTTCCTGTTTTAGTCGTGCTTATGATTGTTAAAAAGACTCCACCCCTTATCGCTCTCTTAGCGGGAACCCTGTTAGGAGGTGTTGTTGCGTTAATTTTTCAACCTAGCCTAGTCGCTTCAATTACCGGAGCTCATTCACTAAACTTTGAAAATGGCTATAAAGGGATGTTAACCGCCTTTACCACTGACGTTTCTGTAAGTACTAGCAACGAAGCCCTAAACGATTTATTTAATTCTGGCGGAATGGCTGGAATGCTAGGAACTATTTGGCTCATTGTTTGTGCAATGGTATTTGGAGGCGTTATGGAAGCGATAGGTGCGCTTAATCGAATCACTCAATCCTTACTTTCATTAGCACAATCTACTTTTGGGTTATTTGCCTCTACGGTTGCCAGTTGTCTAGCTATCAATTTAACCGCATCAGATCAATACTTAGCGATCGTGGTTCCTGGAAAAATGTTTTCCAAAGCCTACAAAGATCGTGGTTTGGCCCCTGAAAATTTAAGTAGAACTCTCGAAGACTCGGGTACGGTAACCTCAGCACTAATCCCATGGAATACTTGTGGAGCCTACCACAGTTCAGTTCTTGGCGTTCCCGTGTTCGAATACTTTATCTTTGCTGTATTTAATTATATCAGCCCATTTGTCACACTGACCTTTGCGGCCTTAAACATCAAGATCAAACAGTTAAGAGCATAATATGGGGAGTAAAACTATCGACAAGAATAAAGTAAAGTACCGTATTTTTTTCGGGGCATTTCTTTTTTTCTTTGGAATCCTTGCTGCTATTGCCTGTCTTAGTTTTTTCTCCAATTGGCAAACGGATGTCAGCCTGATCGGTTCATATAGTGATCTAACGGATACTCCAAAAACTCTTTTTAATCGTTTAGGTATAGCCATTGGTTATGCACTTGTATACAAAACCTTTGGTCTATCCTCGGTTATTCTACCGTTATCGATTGCCGTTATTGGTTTTTACCTGTTTTTCAATCTAACACTACGCCCTTTATTAAAGTATTTAAGTCGTGCTTGGTATTGGATGATTTGGGCTTCAATCGCCTTCAATTTTATAGCGAGTGAAGAAACTTTGTTAACGGGTATTTCTGGTTACGAAACCTTTGAATGGCTTAGTTTTCACATCGGAGAGATTGGTATTTTCTTTGTATTACTTTTCGGATTAGTCACCGGTCTTGTATTACAATTGAGCTTCTATCCTAGCTTACCAAAAGGCATTCGACTTCCTAGCTTTAAACTTCCAAAGCGAGTCAAATCAAAACCAAAGAAAAAATCATCGCCAGAAAAGGTAAAACCTGTAGAAGAGGAAGAGTCAACCCTTGCCCCTCCTATTTTTAAGGAGAGCTCTACTGCCTTTTCTCTTGAAGATCCGTTAGAAGAAACAATTGAAAACGAGATCCTACAAGAAGAAATAGTCAAAGAGGAAGTTTTAGAAGTAATTCCAAAGGAAGAGCCTTCAGAAGACAAAGAAGTAGCCTTTGAGGTAGCTGAAACTCCTAAAAGTTATGATGATGAGATTGCGGATAAAGCCAAGAAATTAGTGGATGACTTTGGCGAGTTTGACCCAACACTTGAGCTTTCCCAATATAAAGCGCCTCATCTTGATTTATTAGAAGACCACGGCTCAAGTAACCAACAGATTTCTGTAGATAAAGAAGAACTAGCAGCTAACAAAGATCGTATTGTAGAGACCCTAAGTAATTACAATATAGCTATTGAACGAATCACGGCAACCGTAGGGCCAACGGTTACGCTATATGAAATTGTCCCGCAAGCTGGTATTCGTATTTCAAAGATTAAGAATCTAGAAGATGATATTGCGCTTTCTCTTTCTGCTTTAGGTATTCGAATCATCGCCCCAATACCCGGAAAGGGAACGATAGGTATTGAAGTACCCAACAAAAATCCTAGTGTGGTAAGTATGCGATCGGTTATCGGATCGAAGAAGTTTAGCACGACTAATTTCGACTTGCCTATTGCGTTTGGAAAGACCATTTCAAATGAAACCTTTGTTGTGGATCTGGCAAAAATGCCGCACATGCTAATGGCAGGTGCCACTGGTCAAGGGAAATCAGTCGGATTAAACGCCGTTATTACTTCCCTCTTATACAAAAAGCATCCGGCAGAACTAAAATTTGTACTTGTTGACCCCAAAAAGGTAGAGTTAACCCTTTACAATAAAATTGAGCGACACTTTTTAGCAAAATTACCCGGAAGCGAGGAAGCTATTATTACGGATACAAAAAAGGTGATCAATACCTTGAATTCCCTTTGCATTGAAATGGATGATCGTTACGATCTCCTTAAAAATGCGATGGTGCGTAATATCAAAGAATACAATGCCAAGTTTGTAAAACGCAAATTAAATCCTAACGACGGCCATCGTTATCTCCCATACATCGTTTTAGTCATCGATGAATTTGCAGATCTTATTATGACCGCCGGAAAAGAGGTAGAAACCCCCATCGCTCGACTCGCGCAGCTAGCGAGAGCCATCGGAATTCACCTTATCATAGCTACACAGCGCCCTTCTGTTAATGTAATCACCGGTATCATAAAAGCGAACTTCCCTGCGCGATTAGCATTTCGTGTAACTTCAAAAATTGATTCGCGAACGATCTTAGACGGATCAGGAGCAGATCAGCTTATTGGTCGTGGAGATATGCTATATACTCAAGGAAGTGAAATGGTTCGACTCCAATGCGCCTTTGTCGATACCCCAGAGGTAGAAGAAATCACCTCTTACATCGGCAGTCAAAGAGCCTATGCGAGTGCTCACCTACTTCCCGAATACGATGATGACTCCTCAGAAAGTTCTTTGGTTAATGATATCTCTGAGCGAGATGCACTCTTCAAAGAGGCTGCTGAAATCGTTGTACAATCCCAACAAGGTTCGACTTCACTCATTCAAAGAAAAATGAAGATTGGTTACAATCGAGCAGGAAGAATCATAGACCAACTTGAAGCAGCAGGAATTGTAGGGCCTTTTGAAGGCTCAAAGGCCCGTCAAGTACTTTTCAAAGACATTATAAGTCTTCAGCAATTTTTTGATAATGAAAATCAAAACACCTAAATGAAAACAGCCTTTCAGATCATAACACTCACGCTACTCCTCTTTAGTAGTGTCCTAAAAGCTCAAAATAGTGGTGAACAATATCTAGACCGCGTTTACAAGCGTGTGTCTGAAGCTCCTGCCGTTCAGATTAGTTTCTCTTATCGCCTTGAAAATAAAGAAGCTGGGGTTAATCAAACAACTGAGGGAGCCCTTTATTTATCTGGCATTCAATACCATCTTACGCTTTTTGGAACCACTCAATTATTTGATGGTGAAAAAACGTATACCATTATTCCAGATAACGAAGAGGTAATGATCAGTACCTACAGTCCTAACAATGAAGGAGGACTAGACCCTGCAAGTCTCTTTAGTTTTTACAAAGATGGATATCGCATCGAGTTAAAGGAGGTAACCCCAGAAAATCAAGCCTTCATTCAATTGTTTCCCATTGATAGTTCCTCTGAAATTTCTGAAATTATTGCTCAAGTAGACTTAAATACCGACCAGCTCATTAGCTTATCGCAAATCGGTCTTAATGAAACGCAAACGATACTAGTCGTGGAAACTTACGAAGAACTAACCGCGAAGATACCCTCCAAAACTAGTTTTGACAGAGCCTATTACGAAGGCTTAGGCTTCTACTTTATCGAAGATTAAACCCCAGGATGCGAATACTCGATAGTTATTTACTTAAGCGCTTTGCTTCTACCTTCTTTAGTGCCTTCGCTATCGTTCTTTTCATTTTTATATTTCAGGCAATTTGGTTGTTCATCGATGAATTAGCCGGTAAAGATTTAGACATTACCATCATAGGTAAATTTCTCATCTATTATCTCCCTACTATTGTAGATGATGTAATGCCGCTTGCCGTGTTATTAACCTCAATATTAACCTATGGTTCTCTGGCAGAATATTATGAATTCGCCGCTATAAAAGCATCTGGGATATCGCTTTTCAGAGCGATGCGAAGTACTTTAATTTTTTCGATTGTACTGGCAATAGCAACCTTCTTTGTAGCCAATAATATCATTCCTGCCTCTGAGCAGAAAATATTTAATTTAAGGAGAAATATTGCTCAAGTAAAACCATCTGCAGCTATTGTGGAGGGTATTTTCACTGATATTGAGAATACAGATATGACCATTAAAGTTGGTCAGAAGTATGGTGATAATGACCGTTTATTGAAAGATGTATTAATTCATCAAAAATCAGAAAATCAACAAAATACAGTAGTAATAAGCGCTACCTCAGGAGAATTTATCAGCAATGAGAATTCTAATCTATTAGAACTAGTGCTTTATGACGGATATTATTACGAGGAAATTTTACCCTCTAAAGCAAAGGATCGAGAGAATCATCCCTTTGCTAGAGCTAATTTTGACACTTATATCAAGTATATTGATTTATCTAGTCTTAATGAAGTTGACTTAGATAAAGAGTCATCGATAACGACAGATAAGATGAAGCCTATGCGTCAGTTGTTGAGCGACATAGATTCATTGCGTATCAATAACGATGAACAAATTGAAGCATTTACAGAAAACACGCTTACCCGAATTGGAGCTTTAGATGTAGGAGCTAATGAGTTTCTTAGACCAACTAACGAAGAAAGTAAAACACTAGAACTACGTGCTCAAAAAGGACCAAAGCCCGCAGATCCCGATAGCATTTTTTTCGCTAAGCTTAGTACACCCAAGGATAGCATTTTAAGACTTATTCCGTCTTGGCAACGTTCACAGGCTTTAAAGTCTGCTAGAAATAATTTGGCTAGTCTAAAAATCACGGTAGCTCAGAAAGGATCTGAGATGGGTAAACGTTTCGAATTTTACAATCGACACATCATACAGCTACATAAAAAGTTTGCTTTAGCCCTTTCTTGTATTCTGCTATTTTTTATTGGAGCACCTATGGGTGCACTAATCAGAAAAGGAGGGTTAGGACTACCTATGGTGATTGCTATCATTTTCTTCTTAAGCTATCATTTCTTAGGGGTCTTTGCAGAAAACTATGCAAAAAGAGGAAATATACATCCTATTATCGGCGCGTGGTTTTCTACCTTTGTCATGTTACCGATAGCGTTTTATTTAAGTCGATTAGCCTTACTAGACCGCGGACTTATAGCCATCAACTTAAATATTTTTAAACCAATTACTCGCCTTTTTAAAGGCTTTAAAAAATAATTGCTAAGCTTAATCATGCGTCAAGAGTTAGATTCTATTGAAAGTGCCATTGAAGCCGTAAAGAACGGAGAAATTATCATTGTGGTTGATGATGAAAATCGCGAGAATGAAGGTGATTTCTTGATGGCTGCTGAAAAGGTTACTCCAGAGCATATCAACTTTATGGCAAAGCACGGGCGTGGGTTAATCTGTGCGCCTCTTACAGAAAAACGTTGTGTAGAATTGGGTCTTTCTCGAATGGTGAATGATAACACAGACCCCTTAAAAACAGCCTTTACCGTATCTGTCGATCTCAGGGGAAATGGAGTTACGACGGGTATTTCTGCTGAAGACAGAGCAAAAACTATACTCGCATTAACCGATAAGGAAACTAAACCACACGACCTTACGCGCCCCGGTCATATTTTCCCTTTAATTGCTAAGGAAGGTGGTGTATTAAGGCGTACCGGTCATACCGAGGCTGCCGTAGACTTCGCTAAACTTGCAGGTCTAAAAGAGGCAGGTGTTATCGTCGAAATCATGAATGAGGACGGAACTATGGCCCGTTTCAACGATTTATTAGCGGTTCGATCTCGATTTAATTTAAAAATGGTGAGTATCGAGGCACTGGTCGCCTATCGTATGCAAAATGATCGCCTCATCGAAAAGGAATTTTCAGAAACCATTGAGACTCGTTTCGGTGCGTTTCAACTAAAAGCTTATCGACAAACTACCAATGATCAAATTCATCTAGCATTTACAAAAGGGGTATGGGAAAAGGGTGAAACCGTAACGGTTAGAATTCAACCCCAACGTTTAACTGATGGTTTAGTAGAGTTTCTCACTGCTTCAAAAGATAACGGGCTAGAAAATGTTTTTAGCGCGGTTCAAAAGGAGGATAAAGCAGCTATTATTTTCATCAACCATAGATTGAGTAATAGTGGATTGTTGAGCCGTTTTAGATCATTATCTAAGTCCAAAGAACACAACGAATCTGGAGTAAAAATGGATGAAAAAGATTTTGGCATAGGTGCTCAAATCCTAAACGATTTAAACCTGAATAAGATTCGTTTAATGACCAATTCAGGCCTTCAAAATAGAGTGGGATTAGCAGGTTACGGAATTGAAATCGATGGAGTGATCGGGTATTAAAAAAACCAGAGCTTAATCGCCATTATAATTACCATAATCATCATTCCGGCCTTTACAAACCCCTCTCCTTTTTTTACCGAGAGACGAGCCGAGATCCAACCTCCAACCATATTACCAAAGGCAAGTAAAAGACCAATTTTCCAATCAATTAAATCATTTACTAAAAACACAACAATCGCTCCAATGGTGTAAATACCTGCGACTAGTACTTTTGTTGCGTTAGTTCTGATTAAATCCATCTTATTGAAGTAGTTCAACCAGATCATCATAATCAGTCCCATTCCGGCGTTGATAAATCCACCGTATATCCCAAACACAAAGAAAGCTACAATGGATATCCATAAGCGTTTTCCGCTCAGTTGTTCGGCAATATCGGTAACATCCATTTTAGGTTTAAATATCATCAGTAAAACGATAATGATCATGATAACAGCAAGCACTCTGTTGAACAAGCCCTTGTCAAAATCTACTGCAATCATAGCTCCTATTACCGAGCCAATAGTTGCCGATAAACCTAGATAAATACTAAAAGGAAAGGTATTAATCTTCTTACTCTGGTAACCCGCACTGGCTGAAAAGGCAGATATTGCTATTCCTAAACGATTGGTTCCATTGGCAATTGTCGGGTCTAATCCGATTAGAATCATTGCCGGCAGGGTTAATACCGAAGCTCCTCCAGCAATGGTATTGATGAAACCTGCTATAAAGCCAACGACTACCATTAATATCCAAATGAGCTGTTCTTCCATAGCTGCAAAGATACCGTCATACTCAATATTTTAACAAACCTATTTCTTTGTATGAATATTTAATTTCTATCTTGAATCGAAATTTAACCTTAACCAAAATGAAACTAGTTTATGCCTTTTTAGGCTTGTTGTTATTAGCCAGCTGTGGCCCTAAAACTGAAAAGAAAATGGAAAGTACAGAGAGTGGTGTAGGCGGTCTTGCCCTATACACTGTACGCGATGAGATGAGCAAGGATCCTAAAGGTACTTTAAAAGCGGTTGCTGATGCAGGGTATCAATACATTGAAGCCGCAGGATACGATAACGGCACCTATTATGGGATGTCTCCTACAGAATTCAAAAATTATTTGAACGAATTAGGATTAGAACCTAAAAGCTCACACCAAGGATCAATCAGTTACGAGAATGCAGATCAACAAATTGCGGATGCCATTGAGGCAGGATTCGAATACATCGTTGTTCCTGTACCACCGATGGGAATGTTTACTTATGATTTTGAGACTCGTACCATGGGAATGAATGGAACCACTGAGACGCTGATCGAATTTTTATCAGTGGTAGGAGAAAAAGCCAGCAATGCCGGTATCCAATTACTTTATCACAATCACGACTTTGAGTTTAAAGCAGATACGGATGGAGTTACAATGGTTGATCATATTTTATCTGAAACTAACCCTGAACACGTAAACTTTCAAATCGATTTATTCTGGGCAACAGTTGCAGGGGCTGATCCTATTGAATATTTCGGAAAATATCCTGGACGTTTTAAAGCTTTTCACGTAAAAGATAGAGATGCAGATGGAAATATGGCACCTGTTGGAAAAGGCGAGATTGATTTTAAAGCAATCTTTAAGCATGCAGGTCATGCAGGTATGGAATACTACCTAGCAGAACAGGACAATACAGGAGATCAATCTCCTTTACATGCCATTGTTGACTCTCAAAAAGGGCTTCAGGCTATAGTCAACTAAACCCAAGTTGTAAAACCTTATCTAAGGCTAGGAATGAAAATTCTTAGCCTTTTTTATTTGATCTTGTAGGAAAGTGTAAATAAGGTATTTAAGTCGAATGACTTCAGATCGGTGTTGGGTAGATTGTCAAATCGTGTTGCGATATCTAATCCTACAGACATTCTATCTGAAACAGGTAACTTAGAATTTAGATTCGCTAATACCCTAAAGTCTCTCATTGACTGAAGACTGGGTTGATAATAGAGTACTAGTGCACTCTTAAGCTGCCTATCTGCGAGCTGTAGCGACCCCATGAAATTTACACGAAAAATAGTGGTCGAAGGATCGATCGTAAATTCCTCTCGCTCATAAAAAACACCAATGGATAAGAAATCTTTGGTGTCCTTAGCATCTATAGTAGCATTCGCTCCTATAAGATACCTAGCCTGAAGATCTAAAACATTATTCGATTGAAACTGAAAATAAGTGTTTAACGTTGCTCTTTTCGAAATTGTCTTATTGTATCTCAAATGACCATAGGTTGATGAACGAATGGATGTTCCTTCTAAGCTAACTGTGTTGAATCCGCCAATAAACCAAATTGCAGAAGAATCCCCTAAACTATGACCTGCCACGATATCTGTAGCTCCCACAAATAAACTCCGATTGCCTTCAAAGTAATTCAAGCTAAGTTTCGATTCTAGATACCATATACTATCGAGTTTATGAGCAAACGCTGAAGTATCAAGTATGTTTTGTGCAAATCCCGACGATATGCTTAACAAAAAGAAAAGGGTGAATATTTTTTTCATCTGAACGTTTAATGCTGCAAAAATAAAAAGGGGTAGTTGAAAACCACCCCTTTTTGATTGTCTATTAAAGAAAGACTATAATTGTTTCTTAGCAAGGTAGAAATCAACCTTCTCACAGCTCGTGTCAGCAATTCTAGCATCCATCTCTTCTAAAGTCTTTGGTGGAGGAACAATCACCTTATCCCCTGGTTCCCAGTTCAAAGGAATTGCAACTTTATTCTTATCACTAAATTGAAGCGCCTTAAGAGCTCGAATAATTTCATTCATGTTTCGTCCAACATTAAGTGGGTAATACATGATTAAACGAATTTTATTTTCAGGATCAATAAAGAACACGGCTCTAACGGCAGCAGTCTCACTTTCACTTGGCTGAAGCATACCATATAACTTAGATACCTTCATATCTAAATCCGCGATTATTGGAAACTGAAAATAAACTCCTGTTTTCTCTCTAACGTTATTCACCCAAGCAAGGTGTGAGTGAATCGAATCAATGGATAATCCAATAAGAGCGGTATTAAGTTCAGCGAATAGCTCTTGATTCTGAGCAAAGCCGCTCATCTCGGTGGTACATACTGGTGTGAAGTCGGCAGGGTGTGAAAATAAAATCTTCCACTTACCAGGCGCGTAATCAGAGAATTTCATTTTACCCGTGGTAGTCACGGCCTCGAAATCAGGTGCTTGATCACCGATAAGGGGCATTTTGAAAACTTCTTGTTCTTCCATTATAGTAGGGTTTTGAATTAATTAATAGATCAAAATTACCTATGAAACGCTCCTCTGAATCCTGAAACAGATCGTTTGTTTTAATCAATACATAAGGTAATCTTATGTGTAACCTAGGTTACATAACAATATCTTATAATGATGATTGTGCTTAATATCTAGATAACTAAAGGTTGAACCCTATCTAATTTCTCTAACACAGAAAAATTTGACGATAGATTGAGGTATATATTTCGGTAGAAATGAGGGATTAACTGCGTTGATCCCTTAAGGGGGGTGCTTCAAGGCAAAGCCTAGCGCTTCGCGCAAATGCGTTTTATCCTTGTTACCTATTTCGAACCTGTTCGAATAGGTTCCAATGAAAAAGCCCAACACTTAGTGTTGGGCTTTGCCTTGGCGGAGAGAGAGGGATTCGAACCCCCGGAGGTGTGACCCTCAACGGTTTTCAAGACCGCCGCATTCGACCACTCTGCCATCTCTCCTAATGGGTGGCAAATATAATATGATTTTCTATTAAAAGAAAAGGCCGCGAATAAAATTCGCAGCCTTTTTATCAATTTTTCAAATCGGTGAATTACTTCACTTCTTCGAAATCAACATCTTCTACTGAATCAGCATTTGAATCTCCAGAAGAAGCATTCCCGTTAGCGTCTGGTTCTGCCTGAGCTCCACCTGATTCTGCCTGTGCTTTATACATCTCCTCAGAAGCATTTTTCCATGCCTCGTTGATCTTGTCTAGGGCAGGTTTTATTGCTTCTAACTCCTTAGTTTCAAAAGCTTTCTTGAGTTCATCTAAAGCATCTTGAATGGGTTTTTTCTTATCCTCAGATAATTTATCTCCGAATTCAGATAACTGTTTCTCTGTCTGAAAGATCATTTGATCGGCCTCATTCAATGTTTCAGCTGATTCTTTTGCCTTTTTATCCGCGTCTGCATTTGCTTCAGCTTCGGCTTTCATTCGGTCAATTTCTTCTTGTGTTAATCCAGAAGAAGCTTCGATACGAATATCCTGAGACTTACCTGTTGCCTTATCTGTAGCCGACACTTTGATAATACCGTTGGCATCAATATCAAACGTCACTTCAATTTGAGGCGTGCCGCGAGGTGCAGGTGGAATACCATCTAAATGGAAACGTCCGATAGTTTTATTATCCGCTGCCATTGGGCGCTCTCCTTGAATCACATGAATCTCTACAGAGGGTTGGTTATCTGCCGCAGTAGAGAACACTTGTGATTTTTTGGTGGGAATCGTAGTGTTTGATTCTATTAGTCGAGTAGCAACACCTCCCATAGTTTCAATACCTAACGAAAGTGGTGTCACATCTAACAGAAGTACATCCTTAACATCTCCTGTTAGAACTCCTCCTTGGATCGCAGCACCAACAGCTACAACTTCATCTGGGTTTACTCCTTTTGATGGGGCCTTACCAAAGAATTTTTCAACTGCTTCTTGAACTGCAGGAATACGTGTTGATCCACCTACTAAGATAATCTCATCAATATCACTCTTCGATAAACCAGCAGATTTAAGCGCTGATTCACATGGCTTGATGGTACGAGCTACTAGATCTGCAATCAACTGCTCGAACTTAGAACGACTAAGTGAACGCACCAAGTGTTTTGGACCTGAAGCTGTAGCTGTCACATAAGGCAAGTTAATCTCTGTAGACGCTGAAGATGAAAGTTCAATTTTCGCTTTCTCAGCAGCCTCTCTTAAACGCTGAAGAGCCATAGCATCTTTGCGAAGATCAATCCCTTCCTCAGCTTCAAACTCAGCAGCTAACCAGTCAATAATCGCTTGGTCAACGTCGTCTCCTCCTAGGTGAGTGTCACCATCGGTTGCAAGAACTTCGAATACTCCGTCACCTAGTTCTAAGATTGAAACATCGTGCGTTCCTCCACCAAAGTCAAAAACAACAATTTTTTGATCACTGTCTTTTTTATCTAATCCATACGCTAATGAGGCAGCCGTTGGCTCGTTGATGATTCGCTCAACGGTTAAACCAGCGATTTCCCCAGCTTCTTTAGTTGCCTGACGCTGAGCATCATTAAAGTATGCAGGAACAGTAATTACTGCTCTTGAAACTGTTTGTCCTAAATAATCCTCTGCAGTTTTCTTCATCTTTTGAAGAATCATTGCAGATAATTCTTGTGGAGTATATAAACGATCATCGATCTCTACACGTGGAGTATCGTTATCACCTTTAATTACTTTATAAGGAACACGCTCTGTCTCTTTTGATGATTCAGAGAATTTATTACCCATAAAACGCTTAATAGAATAAATCGTTTTGTGAGGGTTCGTAACTGCTTGTCTTTTTGCAGGGTCTCCTACTTTGATTTCGCCTCCTTCTACAAAAGCAATCATCGATGGAGTGGTTCTTTTACCTTCTGCGTTTGGAATAACCACTGGGTCATTCCCTTCCATTACAGAAACGCAAGAGTTGGTGGTTCCGAGGTCAATACCTATAATTTTACTCATAACTGAAATAGTTTCGTTTTTGTCCTCACTAAGTCAAGATTTGTGCCATCCATAAAAGACTGACAAGCTGTCAGAAATTGAATTAACTTTAAGCACAAATTGACCGATATGAGTGCGATTAGCTCTTTTGAAATGTTAAGTATTGGCATAGGTCCATCTAGCTCTCACACCCTTGGCCCTTGGAGAGCGTGCCAACTCTATAAGAGAGAATTAGAACGTAAGAGTATTGCTGTTTCAGATATTATATCCATCGAAATTCATCTTTATGGTTCTCTATCCCTTACCGGTAAAGGGCACGCCACCGACAAGGCATTGATCTTGGGTTTAAGTGGGGCTGATTATGAAAAGGATGCGACCTTAAAACTTCGTGAAATTTTAGATCGGGTTGCCGACGAAAAACAACTTCATTTATTTGGAAAATCTAATCTTTCTTTTGATCCGCAGAAGCAGATCATCTTTCATCGTAAGGCCCTTGAAGAACATTCAAATGGTATGATCATAAAAGCACTGCTAACCAATAATGAGCATATTCATGCGACTTATTTTTCGGTGGGTGGAGGCTTTGTAGTAGGCAAGCAGGGTTTTGAGGATGAAAAGGAACCTGATTACCGTTACCGATACCCTTCAAATAGAGGTAAAGATTTATTAGATCATTGCTCGAAAAATCAAAAGAAAATTAGCGATCTCGTTTTAGAGAACGAGTTCGAGAGGTACGGTGTGTCTTACACTAAGAATCGATTTAGTGAGATCTGGCAAGTTATGCTCGAAGCCATGTATGAAGGTTGCCACACTACAGGCGAACTACCTGGAGGGTTAAATGTTACAAGGCGAGCTGCTAAAATGAATAAGGAACTTATTGAAAATCACAACTATTCAACTCCAGAAGAGTGGATTGAAGCAATAAGAAACTCTAGGGTTCGATTTAGACAAATACTACAATGGGTAAGTTGTTTTGCCATCGCTGTGAATGAAGTAAATGCAGCTATGGGACGAGTAGTTACCGCTCCAACTAATGGTAGCGCAGGAGTCATTCCTGCAGTGCTTATGTATTACCTAGTCATTGAGAATCACGACGGTGGTGCAGATGAAATCGAACGGTTCCTAGCGGTTGCTGCAGAAATTGGAACCCTATTTAAAAAGAATGCAACACTTTCAGCGGCTATGGGTGGTTGTCAAGCAGAGATTGGTGTTTCCTCAGCAATGGCAGCAGCGGCACTTACTGAACTTTTAGGAGGCACACCCGATCAGGCGCTTAGTGCCTCAGAAATTGCCATGGAACACCACTTAGGCCTCACCTGTGATCCGATCGGAGGATTAGTTCAAATACCTTGCATAGAAAGAAATTCAATGGGTGCTGTAAAAGCAATTAATGCAGCTCAACTTGCATTGGGAAGAAAATCAGGAGATTCTAAAATTAGTCTAGACCAAATCATAGATACCATGTGGGATACTGCTAAAGACATGTCTACCAAGTACAAAGAGACCTCTGAAGGCGGTTTAGCTATACGAGTTAATTTGTCTGATTGCTAAATTCACAGGACTTATTTCGAGTATCGTATAACGCTAGAATTTTCCATTCAGATTCCATTTTTACAAGAGTAAAAACATTCGTGCCACAATGAGAAAACCTCCCGTTAACGTAAAATTCATAAGGAGTAAGGACCAATGTCATTCCGCTGGCATCCACAACGTTAAAATCAAGTAACCGCTCTTCAAAAGAAAGATCATCGGGTATAGAGCCTATAGCCTTAATAAAATCCTCAACCGACTCTTTCTTCGTCCTAACTCCATCTAAAGAATTCTGAACACTCGCTAATCGCGCGTCACGCATAAAATAACCACTAAGAGAGACGGTGTCTTTTTGATGAAAGGATTCAAAAAAAGTTTCAATCACCTCTTTAGGCTTCTGTGCACTTAATGGATGAAAAGACAACAATAGTACAAGTAAAAGGAGTCGATAGTTCTCAATCATAATTTACATTTACCTTTGTTGAAAATTAGTCTTTCAAATGTCAACAGCCAAAAAAACATTTAAACGAGTAACCGTAAAGTCTCTTTTAGAGATGAAGCAGCAAGCAGAGAAAATCTCTATGCTTACCTCCTATGATTTTACAATGGCGCAACTAGTTGATAAAGCTGGGGTTGACGTTATTCTAGTAGGAGATTCTGCAAGCAATGTATTTGCAGGGCACGAAACCACCCTTCCTATCACTTTAGATCAAATGATTTATCACGCATCTTCGGTGGTACGTGGCGTTTCGAGGGCTCTTATTGTTGTTGATATTCCGTTCGGAAGCTATCAGAGCGATTCAAAAGAAGCGCTTCGATCTGCTATTCGAATTATGAAAGAAAGTGGAGCTCATGCGGTAAAAATTGAAGGTGGTGAAGAGATTAAAGACTCTTTAAAGCGAATACTTGGCGCAGGAATCCCCGTTATGGGGCACCTTGGGTTAACTCCTCAATCGATCTACCAATTTGGCAGTTATACCGTAAGAGCCAAAGAAGATGCCGAAGCTGAAAAGCTTATTAACGACGCAATACTTTTAGAAAAACTAGGGTGCTTTGCCATTGTTTTAGAAAAGGTCCCTGCAGCGCTTGCTCAAAAGGTAGCAGCTCAACTTCATATTCCGGTTATCGGTATTGGTGCGGGAAATGGCGTTGATGGCCAAGTTTTAGTAGTTAATGACATGTTAGGAATGTCAACTGAATTTAGTCCGCGATTTTTAAGACGGTATCTAAATCTAGATGAGCAGATCAATGGGGCACTAGCAAAATATGTTGCAGATGTTAAGTCC
Organism: Flavobacteriaceae bacterium; assembly: GCA_018623195.1. Lineage (GTDB taxonomy): Bacteria > Bacteroidota > Bacteroidia > Flavobacteriales > Flavobacteriaceae > UBA3478. The sequence continues at coordinate 22,242 of JAAZVY010000006.1, read as the reverse complement.
AAAGATTTTCCGAACGAAAACGAACAATATTAGTGTTAGAAGTTCTATTCGAAGACAATCATCTCATCGCGGTAAATAAACCTTCAGGAGTTTTAGTTCAAGGCGATAAAACCGGGGACACTCCCCTCTCCGACCTGATTAAATCCTATCTCGTCGAAAAATACAACAAGCCCGGAGAAGCTTATCTTGGAGTCATACATCGTATAGATCGTCCGACAAAAGGAATTGTGCTTTTCGCTAAAACTTCAAAAGCCCTTGCAAGAATGAACAAGGCTTTTGCAGACCGAACTCCTAGTAAAAAATACTGGGCCATCGTATCTGGAGAACTAAAAAGTGATTCGTTTAGGCTCGAGCACTGGCTACTTAGAAAACCTGCAAACAATAAATCCTATGCACACGACAAGGAAGTTGACGGATCAAAAATAGCCCTATTAACAGCAAAAAAACTAAAAAGTTCGACCCATTACCACCTTCTCGAAATTGAATTAGAAACGGGTCGACATCATCAAATTAGATCACAATTATCTAAGATAGGTTTGCCTATAAAAGGAGATCTTAAATACGGTTCTAAACGAAGTAATTCAGATGGAGGAATTGATTTACTCGCTAAGAGTTTAAGTTTTATCCACCCCGTTTCGAAAGAAACGGTAATAATCAACTGTCCAATTCCTAGAACAGGCGCTTGGAAGCACTTTAACTTCTAGGAAGGTCTTATATTTACGCCTTTATTTTAAGTCAATCGATTTATGCATATTTCTCATCGCTGGTTACATGATTATTTAGATTTCGATTTAAGTCCTTCAAAAACCTCAGAACTACTAACTGACCTAGGACTTGAGGTAGAGGGCCTAACTTCTTTTCAATCGATCAAAGGAGGGCTCGAAGGGATTGTTGTTGGTGAAGTAATAAGTTGTAAACAACACCCTAATGCCGATAGACTTAAAGTTACCGAGGTAAATCTTGGTGATCAAGTAGTTCAGATCGTTTGTGGGGCACCTAACGTTGCCGAGGGACAAAAAGTTCCTGTAGCCACCGTAGGTACATTACTTTATCCCACAGATGGAGAACCTTTTAAAATCAAAAAGAGTAAGATTCGAGGAGAAGAGAGCTTTGGGATGATTTGTGCAGAGGATGAAATGGGGATCGGAACCTCCCATGATGGTATCCTAGTTCTACCCGAGGATACAGAAATCGGAATACCCCTATCGAATGTATTCGAAACCTATGAAGACCATGTCTACGAGATCGGATTAACACCGAATCGTTCAGATGCTATGAGTCATTATGGAGTGGCAAGAGACCTTAGGGCTGGTCTAGCTTTAGAAAATGCGCAACCTCCATTAAATACCATACCCGTCTCCTCGTTCCATGTTGAAAACACTACTTCACCGATTGAAATAGAAGTTGAAGAACACGAATTAGCACCTAGATACTTAGGAGTAGTAATAAGTGGAATTGAAGTTAAAGAATCACCAACCTGGTTAAAGGATCGATTAAAAAGTATCGGATTAAATCCCATCAATAATATTGTAGATGTCACCAACTTCATTCTACATGGGATTGGTCAACCATTACACGCCTTTGACTATGACAAAATCAAAGGTTCAAAAGTAGTAGTTAGAAAAGCAAAACAAGGTGAAAAATTGCTTTGCCTAGATGAGGTTGATCGTGAGTTAGCTACTGATGATCTTGTTATTTGTGACACTAAAGGCCCTATGTGTATCGCTGGTGTTTTTGGTGGTCATCACTCGGGAGTAAGTAACACAACAACGAGTATCTTTCTTGAAAGCGCCTACTTTGACCCTGTGAGTGTTCGTAAAACAGCAAAAAGACACGGATTAAGCACAGACGCTTCGTTCAGATTTGAACGAGGTATTGATATTGAATTTTGTGAAATTGCACTAAAGCGCGCAGCCATCCTAATTCGTGAAGTTGCAGGTGGAATAATCTCCAGCGAAATATCCTCTTTCTACCCCAAAGAGAAGGATTCGGTTCAACTTTTCTTAAACTATGAGAAGTTAAATGCCATTCTGGGGCACCAAATAGAGAAAGAGAAAATTAAATCGATTCTCGTTAATTTAGATTTTAGAATTCTCAACGAAACAGAATCTGGACTAGGATTAATCGCGCCGCTATATCGAGTCGACGTGACTAGAGAGATCGATGTGGTTGAAGAGATTCTAAGAGTTTATGGGTACAACCACATTCCGATTCCACAAAAGCTAACCAGTACTTTAAACCGTTCTAAATCTTCTTCTAACCTTCCAAATCAAAATAGAGTAGCTGATTTTCTAGTTAGTCTAGGATATAATGAAATTTTAACCAATAGCTTAGTTTCTATTTCTAGTAACTGGTCCGGACAATCCGTTGCGTTGAAGAATCCTTTAAGTAAAGAGCTTGAGGTACTCAGAGATCATATGATTGGAACGACGCTTCAAAGTGTAGCTTTCAATCTCAATCGACAGCGAAATGACATTAAATTCTTTGAATTTGGTAAAACCTATTTCAAAAAGGGTAAAGAATTTGAAGAAAAGCAAGAACTTGTTTTAGCGGTTACTGGAAGTAGATACCCTGAAAACTGGATGCAAACAAAGTCTGCCACTAGTTTTTTTGATATCAAGACGGTGAGTCTAGAACTTCTAAAACGGTTAGGCATTCACGATTTACACGAATCACTTCTGAATAATGAACATGCTTTCTTCTCAGAAGGATTAATCATTGAATCTAATGGTCAAATAATTGCCGAAGTAGGTCTTGTTCAAGATAGTCATCTAGAAAATTATGACATCGATGAGAGCGTATTTGCCTCAATCATTTATTGGGATTCGGTTCTTACCCTATCAGACCAAAAAGAGGGCGAGAAATTATATACTCCAATTGCAAAATATCCTGCGGTTCGAAGAGATTTAGCGCTGTTACTCGATGATCATGTTCTCTTCAGTGAAATCAGAGACGTGTGTTTTGAATCAGAACGCAAATTGCTTAAAAACGTTAATCTTTTTGATGTCTATAAAGGGAAATCATTAGACTCTGGCAAGAAGTCTTATGGTATTAGTCTGGTTCTTTCTGATCCCGAAAAAACGCTAACAGACAAACAGGTAGATAAGGCTATGGAACGCATCGTTAACAATCTTCAAGAAAAATTTGATTGTTCATTGCGATAAGCAATTCCTTTTTTATTGGACTTATTGTAATTTTGAAAAGCTAGAAAAAGATTACTATGATTCCGAAACTCAACCTTTTAGAGAAACTTCAGTCTCAAAAAGAAAGAGATTATCAATTCTATCAGGATATTGATTTCTCTAATCTATTTGAGCGTCCGACAAAAAAAGACGCAAATTCAACCCTTGAATATCGCCTAAAAAATTTGGACTACAGTGCGTTAAATGTTATTGACGCTGACCAGTTAGAACTCGGAGAAGTATATCATATCGATAGTATTCGTGAAATAGCAACTACCTACAGGCTTAGATTCTTACCTCTGAAGTATTTTAAACCTTCACTGCCGAAAGAAGCTCTACAAAAAATCGAAGATTTCGAAGACAGGCATCAAACCGAAATAAAGAACCTTCAGATCTTAGCCCCTTCAAAATTATTCAAATTAGAAAACCAAGATGACCCATTGCTATTCGCTCCTATCGGAAATGGCTATTACACCTTAATTCATAAGTGGGGTAATGATCTTAGTGGCTTTAGAAAATTAACAGTATGGCCACTTAGAGGCCCGGTAGAATTAGTAATCACTTTATTATTGGTGAGCTATCTTCTCACCCTGCTTGTACCTGATGGGTTATTCAGCAAAGAAGCCAGTTCAGCTCAATTTTGGATCCTATTCTTCTTTTTCTTCAAAGGAGTCGTTGGCTTAACGATCTTTTACGGGATTTCAATGGGTAAGAACTTCAACCCCTTTATTTGGAACTCGAAGTATTTTAACGCTTAACTATACATAGAGTTTCTGAGCGCTTTAATGTCTTTACTTTCCATATAGTCATCAAAGGTCATGTATCTATCGATCACTCCTTTTGGAGTAATCTCAATAATTCGATTCGCTACCGTATTTGCAAACTCATGGTCATGAGTCGTGACTAATAGGTTCCCCTTAAATTGCTTTAGCGAATTATTAAAAGCGGTAATGCTCTCAAGATCGAGGTGATTCGTTGGTTCGTCAAGCATAAGAACATTAGCTCGAAGAAGCATCATTCTACTGAGCATACATCGAACCTTTTCTCCACCTGAAAGAACATTGCATTTCTTCAAAGCTTCTTCTCCACTAAACAGCATTTTACCAAGAAAGCCTCTTAGGTGAACTTCTTCGCGCTCCTCTTCAGTTTTTGCGTACTGACGTAGCCAGTCTACCAAGCTTACCGCCTCATTAAAATAAGCATCGTTATCTGCGGGTAAATAGGATTGTGTGGTAGTAACACCCCAAGAATAGGTGCCAGAAGCGGCCGTCTCCTCCCCTGCGATAATTTGATAAAATGCAGTAGTTGCACGGGCATCTCTTGAAATAAGTGCGATTTTATCGGTCTTTACCATATTTAGATCGATCTTATCAAAAAGTACGGCACCATCCTCAGATACTGCCTTTAATCCTTCTACTTGAAGAATTTGATCACCTGCTTCGCGTTCTCTTTCAAAGATAATCGCTGGGTAACGACGAGAAGAAGGCTTAATATCTTCAACCTTCAACTTGTCAAGCATCTTTTTTCTTGAGGTAGCCTGCTTGCTTTTAGCTACGTTAGCACTGAATCGTTGTATGAATTCCTGAAGTTCTTTAGCTTTTTCTTCAGCTTTTTTGTTTTGTTGTGCACGTTGACGAGCCGCTAACTGGCTACTTTCATACCAAAAAGTATAGTTACCCGAAAAGAGATTGATTTTTCCGAAGTCAATATCTGCAATATGGGTACAAACAGCATCTAAAAAGTGACGGTCATGCGATACAACAAGTACGGTGTTTTCATAATTTCCAAGGAAGTCTTCGAGCCAGCTAATAGTATCGTAATCAAGGTCGTTAGTAGGTTCATCCATAATCAGTACATCCGGATTACCAAATAGTGCCTGAGCTAACAGCACTCTAACCTTCATTTTAGGATCGATATCAGCCATCAACTGATAATGCAAATCCTCCTTAATCCCTAGATTGGAAAGTAAGGCGGCAGCTTCAGAATCAGCATTCCAACCATTCATTTCTTCAAACTGAACCTGTAGTTCTCCTATTCGATCTGCGTTTTCATCACTGTAATCCGCATAAAGGGCATCAATTTCTTGTTTAATACTAAACAGATCTTTGTTTCCTCTAACCACTGTTTCTAATACCGGAAAATCATCGCAAGCATTATGGTTCTGCTCTAAAACAGACATACGCTTACCGGGCTCTAGATGAACGTGTCCAGAGGTAGGGTCTTGCTTTTTAGAAAGGATCTTCATAAAAGTTGACTTCCCTGCACCGTTCGCTCCGATAATACCGTAGCAATTGCCGTGGGCAAAGGTTACGTTTACCTCGTCGAATAATACACGTTTTCCGAATTGAACCGAAAGATTAGAAACTGAAAGCATAAAGAATTAACCGTTTAATTTTTTGTGATCCGCAAGAAAGGTGGCTAAACCTTTGTCGGTAAGTGGGTGATTTAGGAGTGCAAGCATTGCTGATAATGGCCCAGTCATTACATCTGCGCCAATTTGAGCACATTCTACAATATGCATTGGGTGACGAACCGATGCGGCTAGAATTTCTGTCTCAAAATCATAGTTGTCATAGATATTTCGGATGTCCTCTATCAGACGAAGGCCATCGGTAGAGATATCATCAAGTCTACCGATAAATGGAGAAACATAAGTTGCGCCTGCCTTAGCAGCTAACAATGCCTGACCTACCGAAAAAATAAGGGTGCAATTCGTTCTTATTCCTTTTTGAGAAAAGTAGGTAATAGCTTTAAGTCCTTCTTTGATCATCGGTACTTTTACCACAATTTGTGGATGTAGATCTGCTAGAATCTCCCCTTCCCGAACCATACCTTCAAAGTCAGTTGAAATCACCTCTGCTGACACATCCCCATCAACAATTTCGCAAATGGCCTTATAGTGATCTAAAATAGCCGATTCACCAGAGATACCCTCTTTGGCCATTAGTGAAGGGTTGGTCGTTACTCCATCAATGATGCCTAAATCTTGGGCCTCACGAATTTGATCGAGATTTGCAGTGTCGATAAAGAATTTCATGACTATAAATTATAATGGTTAGCTAGCAGTTTTTCGTATTGGGTTTGACTCAATACTTTCTTCAACAAAAGTACCGATAATCGCTGCAATTTATTCGCAACTAAAAAGTGTATTCGCTTAGGATTTTTTGTGATGATTTCTTCTATTTTAATCGCAACTTCAATGGGATCCATTGCTGTATCAACATGCTCATCAAAGAGCTCTAATTGCTGTTTGTAGGTGTTTTGATAAGCAGAATCTTTTGAAAGCTCCGCATTAAAGCGACGACTGGCGATATCGGTTGCAAAATCGCCAGGTGCCAATGAATATACCGATACTCCGAAAGGTTTTACCTCTAGTCGAATACCTTCTGTAAGAATAGAAAGTGCAGATTTTACAGAAGAGTAATGAGCTCTAAAAGGCAAGCCCATATACCCTGCAATAGAAGTTACGTTAATAATGGTACCTGCTTTTTGTTTCCTCATGAATGGTAGGACCTCTTGAATCATAGAAACAGGGCCAAAATAATTGGTTTCATAAAGAGCTTTAACCTGATCGATATCGGTCTCCTCAACCGGACCAGTCATACCTCTTCCTGCATTATTTATTAACACATCTATTCTACCCTCTTTGTCAATCAGTTCTTGCACGCATTGCCTGATACTTTTCAAATCAGTAACATCCAAGGAAATTAAAGAATAGTCCTTTGGAGTTGGGTACTTTTCTGGTACACGGGCCGTACCATAAACGATAAAACCTTTATTCGAAAGATGTTCGGCTATTGACTTACCAATTCCAGAAGAAGCTCCAGTAATTAATGCAACTTGTGCCATAAGAAAAGAAAAAAGGCAAGCAACTACATCGCACCGCTACAACCACATACCCTTGCTGTGTTCCCACCCTGGGGGATTCTGCAGGAGCTGGTCGTGCAGCGCTTGCCGATGCAAAGATAAACCTATTTCTATTTGTCACAATTTTCGCATTGGCGTATTTTCACCTTATGAAGGCATATTTAAAAATTAGTCATCTATTCCTAGTTCTCACCTTTTTATTCACCGGGTGTGCATCGAAAATTGAGAAATTACCTCAGGTAGGTGTCCATAAAGGAGAGAAAATCTATCCAGGTTCTGTTATTAAGATGAATATAGATTCAAGAATTAATACCGAATCGCTCGCCTTTTTTATGAATGAACAAAAACTTGATTATTCAGCAGGCTTACTACAACTACCAGAAAACACAACGATTGGAAAGCAAAAGTTAATCGCTCGTTTCACTTTCAATAATAAAGAAGAAGAACTGCCCATAACCCTATCAGTATACGCTCGTGAAAAGCCGATCAAGATAGTCGCTGAAGTTGTAAATACCTTTGAACACAAAACCGATTATTATACTCAAGGCTTAGAGTTTGACGGGGATTGGTTGTATGAAAGTACTGGAGGATTAGGTAAATCTCTTATTATCCGTTACAACCCTTTTACCGGGGTAATAGACCAAGTAAAAAAACTCGGTAAAGACATTTTTGGTGAAGGAATTACCTTGGTCGATGATCAACTTTTTCATCTCACCTGGCAGAACGGATACGGGACGATTCGAGACAAAACAAACTTCGATTCTCTTCAACCCTTTGAATATAGAGGATCAAGAGAAGGTTGGGGGCTCACACACGATGATAATTTCATTTATAAGAGTGATGGTTCTGAATTGATCTGGAGACTATCGAAAGTAGATGCTTCAGAAATTGACTATCTAACCATCAGTTCTCAAAATTCCTACTTCAAAAATGCGAATGAGCTAGAACTGTACGGAGATCTTATCTTAAGTAATGTCTACCAAAAGGACAGTGTGATGGTGATTGACAAAAACAGCGGAGCAATTCTTGGTGTTCTTGACCTAAGTTCATTAAAAGAATTGATCGACAAAGACTCCTCTTTCGATCCTCTCAATTCTGTATTAAACGGGATTGCCTATCACAAAGAGCGTAAAACCTTCTTTGTGACAGGCAAAAATTGGAATAAATTATTCGAATTACGAATTGACTTTAGTCCGTTAGAAATTAAATAACGGTCTGTTTTGCATTAACTCGTTTACCTCCTTACGAACCGCAGCAATTTCAGTTTCGTTCGTAACATCCCTAAGAACGCGATCAATAAGGGTAGCGACTTGACTCATTTCGGTTTCTCCCAGTCCTCTAGTGGTTATTGCTGGTGTGCCCAAGCGTATCCCTGAGGTAACAAATGGAGACTTATCGTCAAAAGGCACCATATTTTTATTCGCTGTAATATCTGCCTTCTCTAAAGCCTTTTCGGCATCCTTACCAGTTACCCCTTTATTTCTAAGATCAATGAGAATCATATGATTATCAGTACCTCCGGAGATAATCTGGTATCCGTGACCAACCATTGCACTTCCTAAAGCAGCTGCATTTTTCTTAACATTAACCATGTAGTGTAAGAAGTTATCTGTTAACGCCTCACCATAAGCCACTGCCTTGGCCGCAATAATATGTTCTAATGGTCCTCCTTGATTACCAGGAAAAACAGCAAGGTCAAGTAGTGCCGACATTTTTCTTAAACTACCATCTTTTAGCTTGATTCCGAAAGGATTTTCAAAATCTTCACCCATCATAATCATCCCACCACGAGGACCTCTAAGCGTTTTATGAGTCGTCGTAGTCACTATATGGCAATGTGGTAGTGGATCATTCAAAATACCTTTAGCGATTAAACCAGATGGATGAGAAATATCTGCCAGTAAAAGCGCCCCCACCTTATCGGCGATCGCTCTAAAACGAGCAAAATCGATATCACGGGAATAGGCAGACGCTCCTGCAATAATCATTTTAGGAGATTCTTTCACGGCTATTGCCTCGATAGCATCATAATCAAGCAATCCTGTCTCACGATCAACACCATAAAAAGAAGGCTTGTATAATCGACCTGAAAAATTCACCGGAGAACCATGGGTAAGGTGACCCCCATGAGATAAATCAAACCCGAGAATCTTATCACCAGGTGTTAAGCAAGCATGAAAAACGGATGCATTCGCTTGAGAACCTGAATGCGGCTGAACATTCACATAGGCTGCCCCAAATAATTCCTTAGCTCGTTCAATGGCCAAATTTTCAATTTCATCAACTACTTCACATCCTCCATAATAACGCTTACCAGGATAGCCTTCAGCGTACTTATTGGTCAAAATAGACCCTGCTGCTTCCATCACTGCAGGTGAAGTAAAGTTTTCAGAAGCAATCAATTCAATACCTCGTAATTGTCTTGACTGCTCTTTTTGTATTAAATCAAAAATGAGTTGATCGCGCTGCATAGTATTTGTTTTTAGCAAAAATACAACAGTGGTTACTTTAAACATCCTAGGTTAACGACAGTTTTTAACAGAAATTACAAAGATTATTAACTGACGTATTGTCATTTAAATCAGTCTAAATCAAGACATAATGACATCTTTGGATAACTATTTCAATTTGGCTTGTTGTTTGACCTTCTATCTGAAAAACAGAGAATATGATTGATATAAACTCATTTAGCCAAAAGGTTCAAGAAACCATTGGAGAAGCCCAAATAATTGCCGAAAGTTTAGATCATACTTCGGTAGAACCTATACATTTACTTAAAGCAGCCAGCAATAAAAGCACTGACGAATTCGAGTACTGGACAGGCTCAAAACCTCAATTCGAACGATTACAAAAAGCTATAGATGCGAGTCTTAACCATTTAGGAAAAAGCAAGGGATCAAATTTAATGATGAGTAGTTCTTCAGCTACGGTCTTAACTAGCGCTCTCGCAGGAGCAAGAAAGGAAGGTCAAGAAATTGCAACACTCAAACACCTAGCCATGGCACTTCTTTTAAAAGGAGGCACAGCGGCTTCTATCATGAAAGATGCGGGAATTACAGAAGAACGACTTAACCAGATGCAGAAACCCACTAACTCGAATAATGGCAAAAACACTCACCTATCCCGATATGCTAAGAACCTAAATGAATTCGCAGATAGCGGAAAACTTGATCCCGTTATTGGGAGAGACGATGAAATACGAAGAGTACTACAAATCTTATCGAGAAGAAGTAAGAACAACCCGGTTCTAGTGGGAGAACCTGGAGTAGGTAAAACAGCGATTATCGAAGGTTTGGCGCAGCGTATTGTAGCTCGTGATGTTCCCGAAAACTTAAAGGATAAAAAAATCTATAGCCTAGATATGGGGCTACTGCTAGCAGGGGCCAAATACAAAGGTGAATTCGAGGAACGACTCAAGACGGTGGTAAAAGAAGTTGGAGAATCTGATGGTCAAATCATTTTATTTATTGATGAAATTCACACTTTAGTAGGTGCAGGTGGTGGTTCTGGTGCCATGGATGCAGCAAACATTCTTAAACCAGCTCTTTCTAGAGGAGAATTAAGAACTATCGGAGCGACCACCTTGGATGAATTTCAAAAACACTTTGAAAAAGACAAGGCACTTGAACGAAGATTTCAAAAGGTGCTTGTCGAGGAACCCGACACTGAAAGCGCCATCTCCATTCTAAGAGGGTTAAAAGAAAAATATGAAGCTCATCATAAAGTAAAAATTAAGGATGAAGCGGTAATCAGTTCGGTGGTTTTATCTGAACGTTATATCACTAGTCGATTTTTACCAGACAAGGCAATTGACCTCATGGATGAAGCAGCATCTAAGCTTCGAATGGAGATCAATTCAAAACCAGAAGAACTCGATATTCTTGATCGAAAAATCATGCAGCTCGAAATTGAACTTGAAGCCATTAAACGTGAAGGTGATCACGAAAAATCGAAATCTATTCATCTCGATTTAGCAGAATTGAAAGAAAAGAGAAACCATCTATTTAGTATTTGGGAATCAGAACGAAGAGTCATTGACGAGTTACAGAAAACAAAAAATCAAATTGAAGCATTAAAACTCGAAGCTGAAAGAGCCGAGCGTAATGGCGATTATGGAAAGGTTGCTGAAATACGTTATGGTAAAATCAAGGAAAAGGAAGAGGTTTTAAAGGATTTAGAAACGCAAAGCACCCATAATAACAATCAACTCATCAAAGAAGAAGTCACTTCGGAAGATATTGCAGAAGTTGTCGCTAAATGGACCGGAATACCTGTTCAAAGTCTCGTTACCTCTGAAAGAGAAAAACTCCTACACCTAGAAGAGGAATTAAAGAAAAAATTAATTGGACAAGACCATGCCATAGAGGCTATTTCAGATGCAATTAGAAGGAGTCGTTCTGGACTACAAGACGAAAACAAGCCTATTGGAAGCTTCCTATTCCTTGGGACCACCGGAGTTGGAAAAACAGAGTTGGCGAAAACGGTCACCGAATTTTTATTCAACGATTCGAGCGCTATGACTCGCATCGACATGAGTGAATACAGTGAAAAACACAGTGTAAGCCGATTGGTTGGATCGCCTCCAGGCTATGTCGGATATGAAGAAGGTGGGCAACTTACCGAGGCTGTTCGCAGAAAACCCTATTCTGTGGTACTATTAGATGAAATTGAAAAAGCACATCCAGAAGTATTTAATACGCTTCTTCAGGTCCTAGACGATGGAAGATTAACAGACGGTCAAGGTCGTATGGTTGATTTCAAAAACACAGTGATTATTATGACGAGTAATCTGGGCAGTCATTTATGGATTGATGCAGAAGCAAACTCACCATCCAAAATGGAATCCATAGAAAAAGAGATCGTTTCTGCCCTTAAAAAACACCTGAGACCAGAATTTATCAATCGAATTGATGAAATCATCACCTTTAGACCCTTATCCTCTGAAGCGATAGAGTCCATTGTAAGAATTCAGTTGGACCGAGTAATCAAAAAGATAGAAACCAAAGAAATAACTATGGAAGTTAGTGACCAGGCTGTTGAAGCGATCGCTAAAATTGGATTTGATCCAGATTTTGGAGCGCGACCTATAAAACGAGTTATTCAACGAAAGGTAGTAAATGAACTTTCTAAAAAGTTGTTATCTGGAGAAATCACAACGGGTGATGCGGTCTTAATCGATGCTTTTGACGAAAATGTGGTATTAAGGAAGATAAATACCGATTAGTATTTTGTACATTAGGCTTCCTTTTTCATTCAGGATGACCAAAGCAGAGAAAACCAAAGCCTTTATTATAGAAACTTCAGCCGTGCTTTTTTTAAAGCACGGCTTTGAAGCCACTAGCCTAAGTATGCTTACTAAAGCTACTGGACTTACTAAAGGAGCGATTTATGGGAATTTCAAGGATAAAGAAGATTTGGCCAAGGAGGTATTCAATTATTCGGCCCAAATTCTTTTAACTTCTTTAGAATCGCTCATAGAACCTGAGCAATCTGCTCAATTCACCATCCGAAAGCTTCTAGGTTTTTATAAAACATATCCTGATTTTGTTAGAAAAATAGGTTCTTGTCCGATCGTGAGTTTCGGAGTACAGAGTACCGGCGTACCTGAAATACAATCACTGGTAAATGATGCCATTCTACAAATTGAGTCCCTTTTTACTAAAGTTTTAAGTAAAGGACAAGAAAACGGAGAGTTCTACCTTAGCCTTCCTCCTGCTGTTTTTGCCAAACAATTATTTTCACTTCTACAGGGGGGAATTACACAGAGCCTAATTACCAAGGACGACAAATACGCCAAGAACACAGCGACTTATATTGAGCACCTTTTTCAAACGGCAGTTCAACGCAATTAGGTTATGAGCCAGAATACTGTTTCAATTAAAAATAAGCGCGCTCGCTTCGACTATGAGCTGTTGGAGACTTTTGAAGCTGGATTAGTCCTGGGCGGAACCGAAATCAAATCAATCCGTCAAAGTAAAGCACGTATCACCGAAAGCTTTTGTGAATTTAATGATCGAGGGGAACTTTTCATCGTTAATATGAATATTGACCCTTACTCTCATGGTAGCTTTTATAATCATAAACCTACGGCAGAACGCAAGTTATTGCTTCAAAAAAAGGAATTAAAGAAGCTGTTTAAGGAGGTAACTAAAGACGGCTTGACTATCGTCCCCTTAAAACTCTACATCAACGATAAAGGATGGGCGAAACTCTCTGTAGCTTTAGCAAGAGGAAAGAAGAACTACGACAAAAGAGAAACAATCAAAGACCGTGAGAATAAACGCAATCTTGATCGAATCAAAAAAATCAGATAAACGGTTACTTCTTAACTCCGGCGGTTTCCTTTAACAGCGGTACAAATTGAAAATCACCGTAGACGGTTTGGTGAAATTCTTTAGCCCCTTTTCTTTCAAGGACAACCATTTTCTGCTGCTCCTCACCAACAGGAATCACAAGAAGACCTCCGACCCTTAATTGCTTCAATAAATCTTTTGGTATTTCAGGAGCCCCTGCGGTTACAATAATTCGATCATAGGGTGCTTCCTTCGAATAGCCTTTATAACCATCTCCATAAATCAGTTTTTTAGGTCCTGGAGGATAAACCGAAAAGTGGCGATCACATTTTCGGTAGAGTTCTAGTTGACGTTCAATAGTATAAACCTCTGCTCCTAAAGCCATTAGAATTGCGGTCTGAAAACCACTTCCTGTTCCAATTTCTAAGATCTTCATTCCCGAAGCTACTTGTAACAACTCAGTTTGAAAGGCTACTGTGTATGGATGAGATATCGTTTGTTCTGCCCCAATCGGGAAGGCTTTATCTTCGTAAGCATGTGATTCTAGTGTAGCATCTAAAAATAGATGTCTAGGGACATTTTCAAAAGCTTTAAGGACGTCTTGATTCGATATACCTCTTTCTTTGAGGTAAGAAACCATCGCCCTACGTTGTCCCTTATGTTTTGGAGCATCTAATCGCACACTTCAAAGCTTTCGAGCGAAAATACAACGTCTTTATGTTTATTTTTGATCAAATTTTAAGACCTATGATTAGAGTCGGAGTAATTGGTGCTGGACACCTTGGAAAAATCCATCTCAAACTTCTTGCCGAAAATCCCAAGTATGATCTGATTGGATTTTTCGACACTAACACCGAAACTTCAGAGGTTTTAGCAACCAATAAAGGCTATCGATACTATTCTTCTATCGATGAGTTACTAGGTCAAATCGACGCGGCTTGTATCGTTACACCTACCCCTTTTCATTTTGAGGTTGCACAGAAGGCGATTAATCACGGTGTTCATTTACTCATCGAAAAGCCAATTACCACGAGTGTAAACCAAGCCTATCAGCTGGTCAAAGATGCAAGAGAAAAAAATCTTATTGGAGTCGTCGGGCACGTTGAGCGTTTTAATCCCGCCTATTCAGCCGCTGCCTCCTATATCAACGAGCCTAAATTTATAGAAATTCACCGCCTTGCTGAATTTAACCCAAGAGGGAATGATGTATCTGTGATCTTAGATTTAATGATTCACGATATTGACATATTGCTTCAAATGGTTAAAAGTAAGATTACATCTATCGATGCAAATGGAGCTGCAGTAGTGAGCTCCTCGCCAGACATTGCAAGTGCTAGAATTGCGTTTGAAAACGGATGCGTAGCGAACCTAACCGCAAGCAGAATATCTTTGAAGAATATGCGACGCACACGTCTTTTTCAAAAAGACGCCTATATCACCATTGATTTTCTTGCCAAGAAAACCGAGGTCGTGCGTATAAAGGAGGCTCCAGAAAATCCTGAACCGTTCGATATGATTCTTCAAACTGCAGAAGGAGATAAAAAGCAGATTTACTTCGAAAGCCCAGAAACAACCGAAGTTAATGCGATTGCTGAAGAGCATAATGACTTTGCTTTAGCTATAGAAGGAAGTAAAGAGCCTAATGTTAGCTTTGAACATGGCGCAAAGGCTCTAGAAGTAGCTCAAGCGATTATAGACAAACTTGAATTTTAGGTAATGAGTGTATCTGCTGCGATAGAAAATTTCAGAAAGGAATTACCCCAAAATGTTACGCTAATTGCGGTTTCTAAAACCAAGCCTATCTCTTTGATTCAAGAAGCCTACGAGACTGGACAAAGAGATTTTGGAGAAAATAAGGTGCAAGAATTAGTAGAGAAACAAGAAGTCTTACCTGACGATATTCGTTGGCACATGATTGGTCATTTACAACGAAATAAGGTCAAATACATCGCTCCTTTTGTACATCTAATACACGGGGTAGATAGCTTGAGATTATTGAAGGAAATTAATAAGCAAGGAGCTAAAATCAATCGTTGTATCCCAGTACTACTTCAGGTTCATGTTAGCCAAGAAGACACAAAATTTGGTTTTGATTCAAACGAATTAAAAGAGGCTATCAACGAATGTAACGTTCTTGAATGGATCAAACCTTGTGGACTTATGGGTATGGCTACGTTTACATCCGATTTGAATCAAGTTGCTCGTGAATTTCAAGGTTTAAAAGGTTTATTCGACCAGTATCAATCTAATTTCGGTGAAAACCCTACCCTTTCTATGGGTATGAGTGGAGATTATAAGGTTGCTATAGATCAAGGAAGTACGATGATTCGTATCGGTAGTAGTTTATTCGGAAGTCGATGAACTATGCGATCGTAGACATAGAGAGTACTGGAGGAGCATTCAATGAAGAAGGCATTATAGACATTGCAATTCTTCGGTATGAAGGGAACGAACTGACCGATCAATTCCATAGTCTTATAGATCCTGAAAAACCCATTCAACCTTTTGTTTGTAAACTCACAGGTATTTCACCTTCAATGGTTCAAGGAGCACCAAAATTCTATCAGGTCGCAAAACGTATCATTGAATTAACCGAGGATGCCATTTTGGTCGCGCACAACACCCAATTCGACTATAAAATCTTGCAACTCGAATTTGACCGTTTAGGATACAGCTTTGAAAGAAGGACACTTTGTACTGTCGAATTATCTCAAAAACTTCTTCCAGGTCTAGAGAGTTATAAACTAGGCAAATTAACCAAAGAGCTCGGAATACCTTTGAGTGATCGACACAGAGCACTAGGTGATGCTGAGGCTACCGCTCTTTTACTGAAAGTTCTAATCAGTAAAGACGGTGCTGAAAAAGAACTTGAATACTTAACCTATAGTGAGAAGGAATCAGACCTAAAGCCTTCACATATTCATCTTGTTCGAAAATTACCCGAAGCCACAGGGGTTTATAAGCTCTACAATGCTAAATCTGAGCTACTGGAGTGTGGGCACGCAAAAAACATCAAGAATCATGTGAGTAATCTATTATCCTCTCTTTCGATTCATCAAAATTCTATCTATAAATCTGTAAAACGTATAGAGACCGAACTCTGCGAGAGTGAGCTTTACAACGCAATAAGGGTTTTACAAGTTCAGTTTTCGTTAAAGCCGAAAAAGCGGTTCAATCTAAAAATAAATACTTCTTCAGCGATTTCATTTCCGAGTGAATTAAGTTTATTAATTGATAAAGGGCGAACAGAAGGAGAACACGCTGTTTTTCTGATTGAAAATCAAAGAATTAAAGCAATGGGGTTCTACGATCTAAACTACCAAATGACTAATAAAGAAGTACTCGAGAAAAGACTTTCTCCTGTCACCCCAAATAAATTGAACGAACTCATACTCTCAACGTATCGATCGAAAAAGAATTACGAAATCGTTAGCATTGAATAATTTTATCATTCATATAGGCGGACCAACCGCATCTGGAAAGACTTCTCTTGCGATCGAGCTGGCACTTTTATTAGGAACAGAGGTTGTTTCAAGCGATAGTCGACAGTGCTATAAAGAAATGAGTATAGGGACGGCTGTGCCTACCAAGGATGAACAGTCGAAGGTTTTACATCATTTTATCCACTCTCATAGTATACACAGCCCTTTAACCGCTGGGAGCTATGCTTCTGAAGCAGGACACCGAGTTTCATCACTTTTAGAGAAGTATGGATCTGCGGTTATTGTTGGTGGTAGTCCGTTATACGGGGATGCTTTGTTATATGGTCTAGATGATTTTCCGAAAGTAGACGAAAGTATTTTGGAGCAATTATCTAAACAATCATTAGAGGAGCTAAGTCATCAGATTAAAGAATTAGATCCAATCAGTGCCGAAGATATTGACCATCAGAACCGCAGAAGATTAGAGAGAGCGCTCTCTATATGTCTTCAAACAGGCAAACCTTACAGTTCATTTAAAAACAAAAAGAAATCCAAGCCTTTTGAGAATGTCTTCGAAATTGGCCTCAATTGGGAACGCAATTTACTCTATGATAGAATCAATAGTCGTGTCGATCTGATGTTTGAATTGGGGTTACTTACAGAAGCCCAAAGTCTAACTCCTTTTAAAGATCTCAAACCACTTCAAACGGTAGGTTATAGTGAGTTATTTGAATACTTCGAAGGGAAGTATAGTCTAGATGAAGCAACTGAAAAAATAAAACAGCACAGTCGAAATTTCGCGAAACGTCAACTTACGTGGTACAATAAGAAACCAGAATTTCATTGGTTTAAACCCAGTAAATTAAGCGCAAAAAGTGTGCTTGACCAATTAGGCGTGAACTACTAAACGAAAGCCTTCTCCGTGAATATTCAAAATCTCGACCTTAGGATCTTGCTTCAAATATTTTCTAAGCTTCGCAATGTACACATCCATGCTACGTGAGGTAAAATAGTTGTCATCTCTCCAAATTTGGGTAAGAGCTAACTCTCTTGGCATCAAATCATTAAGATGAAGTGCAAGCAACTTTAACAAATCGTTTTCCTTTGGGGAAAGTTTAATCGGATCCTCTTTCTTGTAAGTAAGGAATCTCAACTTTGCATTTAAATGAAAATCTCCAATTTGAAAGTCCGTTTGCTTTTGGCTTACGGTCGTCTGAGAGCTTTTTCGCTTTAATAAAGTCTTAATCTTCGCCAGTAAAACCTCCGAATCGAAAGGCTTATTTAAAAAGTCATCCGCTCCTACCTTGTACCCTTGAAGAACGTCTTCCTTCATAGATTTTGCCGTAAGAAAGATGATCGGAACCGATGTATTATCTTCCCTTATTTCCTTAGCTAGCGTATACCCATCTTTATAGGGCATCATCACGTCTAGGATGCAAAGATCATAATCTCCCTTTTTGTATTTATCAAACCCTTCCATTCCGTTCTTCGCAAGAGTGACCTGAAAGCC
The DNA here is from genome assembly GCA_018623195.1 of Flavobacteriaceae bacterium. GTDB lineage: Bacteria > Bacteroidota > Bacteroidia > Flavobacteriales > Flavobacteriaceae > UBA3478. The sequence continues at coordinate 3,968 of JAAZVY010000006.1, read as the reverse complement.
ATTGAGATTGAGATAATCTCTCAGAACAATTCCGAAATTAGGGTCATCTTCAACAAGTAAGATATTCTTAGCATCAGCCATATTTGGGTCATTTTAGTTTTAATTCAACATAAAATGTAGTTCCCACTCCTTTCTCACTTTCTGCTCGAACAGTTCCTTGATGTGCTTCTATAATCTGTTTCACGTAGGCTAAACCTAAACCATGACCTTTAACTAAATGCAAGTTTCCACTGGTTTCCCGGTAAAACTTATCAAAAGCTTGTTTCAAGGTAGTTCGACTCATCCCTATTCCATTATCAGAGAGCTCGACTACAATTCTGTGATCAATCACTCTAGTTGAAATATGCACTTCAGGTGCTTTATTTTCATCCGTGTACTTGATCGCATTATCCAATAAATTGATAAAAACATGGGTAAGATGCAACGCATCTCCTTGAATCACGTCTTTAACTGCATCAAGCTTTACAACAATTGTGCCATTTCTCTCATTTGAAATTAGATCAACACGTTTCTTAGCTGCTAGAATAATCTCGTGTAATGAAATTTCAGATAAATCAAGATCGATCTGCCCCCTCTCTAACTGTGCGATTTGAAGAACATTCTCAACCTGAGTGAGCATACGTTTATTTTCATCGCGGATCATATCTAAATACCTACCTCCTGTTTCATTTTGTAGGGTAGATTTCAAAGCATCCACTGCAAGACCAATAGTTGCAATAGGAGTTTTAAACTCGTGGGTCATATTATTAATAAAGTCTGCTTTAATCTCCGCATTCTTCTTTTGTGTAATTAATTGATAAATAGCCACAGAAAACGTAGCAAGAATAATCAAGGTGAAGAAAACAGATAAAGCCATAAGGCCCAAAACATCCCTGATGAGATAAGCATCTTTACGAGGGATATCAACCACTAATTCATAAGCACTCACTCCTTCACTATCCCTGAAAATGGAAGACCGATAGGTCGAGGAAGAAGTAAAATCAAAGCCTTCACTTCTTACTGAGGTAGGATATCCTTGGCGCTCAACTCCAAATTCAAAGGGTAAAGAAATACCCCGTTTCAGAAGTTCCCTACTCAAAACAAACTGAATTTCTTGTGCAGTAAGTCTTTCATATATCGGAGTAGCTTTAGCAGCCTCCATAAATACGTCTTCGTATTGAGCCTTTTCAATACTACTGAGTGATCCAATTTTTTCGATAACCTCAACAGGCTCAATGTTTGAACTTAAACCATCGCTACTAAGACCAGATCTAAAAACCTTTTTAGTTCGATTCGATGTAAAATTGACAATCCTCGTGGTATCTGAAGAGGTTGCACCCCAAAAGCCAGGTAGTGACTGTGTAGATAAATCATACCCCTCCTCTAAAATGTTGTGCGAATAATAAATAATCTCATCTTCTGAAACCCCTCGGTTTACAAAGAAAAAATTTCGAATATGGGTAGATTTTGGAGCACCTACACTATCGATGAGCACTGCTAGTTGATTGTAATAGTCTTTTCGTTCACGATCTTCAATTTGCTCTGAAGTGTGTTCTAAAACGTCGATTATAGCCGTTGAAAATTCTTCGGAGCGACTATCGAAAGAAATTTTAACCCAATAACCTTGAACCAAAATGATGCCTATTAGGGCAACGGACATTAAAAACAAGGTAATGTATAACCACTTCTTATTCATTGTTGTCGTTTTTAAGATCTTCAATTAACGCATCTATTTCATCAAAGAGAGAATCATCAAACTTATTATTGATGATATAATCGATTTGCGAAATGTGATCCTCCAATTGAGGTTGAGCCCCAATTCGTTGTAAAATTTGCTCACGAGAAGTTTGATCACGTCTCATAACCCCTTCAATTCGTTGATCTAAATCAGCATCTATAAAGATAACCTTGTCGAATGGATAAGGATTTTTCGAAGCTAATATTAAGGCTGATTCCTGAAAAACGAATTTCGCGCTTTGCTCGTTAAGCCAACTTTCAAAGTCTTGTCGAACTGCTGGATGCATAATCTCCTCCATTTTCTTTCTCAACACATCGTCTGAAAAAATCTTTGATGCGATATAGGGCTTATTAGCTAAATAAACCTCTCCATCTCCAGTGTATGCATCCGGACCCAATAAATCCATAATTTTCAAGCGAATGTTATCATCTAAAAGCAATTGCTTTGATCGGTCATCAGCAGAATAAACAGGATAGCCTTTTTCAATCAAATAATTAGAAACCTTTGATTTACCAGACCCTATTCCGCCCGTGATTGCAAATACTTTCATTCCTTCTCTAGGATATAATTCACTCGATCATTCGAAAAAAATACCTCTAATACATCAGAAGGGCTGTAAGAAAATTTTAAAGGCAGTCTTGAAGGCAAGGAATCCATACCTTGGCTAAAATCAAAGTCTACAGTGACACCAAAGGCTCCAGAATCTAAAGCTTTCAATACATCTGCTGGTGCCTTACAAACTACTTGTGCACTCGGCGGAAACACGGCTAATCGCATCCCATTTTCAAGTTCTGGAAGGAGAATAGGAACTTCATAAACCATCTCAGAGAATCGTACGACCTCTGCATTAATGGTAACCTTGGTTTGCTCTATACTCGAGAGCCCTAAATCAGAATAAGCAATATCCAAAGGCTGATTTATAGATAGGGATACATCATCTCGTTTCAGAGGTACCGTATTGAGTGCATTAATCGTTCGTAGCGTAGACTCTGGTGCACTAATTCTTACACTATCTGGCGATACACTTAGGACACCTTTCAAAATATAATTTTGTTTATAGGTTATCGAAACATCAGGTATTACAGGAACTTTTTTAGATGCAATTCTCGCTAAAGGAACGACTAGTTCTGCGGTAAATATCTTTTCGATAGTGATAGCTTCACCAAATTCCTTTTGAAGTTGACTTTCTATGTCAGAAGGTAATAAGACGAATTGATCATCCGATTCTACCATCGACTCTGTCGATAAGGAATAAACTTTATTGTAAGGCGAGTTAAAAAGTAGTCTTAAGCCTGTTGCAGTTACCCTGGTTTCGATAGAAACTACCGAATCATCAATTAACTGATAATCCCCATCGGGGGCTTTAAAGGTTACATTAACCAATTTACTAACTGAAATAGGCTTCGCTAAATTGGTGAATTGCCACAAGACTATAGAAAGTGCTAGAAAAACAAAAAATTTCGGGTCAACCTTATACTTCATAGAGGAAAGTTAAGCAATGTCTTTAAAAAAGAACTCTGGAAGTTTAGCTTGTATCTGATCGCTAGTAACACCAATGAGTTTTATAGATGATCTTAAATAACCATAGGCATAAGATGCAAATTGAATAAACATAAGAGGAACGGACACCACAGCAATTAGCCACGATTTACTTCTATACCAAGTACTCGCAAAAAATAGGAAAGAATAAAGTAGATATAAGGAAAGTCCCAGGTAAGCAAAATCAAGATAAATAGTCTTTACATTGAATAAATAAGAGAGTAGTAAAAGGACGATTAATACTATCCAACCAGCGGTAAATACACTCGGTAAAAGGAATATTCTTGATTGGTACTTGGGATGCATTCGATTTAAAATTACACGTACAGATCCGAATTTATAAATCTGTTTTAAAAACGAATTAAGACGAATACGTCTTTCGTGAAAGACCTCAGCCCCATCCACAAAACGCGTTTTAAATCCTAAATCCCAAGTGCGAAATACAAATTCAGGATCTTCACCGGGATGAATCTTTCCAAATCCACCAGTAGCCTCGAAAAGCTGCTTTGAAACTCCCATATTGAAACTTCTAGGTTGAAACCGCGTCAATCCTTTTTTGCGTCCCCTTATACCGCCTGTCGAAAAAGGGTTGGTCATCACTGCATTTACTACCTTTTGGAAGAAAGTGAAAGACTCGTGAGCTGCATCAGCACCTCCAAAGCAATCACTATACGAGGTAGAAAGAGCCTTGCGAACCGTAGAGAGATAGTGA
>JAAZVY010000066.1 GCA_018623195.1 Flavobacteriaceae bacterium | reverse complement strand
GGCCATTTGAATCGGTAATGGTAGCTGCCCCCGAACGCAGATTCTGCACGGTAACTGATTCAATGTCCTGTGAATCTGCTTTTATCTTTCCATTAATCTGTACAAGCCGGTTTTGGGCTTGAGCAAAAACAGCAGTGCAGAGAAAACCTAACAGTAAAAGGAGTGCTCTCAACGATTTTGTTCTTTAAAGGTAGCAGAGCTATTCACTAAGAACTCAATAAGTTCGAATTCGTTTTCTTTACGAAGAAGATCGCGAGCTGGGATGGTTTCGTCACAAAACTGAAGAAAAAGTTCAATCTCAGCCAGATCGAGTCCTAGATCATTGAGAAAGAAGTCGTCTTCATAAACCGTACGAAGCGCTTTTGAAAGGGGAACTGAAGGTTTTTCAGGATCAGTACTAAAAAGCAAGCTTTTAAGTAATTTATACATGGCTACAAAGTTGAGTCCATCACGCATCCCAGTAGCTGATGGTGACAAAACCGTGTTTTGAACGGGGGTAGATCGATCAATTCCATAATCGTACCCTTTGAACTCTTCATTTTTCAGTTCAATGAATTTCTGTTGATTTTCTGGCCCTACAACCACCTCATCAAGTTCATTGACGCGCTCTGTAACTTCGACCACCAGTCGATTATTCTGAATAATATCTTTCGTGATTTTAACCACTTCTAATTGATAGTTAACGGCCTTAAAAACTAACTCATCTCCTACAGCGACATAAATTTCAAAGGCACCGTTTTGATCGGTTATCGTACTGAGATCACGGGTAGAATTCACTACAGCTTCATCTTGCACAAAACTATTTCTATAAAGAACCTGACCACGTAATAGATGTAATTCGGGGGATTTCGACTGCTGAGCAAAAAGCAATCCGAAACTAAAAAAGAGACCAAAAAAGAGTTTTATCCGCATGCTAACTATTCTAAAGTTTAAATTTACTATAAAATCGGTCGAAATGCTATCCATAAAAACCACCGAAGCCTCGGCAATTTTAAAGGTTCGTTTAGATATCTTACGCAAAGGGATGACCCTAGACGACTGTCACTTTAGCGGAGATAATGATCCTGAAAGTATTCATTTTGCTGCTTTAGACAGTGATCAAATCATTGGATGCTGTACCCTAACGGTCAACCCACAATCTGTAATTAATGACAGCTATTATCAACTCAGAGGAATGGCCGTCTTAGAGGATTACCAGGGAAGTGGAATCGGCCAAAAATTGCTTCACGCGGCCGAGTCTAAACTAATTGAACTCGGTAAAAACGTTCTGTGGTTTAATGCACGAACCTCGGCGGTTGGTTTTTATCAAAAATATGGATACCAAGTATTAGGAAAGGAATTTGAAATTGAAGGTGTTGGTCCGCACTACAAAATGTACAAAACGATCCCATGATTAAACGAAGAGTATTTTTAAAACAAAGCGTCACTACCGCATTAGCGATTGGGTGCTTACCTACCTGGGCAAAAGACTCATTCATAGATTCAGAAGATCCTTTTTTCTGGAGCGTTAACCGATTAATGGGCATGAGTCCTAGGTCTTTGAAAGGAGAAGATCCGCTGGTCTTAACTAGAAAAACATTCAAGGCTTTTAATAAAATGCGGGTGGCCGCATGGGAGGATGGAATTGTGATCAGTCCCGTCTCCAGTTTCAGATCTTATTCTAGACAAAAGGCCATCTTCGAGAGTAAATTCAAGAGATTTCAGGCCGAGGGCCTATCACCTACAGAATCGGTAAAAAAAATTATTGAGTACTCAACTATTCCAGGAACCTCAAGACATCATTGGGGTACCGATATTGACGTGATACAGGGCAAAATAAAGATAGATGGAGATGTTTTACTCGAAGAGCATTTTAATAGTGGAGGAGCCTTCGAAAACCTACATCACTGGTTAACCGATAACGCAGTCAATTACGGGTTCTATTTGGTATATACAAATCATCCGGAACGCAAAGGATTTAAATATGAACCTTGGCATTTATCTTATGCACCCGAATCTATTCCGATTCTAAAACGTTACATCAATAAAGGGGTTTACGAAATCGCATTGCAACAAAAAGTAAAGGGTATTGAAGTAATTAACTCAAGCCTGAAAACTTCCTATCTAAAGGAGCAGCTTCTAGATATCAATCCGCTCCTACTTCCTTAGAAATCGTAACTTTGTAACATCAACCAAAAACGAATACCATGAACAAAAAGGTACTTCTAATGATCTTGGATGGATGGGGAATGTCACCTGATCCAAAGATCTCTGCCATCGAACAAGCCAATACTCCGTTTATCGATAGCCTATATCAAAATTATCCTCATGCCACTCTGAAAACTTATGGTATGCATGTCGGTCTTCCTGACGGACAAATGGGTAATAGCGAGGTAGGACACATGAATCTCGGTGCAGGAAGAATCGTTTATCAAGACTTTGCCAAGATCAACAAGGCGGTTGCCGAAGGAAGCTTCGCCCAAAACGAAGTGCTTCAAAGCGCACTAGACTACGCCAATAAAGAAGGAGTAAATGTTCATCTTTTAGGTCTGTGTAGTGATGGCGGTGTTCATGCGCACACGAGTCATTTAAGAGCTCTGATAGATTTCTTTGAGGCGAGCAATGAGCGTTCGAATACCTTTATTCACGCCTTTTCAGACGGGAGAGACGTGGATCCAAAAAGCGGTGCCGGATACATTAAAAATTTAGAAGAATATATCGCAAACAAAAAGGCCGTTTTAGCCTCAGTCACAGGACGCTATTACGCAATGGATCGCGATCAACGTTGGGAGCGTGTAAAGATTGCCTATGACGCCATCGTGAAAGCACAAGGTAACCAGACCAAGAATATCGTTAGCGAGATGGAAGCTTCTTACGAAAATGGGGTTACTGACGAGTTTATCATGCCAATTATCAAGGTAGATGAACAAGAGAATACGATCGGAAGCATTAAAGAGAAAGACGTTGTCCTATTCTTTAATTTCAGAACAGATCGAGGCAGGGAACTCTCACAAGCTTTATCACAAACTGCTTTCCCTGAGCAGGAAATGCAACCCCTCCAGTTGCATTTTGTAACTATGACCCGATACGACGACAACTTTAAAAATGTCAGTATCGTATTTGACAAAGACAATCTAAACGAGACTTTAGGCGAAGTAGTTTCAAAAGCTAAAAAGACACAACTACGGATTGCAGAAACAGAAAAATATCCGCACGTTACCTTTTTCTTTAACGGTGGTAAAGAAGCCCCATTCGAAGGAGAAGAACGTATTCTTTGTCCATCACCCAAGGTAGCCACTTACGATCTTCAGCCAGAAATGAGCGCCTTTGAAATTAGAGATTCACTACAGCCTCATTTAGCAAAGGGTACTTTTGATTTTATCTGTCTCAACTTTGCCAACCCCGACATGGTAGGACATACAGGTGATATGAATGCGGCGATTAAAGCCTGTGAAACCGTCGACAGTTGCGCTGAAACCTTAATTACTGAAGCACTTAATCAAGATTACACCACACTAGTTATTGCAGATCACGGTAATTGTGACACCATGATTAATGAAGATGGTTCACCGAACACTGCACATACGACTAATCCCGTTCCACTTATTTTAGTCGATAAGGAGCTGAAAGAAGTAAAAGACGGAGTGCTTGGCGATATCGCACCGACTATTCTTAAATTAATGGGTATTGATCAACCTACCTCAATGACCCAAATACCGCTAATTTAAATGGGTGCAATCATACTTAAGACACCGGAAGAAATCGAATTAATGCGAGAGAGTGCCCAACTCGTTTCTAAAACCTTGGGAATGCTCGCAAAGGAGGTGAAGCCAGGAGCAATGCCCCTCGAATTAGATAAATTAGCCGAGGAATTCATTCGAGATCATGGGGGAGCACCAGGGTTCTTAGGAATGTACGACTTTCCGAATACTTTAAACTGGAGCCCAAACGAGCAAGTGGTACATGGTATACCCGACCAAACCCCATTGAAAGATGGAGACATTATCTCTATCGACTGTGGAGTGTTCATGAATGGTTTTTACGGTGACCACGCTTATACTTTCGAAGTAGGTGAAGTGGCAGAAGAAACAAAAGCGCTTTTAAAAACAGCGAAAGAATCACTGTACATTGGTATTGCACAATTCAAAGCGGGCAATCGTGTTGGAGATGTAGGTTTTGCTATTCAAAAATATAATGAAGCTAAAGGCTATGGAATCGTTCGCGAACTTGTAGGACACGGTTTAGGGAACAGTTTACATGAAGGCCCCGAAATGCCCAACTACGGTAAACGCGGCAGAGGAAAGGTATTCAAAGAAGGTCTTGTAGTTGCGATCGAACCGATGATTAACATGGGTACGCATCGCGTTATACAAGGAAGAGACGGTTGGACCATCAAAACAGCTGATGGCAAGCCAAGTGCTCATTTTGAACACAATATTGCAATTGTAGAGGGCAAACCAAAATTACTTTCAACCTTTCAATACATCTACGATGCCTTAGGCATTGAAACTGAAGAGGAAGTTCCCTTTAAATGAGTATCACCAAACTTATTTTAAATAGTGTACCGCGTCCATGGCTCATACGCCTAAGCTATTTCATAAGACCACTACTTATTTGGTTGTACAAAGGGGATCGAGTGACAGATCCCATCGATCAAAGAAACTTTCGAAGTTTTCTTCCTTATGGGTACAAACAACTTAGAAAAGGAGTTCTCTCCCCTTCTACCCTATCCCTAGAAAGACATCGATCGCTTTGGTTATATCTTATTAAAGAGACTGAATTACTCCATAGCTCCGCGAAAATTGACTTACTACATATTGCCCCCGAACAATGTTTTTATTCTGTTTTCAACAAAAAAGAAACTATTAATTACACCACTTTCGACTTAAATTCTCCACTTGCCGAGATTCACGGTGATATCACAAAGCTTCCATTCAAGGAAAACACTTTTGATTGCATCCTTTGCAATCATGTACTTGAACATATTGAAAACGACAGCCTAGCCATGAAAGAGTTATTTCGAGTAATGAAACCGGGCGGATACGGAATCGTTCAAGTACCCATGCAACCTAATCGCCTCAAGACCTACGAAGATTTTAGTATTACCACCGCAAAAGAACGAGTAAAACATTTCGGACAGTATGATCACGTAAGGTGGTATGGCAGAGAGGATTACTTTACACGATTAGAAAGTGTAGGGTTTATCACTCAAAAAGTATACGTCAATGAATTCTTCTCTAAAGAAGAAATCAGTCGCTACGGCTTAGATGTCAACGAAATCATCCCGGTTATTCAGAAGACTCTGTAAATCTACCCGTTTGAAAAGTCTCTAAACGGTCCTCAACCGCGTAGATTAAGAACACAGATAAATCTTCTTGCGCGATCAATCGTTTCGAATCTTCTAATGGCATAGTCATAAATGCGGTAGCAAAGGCATCCGCAGTGGCACAATCTGAAGCAATTACACTAGCTGACAAGACTGATGAAGGAACAGCAAGACCGGTGAATGGATTAATGGTATGAACGTAACGCTCTCCAGTTAACGAATCGATTCGAAATTTTCGATAATTCCCTGAAGTGGCCAT
>JAAZVY010000034.1 GCA_018623195.1 Flavobacteriaceae bacterium | reverse complement strand
CCCCTTCCACATCTTTCATCACTCTAGAAACTAGGGCTCCTGTTTGAGTGTTTTCAAAAAAGCGAACGGGGAGAGATAGTAGTTTTTGCTGTACTTGAATACGCAACTCCGTAATAAGGAACTGCGCTGCCACGCTGACTAAACGAGTTAATAAAAAGCTGGTTGTGGCTTGTAGAACAAGGGCGATCAATACTACGATCACTAGAGTTTTAATCCCTTCTAAATCTTGGTTGGGAATGAGCTCATCGACAAAGGTTTTCATCGCTAAAGGAGCGACAAATGAAGCTCCCTTACTGATTACGATAAGGCCAAGGCCTGTGAATACTAAATGAATCCTGGGCCTGATTATTGTTCTGAAGGCTTTCCTTAAACTGCTACGTGTCTCGCTCATACTCGCAAAGATAAGGTGCATCACTGCAGTCAAAATGCAGTATCTTGAACAAGTATTAAAATTGAATTCAAATGAAGCAGATTGGATTATTACTATTCTTTTTGGTGTTCTCGGCATGCACCAGCTCTGAAGAGCTTTCAAGACTCGAGGCCAGGGCTGAACGCGTAGAGATTATTCGAGATGATTTTGGTGTCCCCCATATTTATGCAGAGACCGATGCGGATGCTGTTTTTGGAATGCTTTATGCGCAATGCGAGGATGATTTTAATCGAGTTGAGCAAAATTATATTTGGGCAACGGGAAGGCTTGCTGAAGCTGAAGGTGCAACGGCCTTATATAGTGATCTTCGTGCACAGTTGTTTATGACTGAAGATGAAGCCAAAGCTGCTTTTGAGGAAAGTCCTGATTGGCTTAAAGAACTTTGTGTTGCTTTTGCAGATGGGGTGAATTATTATTTAGAGACTCATCCAGAGGTTGAGCCACGGGTGATCAAACATTTCGAGCCCTGGATGCCCTACTACTTTAGCGAAGGATCTATTGGGGGAGATATTGAACGGGTTTCGACGCGTAAGATCAAAGCTTTCTATGGGGATCAACGACCCATTGACTTGATAGAATCTGAGGCTATTGCGGCAGAAGTTGCACTTTTAGAACCTGCAGGGTCTAATGGAATCGCACTTAATTCCCATAAAACGAAATCGGGTAATGCCATGTTGCTTATCAATCCCCACACCTCGTTCTTTTTTAGAGGAGAGATGCATGTCGTTAGCGAAGAAGGTTTGAACGCTTATGGCGCGGTGACTTGGGGTCAATTTTTCATCTATCAAGGTTTCAATGAGAAGACCGGATGGATGCATACCTCAACCTACACCGATGTCATCGATGAGTTTGTAGAAGAGGTTCGCAAGACTACAAACGGTCTTGAATATCGATACGGAACCCAGTGGAGGCCTATAAAATCTTTTGACACTACCTTAAAAGTAAGGTCAGATGATGGAAGCCTAGTTGAACAGACTTATACCCTTTATCGCACCCATCATGGCCCAGTCACTCATCAATTAGATGATAAGTGGGTGTCAACGGCCATGATGTGGTCACCGGCTCGTGCACTTGAACAGTCGTTTATTCGGACCAAGCAAAACGGATATGAAGGTTTTAGTAACATGATGAACTTGAAAACGAACTCTTCGAACAATACGGTCTATGCTGATGCAGAGGGTAATATTGCCTACTGGCATGGGAATTTTATTCCGAAACGCAACACGCGATTCGATTATGCACAACCCGTAGATGGTACTAATCCAGAAACTGATTGGCAAGGGCTTCATGAAGTAAGCGAGCATATTACGCTCTTAAACCCTTCGACCGGATGGTTACAAAACTGCAACTCTACCCCTTTTACCTTAGCTGGGGACGATAGCCCAAAGCCTGAAGATTATCCGTATTATATGAGCACAGCCCCCGAGAATTTCAGAGGTATTCACGCCATCCGACTTCTCGCTAATGAACAAAAACACGATTTGCAATCGTTGATTCAGCTCGCTTATGATCCGAGTTTACCGGCTTTTGAAGTGTTGATTCCGGGTCTTATTGATGCTTACGATCGTTTTCCAGATCCAGAACTCTCTCCCATTATCGAAGCCTTACGCTCTTGGGATTTTAAAACAAATCTAGACAGCAAAGCCATGAGTATTGCCCATTTCTATGGCACGCGACTTATAAGAGAAATTAAACGCCCTAATGGATACAGCGAATTGGAACACTTGACCTTTTGGGGAAGTAGTGAAAGTGATCCTAAAAAGAAATTAGCGCTGTTGAGCGCCACTGTAGAACAGATGACTGCCGACTTTGGCACGCCGTTGATTGCATGGGGTGAGGTAAATAGATATCAAAGGATTGATGGCTCTATTTATCAAGCCTTTAGCGATTCTTTGCCAAGTGTTGCTATTCCGCATGCAAGTGGTCGCTGGGGCGCACTGGCGGCCTATGGAGCACGTTATCACAATAACACTAAAAAGATCTACGGCACCCGTGGTAATAGTTTTGTGGCCGTTGTAGAATTCGGTGATAAGGTTGAGGCGTATAGTCTATTGGCTGGTGGACAGAGCGGTGATCCGAGCTCCAAGCACTTCGATGATCAGACCTCACTTTATGTAGACGGAGCTTTTAAGAAGGTTCCTTTTTACGAAGAAGAGGTGCTACGAAGAGCCATAGAAACCTACCATCCCGGCGAACGCTACTAGTCTTCTAGGGTTGGCGTCTTAACAACAATAATTTTCGCTGTAGAACCGGTGGCTAGATACCAACTTTGGTTTTTAATAGCTTCGCCTTTGTCATCCAAAACCAATAATTGAGCGGTATTTAGGCCAGCGTATCCTTGATTGAGTGCTCTAAATTCGATGGTATTAAAGCCTTCTTTTAAGGCTACATTGAGTTTTTGAAAACGTCCGCTTAGTAAGGCATTGTACTCAACGACGACTTCATTGACAAGAATGAGTACGCGATCCCCGTCAATTTCTCCGTGATCTCTTATAGCGATCCCTACATTGTCTGCAGAGGTTTTGACATCTCCTAAATACATGTCTCCTCGAGCCAGATTCGTATTGGCATTTTCTGCCAGTGCGATCTTGGGATCAATGACTAAATCAAATCCTGCATCTTTGAGATTTGATTGATCGATGAGCTGAGGTCCCGATTTAGGTTTTGTGAGGCTGCTGTCAAGTACAGAAGGCATTCTCAGTAGCGTTCCCTTCGAGTTATTTTTAACGCCTAGATTGGGAGTTTGTCCTTTAATGATAGGTCTAGCTTTTGGTAAATCGCCGATTTGAGCCTGAAGATTCAAGCTTAGAATCACAAATCCGACAAAAAACAATTGCTTTACCACAACACTCCGTGTTAATTCCAAAAAAGGTCTAAATTGCAAAGTTACTAATCATAATGACAACTTTATGGAAACCCTAGGAGCTATAGATTTCACGGTAATCGCTGCTTACTTCTTATTGATTTTTGGAATTGCTTGGTTCGTTACCAAAAAAGAAAAGGCCGGGGCAGATGCCTCTAGTTATTTTCTTGGCGGCCGAGACCTGGGATGGTTTGCTATTGGAGCCTCGCTTTTCGCTAGTAATATCGGTTCTGAGCACCTTATTGGGCTTTCTGGTTCAGGAGCAAGAGGAGCCTTTCCTGAGGCTCAATTTGAAATTTTAGCTTCACTTATCTTACTCCTTTTGGGATGGGTGTTTGTCCCGTTCTACATTAAAAGTGGAGTATTTACGATGCCTGAATTTTTGGAGCGTCGATACAACAAAGGTGCAAGAACTTATCTTTCTGTAGTCTCTATTATCTCGTACGTTCTTACCAAAATATCCTTCACCATTTTCGCAGGGGCATTAGTGTTTGAAGTATTGCTGGGTATTCCTTTCTGGACGGGTGCATTGATTACGGTAATTGCAACAGGTCTATACACTGTTTTTGGAGGTCTTAAGGCGGTTATTTATACAGATATGGCTCAGGCGATCATCTTTATTCTGGGTGGTTTAGCGGCCACCTATTTCGGATTAGATGCGATAGGAGGATGGTCAGAGGTGACCGCTGCAATACAGGCGAATTCGCCAGATGCCGATACGTTTATGAGTTTGTGGAGAAATAAGGAGTATCCATGGACAGGGGTGCTACTAGGAGCTCCTATTTTAGGTATTTGGTACTGGTGTACAGATCAATTTATTGTTCAGCGTGTACTGTCTGCTAAGGACATATCAACGGCGAGAAAAGGAACTATTTTTGGTTCTTTCCTAAAGCTACTTCCTTTATTTATTTTCATCTTTCCTGGTATCATTGCATACGCACTTTCAGTGACTTCGTATCCAGATCTATTTACAGTTACCAACCCTATTACGGGAGAGGTTCGCACAACAACCGATGCTGCATTGCCGGCACTAATTTTAAGAGTTCTCCCTGTTGGTTTTAGAGGTCTTGTTGTGGCAGGGTTCCTAGCGGCACTGATGAGTTCGTTGTCTTCTGTGTTTAACAGTACCTCAACACTTTTCACCTTTGACTTCTATAAGCAATGGAAGCCAGAGGCAAGCGAGAAACAATTAGTAATGGTAGGTCGAATTGCAACCGTAATTCTTGTGATTGTAGGTTTAGCATGGATCCCTTTTATGCAAAAACTGACTGAGGGCGGCGGAATCTATAGATATCTACAGAGCGTACAGGCCTATGTTTCACCTCCGATCGCGGCAGCCTTCTTATTAGGTATTTTCTACAAAAAAATTAATGCAAAGGGTGCAGTAGCTGCACTTTGGACTGGCTTCTTTTTAGGAATGGCTCGTCTAGTTTTAGAATACATGACTCAAGAGGGTGGTTTACAGTTGTCTGAAGGTGGAATGATTGATACACTAGTTACGATGAACTTCTTGCATTATGCCATTTTCCTTTTTGTCGTTAGTATCGCCGTAATGGTCCTAGTTAGCCTTTCAAATGGATCTACTGCCAAAGAAGTGGAGGCAGGCTTAGTTTACGAGCGTGGGGTAGTTGCCTCGGCAGAGCAAAAAACGCAGCCTATTGAACGCTACCTGACCATAGCGATTATTCTAGTGGTTCTGTTCTTGTGGTATTATTTTAGGTAGGTCGGATCCCTTTATGTTGATTACATTTGTCCCGATAAAAACAAGGGTATGAGAAGTGGTCGTAACGCTTTCATCTTTGATCTTGATGGGGTAATTGTAGATACTGCCAAATACCATTATTTGGCGTGGAAAAAATTAGCTGATCGTCTAGGGATCTTTTTCGATGAAACAGAAAACGAGAAATTTAAAGGGGTAAGCCGTCAAAAGAGCCTCGAATTACTGCTGCAAAGTGGAGGAGTCAGCGCCTCCGAATCTGATTTTAATCAGTGGATGCACGAAAAAAACGAAGATTACTTGAATCTCATTCAGGATATGACTGAGGATGAAATTCTCGTTGACGTCAAAAAAGTTTTAGATCACCTCAAAGAGAGAGGTCAAGGGGTTGCCTTAGGTTCTGCAAGTAAGAATGCCACTTTAATTCTCGATCGTGTTGGGCTAACTTCTTATTTTGAAGTCATTATAGATGGTAATAAGGTTTCCAAAGCGAAACCCGATCCAGAAGTTTTTATCAAGGCTGCGAGCGGATTGAATGTCTCACCTGAGTACTCCGTGGTTTTTGAAGATGCTATTGCTGGAGTTGAAGCGGCCAATCGAGCCGGCATGTACAGTATTGGTGTTGGAGATACGGAGACATTGCAGCATGCCAAACATGTAGTTAAAGATTTTACCGAGTTAACCCTTCCATTTTTAGATCAATTAATCGATAGAGAATAAATGAATCAAAGCTTAGTAGAGGCCAATGAGTGGTCGATCATAGAATCCAAGTACAGTCCTGAAAATATAGTTTCTGCAGAGAGTCTTTTTAGCCTGGGTAACGGGGCTATGGGTCAACGTGCGAATTTTGAAGAGAATTACAGTAAGGATACGTTTCAAGGAAGTTATATAGCGGGAGTTTATTATCCAGACAAGACCAAAGTAGGATGGTGGAAGAACGGATACCCAGAATATTTTGCAAAGGTTTTGAATGCTCCGAATTGGATCGGAATTGAAGTGTTGATTTCAGGTGAAGAACTGGATATTGCGGCAGCCGCTGAGGTTTTGAATTTTCGTCGTGAGTTGAATATGAAAGAGGGTTGGTATTGTAGAACCTTTGAGGTTATTCTAAATAATGGGGCTCATGTTCAAGTAAAATCAACACGCTTTCTAAGCCTTACTCTAGATGAAGTTGGAGCTATTTCTTATGAAATCACACCACTAAAGGACGGAATTGATTTAGAGATTCGTCCTTATATCGATAGTGGTATTAAAAACAGAGACAGCAATTGGGATGATGCCTTCTGGTCGACTACCGAGGTTGCTCAAAAAGGAAATCGCGCTTTCATTGAGGCACACACCAATAAGACGAAGTTCTACACTTGCACCTTCATGCAATCGAATTTAGAAGTTGATCAGCGTGCAATTAAACCGGCCGGTGAGGAGAGTTCAGACTCTAAGGTTTCGATTCATTATGTTACCCGTGTAAATTCGGGTCAAACAGCAAGATTAACCAAGTTTGGTGGATATACAGTTTCTAGATATCACTCTAAAGAGAACCTAGTATCTGCGGCGAATGAAGCCTTAGATAAGGCTAGTGGATTCGGGTTTACTGGGCTTCTTGATCTTCAAAAGTCAGCATGGGCCGAAATCTGGGAGCGCTCAGACATTGAGATTAAGGGAGACGTCAAAGCGCAACAAGGTATTCGGTATAATATTTTTCATTTGAACCAGACCTATCTTGGTAAAGATCCTGATTTGAATATCGGTCCTAAAGGCTTTACGGGTGAGAAATACGGTGGAAGTACCTATTGGGATACCGAAGCTTATTGCTTGCCTTTTTACATGGTAACCAAGAGTGAAGAAGTGGCTAGAAACCTTCTTGCCTATCGATATCGACAACTTGATAAGGCAATTGCTAATGCCGAGATGTTAGGTTTTACGGGTGGAGCAGCTTTGTATCCGATGGTAACGATGAACGGTGAAGAGTGCCACAACGAATGGGAGATCACTTTCGAGGAAATCCATAGAAACGGCGCGATTGCCTTTGCGATCTTTAACTATGTAAGATTCACCGGTGATTATAGCTACATCCCAGAAATGGGACTTGAAGTATTGATCGCGATTGCAAGATTTTGGAAGCAGCGCGTCAACTATTCAGAAGACAAGAAGGCTTATGTTATGCTTGGTGTTACTGGGCCAAACGAATACGAAAACAACGTCAATAATAACTGGTATACCAACTACATAGCAAAGTGGTGTCTACAATATACCAAGAGACAAGTAGAGAAGGTTCAAGACGGATATCCAGAGGATTACGAGCGAATCATAGGAGTGACTAAACTCACAACTAACGAGCTTTCGAAGTGGGAGGAGATTGCAGAAAATATGTACTTCCCGTACAGTGAGTCTGAAGAAGTTTTCTTGCAACAAGATGGGTTCTTAGATAAGGTGTTAAAACCGGTTGGTGAATTAGAGCCCAATGATCGTCCGATCAATCAGAAGTGGTCTTGGGACCGTATTTTAAGATCTCCGTACATCAAACAAGCAGATGTACTTCAAGGATTCTATTTCTTCGAAGATCATTTTTCGGTAGAACAATTAGAGAAACACTTTGACTTTTACGAGCCTTTAACCGTTCACGAATCGTCACTTTCTCCCTGTATTCACAGCATTCAGGCGGCAAAGCTTGGTCGTATGGATCAGGCGTACCAATTGTACCTCAGAACTTCAAGACTAGATCTAGACGATTACAATAAGGAGGTTCATCAGGGGCTACATATCACCTCTATGGCAGGTACTTGGCTGAGTATTATTGAAGGTTTTGCTGGGCTTCGATTGATTGAAGATAAACTTCACTTTAATCCTCAGATTCCTGAGGAGTGGGATAGCTATAAATTTTCGATCACTTTTAGATCAAGAACTATTGAAGTCGAAGTGTCAAAGAATGCTGCTAGCTTTACACTGCGATCTGCCGAATTACCGATGAGTATCCGAATTAAGGGTGAGCGAATCGAATTACAACCAGAAACGAAGTATACCTACAGCTTATAATCATGCATAAATTCAGAATACTCTTAGGTCTTTTTCTGTTTGCCTTCTGGTTTGCAAAGGCCCAAGATATTCGTGTCGAGCCGCCCAATTGGTGGGTGGGGATGACTCAATCTGAATTGCAATTACTTATTAGAGCTGATGATATAGGGGCCTTTCAGGTAAAGCTAAAAAAGGGCCGAAATCAGTTGATTAAGAAAGTTCACCAGGCAGATAGTC
This sequence comes from Flavobacteriaceae bacterium, assembly GCA_018623195.1. Lineage (GTDB taxonomy): Bacteria > Bacteroidota > Bacteroidia > Flavobacteriales > Flavobacteriaceae > UBA3478. The sequence goes on along the minus strand of JAAZVY010000034.1, from coordinate 11,192 downwards.
CGAATTATCTTTTTATCGATCTAGATCTTTCTTCGGTAAAGAAACCTGAGAAGCTCGTCTTTGAGTTCTCTAACGAGACTTCAAGATTCGAATATGAATATGAGCTGCGCAAATTAGAATTTGGTTCTGATAAAATCGAAGGTTTTAATTCTGGAGATGCGATTTACCTCATCACCCCTGATCGTTTCGTCAATGGGGATGAGTCTAACGATAGCGTTCCTGGATTGAAAGAACAAACGGTTGATCGATCGCATGATTACAAACGTCATGGCGGTGATATTACCGGTATTATACAGGCCATACCTTATCTAGACGATCTGGGAATGACCGCCGTTTGGTCGAGTCCACTTCTGATCAATGATATGGCCGAGCAGTCGTATCACGGCTATGCGATTACCGATTTTTATAAAGTTGATCCGAGATTTGGTTCTCTTCAGGAGTATCGTCTTTTAGCTGATGAGCTAAGAAATCGTAAGATGAAACTGATCATGGATCAGGTCAATAATCATTGTGGGTCGAATCACTGGTGGATGAGTGATTTGCCCTTTTCAGATTGGATTAATGGGCAAGAGGCATTTTTAGACTCGGGTGAAATCACTTATTCGAACCACCGTAGAACTACGATACAAGATCCTTATGCGGCTCAGAAAGACAAGGATGTAATGCTTGAAGGATGGTTTGTATCTGCTATGCCCGACCTGAACCATCGCAACCCTTTTATGGCGCGCTATCTCATTCAAAATAGTCTATGGTGGATAGAAACTCTTGGCTTGGGAGGAATTCGTCAAGATACTTATCCTTACAACGATCCTACCTTTATGGCTGAGTGGGCACAGGCGATTCAAACTCAGTATCCGCAGTTTACCATTGTAGGCGAAGAGTGGAGTTATAATCCCCTCAGAGTCGGATATTGGCAACAGTCAGCGCCCAATGTGGATGGTTATGAATCCCATTTGCCTTCTGTCTTTGATTTCCCCTTACAAAAGGCCCTAGTAGATGCCCTTACCAATGAAGAATCTTGGGATAAGGGACTCGTTGAATGGTATACTGCGCTGTCGAATGATTTCTACTATCCGAGTCCTAAGGCATTAGTTTTCATGGGTGATAATCACGACATGGATCGTCTTTATACTCAGCTTGGTGAAGATATTAAGCTTCATCATATGGCACTAGCCCTAATGGCTATGGCACCTCGAACCCCACAACTTTATTACGGTACAGAGATCCTCATGCAAAATACGGCTAAGCCCCATGATCATGGATTGATCCGTTCTGATTTTCCTGGAGGGTGGCCAGGGGATGAAATCAATGCTTTTAGCAAGGTGGGTTTAACTGCCGAGCAGAAGGCAACCCAAATCCTATTTACCAAATTATTTCAATTTAGAAACCGGTCAGAGGCAATGAGGTTTGGTGAGACCTTGCATTATGCCCCGAATGATGGAGTTTATGTGATCTCAAGGTTTTTTGAAAATGAAAGGCTTGTCCTATTTTTGAATAAGAACGAGGAGGATCGTCAAATCGACCTCTCAGATTATAAGGAGTTACAGGGTTATGATCGTTATTACGATCCTATCAATGAGGTTGAGTCCTCGGCATCAGAACTTATAAGAGTTCAATCCCGATCCTTTTTATTAATACAAATGAAGCCATGAGAAAAAGCATTTTAGTTACTATTGCAATGATTCTAAGTTCTTGTCAGATGAATACTTCAGACGATTTTCTAGTCATTGGTCATCGGGGTGCAATGGGCTATGTCACCGAAAATACTATTGCATCAGTGGAGAAAGCAATTGATTTGGGGGTGTCGATGGTGGAGATCGATGTGTTTCGTATTCGCTCTGGCGAGGTTGTTGTGTTTCATGACGATCGCGTAGATGATTTGACTAATGGAGCTGGAGAAATAGAAGATCTATACATGCCCGAGGTGTTGGCCTTAACCCTTCAAGGAGGTCATAAAATTCCTAAGCTTCAAGATGTACTTAAGGCCGTAAATGGTCAAATTTCTCTAAACATAGAGCTAAAGGGGGCGAATACTGCTGCGAAAGTCAATCAGATTATTGAATATTACAGTTTACACCAGGGCTGGAGTTTAGATCAATTTGTGATTTCGTCATTTCGATGGGATGAGCTTGAAAAAATGCGAGAACTGAACCCAGAGGTTGCTATCGCAGTACTTACCGAAAAGGACCCGTTAGATGCCATCCCTATGGCCGAAAAGTTAGGAGCGATTGCAATCAACCCTTGGTATAAAAATCTTACTCAAGAAGCGGTAGACGCCATACATGAGAAAGGCTTCAAGGTTTATACTTATACCGTCAATGAATCAGAGGATATTGCCAAAATGAAAGCAATGGGGGTTGACGGAATTTTCTGTAACTATCCTGATCGAGCGCTTTAGTTTACCAGAAATTGGTGCAGTAGCGCTGCAAAAACTCCTCCTGCAATGGGAGCAACTACTGGTATCCAAGCATAGGACCAGTTCCCACCAGCCTTTTCCTTCATAGGCAGTAAGGCGTGGGTTAGTCTCGGCCCTAGATCTCTTGCAGGGTTAATCGCGTAGCCGGTGGTACCTCCTAAGCTGAGTCCGATTCCCCATACGAATATCGCTACTGGTAGTGCTCCTAACGAACCCATTCCTAGTTTCTGACCAGTTTCTAGCACTTCAGGATCGGTGATATGGAAAATGGCAAAGAGTAATACAAAGGCTCCAATGAATTCGCTGAAGAAATTTCGACTGACGCTGTACACTTCAGGAGCGGTGCAAAATACCCCACGTCTGGTTTCAAGACATTCGGTTGCCTCAAAGTGATCTCGATACATAAACCAAACTGCTAATGCTGCGAGCATAGCACCCGCAAATTGTGCAGGAACAAATAGTGTGAAATCGGCTAAAGATAATGACCCTTGAACCAAAAGCGCCGAGCTAACCGCTGGGTTGAGGTGAGCACCACTTATTGGTCCAGCAACTACTACTCCTATATAGACTGCAAATGCCCATCCTGCACAGATGAGTACCCACGCACTAGCACTACTGTAAGACCCCTTAGTTCCTTTAAGGGCAACATTGGCATTGACTCCTAGGCCAAGAAGCATCATTAAAAAGGTTCCGATAAATTCTGCGAAAACGATATTCATAGTTATTTAGTTAGGCACGTTGACACAGCCTCGTGCCAACCCTTAATTCCGTTAGTAATTTTTGAATTTAGTGGTTCTGGAATAAATCTTCGATCTTCCTCTGAGATACTATTTATCTCTTGAGTAGAGGCCCAGAAATTTACTGCGAGGCCCGCAAGAAAGGCAGCGCCCATGGCTGTGGTTTCTACTTGTTTTGGTCGAAGTACTTGGCTTTGTAAAATGTCTGCCTGAAACTGCATGAGCAGATTATTATTTGAAGCACCCCCATCTACCTTGAGAACTTGAATCGAGGTGTCTGCATCTTTTTGCATGGCCTCTAAAATATCTAATGTTTGGTAGGCAATCGCATCTAATGCTGCTCTAGAGATATGAGCCTTTGTGGTTCCCCGAGTCAGCCCGGTGATTTGACCTCTAGCGTAAGCATCCCAATAAGGTGCTCCAAGCCCGACGAAAGCAGGTACAAAGTAAACTCCTGAACTGTCTGGCACGCTTGCCGCAAGTGCCTCTACCTCTGAAGAGGCTTCAATGAAACCTAGACTATCTCTAAGCCATTGAACGATGGCACCAGCCATAAAAACACTTCCTTCAAGCGCATAGGTGACCTGATCGCCGATTTGCCAGGCTACCGTACTAAGAAGATTAGCCTTTGAGAAGACGGGTTTGTCACCGACATTCATTAACATGAAACAACCGGTACCATAGGTGTTTTTTACCATACCCACTTCGGTACATTGTTGTCCGAATAATGCGGCTTGTTGGTCACCAGCAATACCCGCGATAGGAATCTCTTCCCCGAAAAGCTCTTTGTGAGTATGTCCATAGACCTCGCTCGAAGACTTAACCTCGGGTAAAAGGTTGCCAGGGACTTTGAAAAGTTTGAGCAATTCTGGATCCCATTCGAGTGTATTAATATTGTAGAGTAAGGTGCGTGATGCGTTAGAAGGATCAGTAATATGAAGCTCGTGATTACTCAATTTGTAACAAAGCCAACTGTCAATAGTACCCGCCATCAGCTCCCCTTGTTCAGCTCTTTTTCGCGCTCCGGGAACGTGGTCGAGTATCCAGGCAATTTTGGTTCCTGAGAAGTACGAGTCGATCACCAGCCCCGTTTTAGACTGAATGAAAGCAGTTTTTCCTTCAGTTTTTAATTGTTCACAGACTTCTGTGGTGCGTTTATCTTGCCAGACAATGGCTTTGTAGATGGGCTTTCCGGTTTTTCTATCCCAAACGACAGCGGTCTCTCGTTGATTGGTAATCCCGATAGCACTTATCACTGATGCCTCGCCTTCGATTTTGGAAAGAGCTTCTCGAGTAACTTCGAGTTGGCTTTCCCAAATTTCATTCGCGTCATGCTCTACCCAGCCATTTTGTGGAAAGAATTGCTTGAATTCTTTTTGAGCCATGGCAACAACTTCACCTTGGTGATTAATAATTAACGCTCTTGAGCTGGTGGTTCCCTGATCGAGGGCCAGTATATATGATTTCATTAATAACCTATTTAGCTCCAAAAAGATACAATAACATTCTGTTATCTTTGCCCTTTACTGGGGAAGTTATGAATGATCAATTGCTCGAAGAATTTAAATCAAACCTCAAGGAGAACGGATTTTCTTATCGCACCACACATCGTGCGCCGAGTAATATTGCTTTAGTAAAGTATTGGGGAAAGTACGATCCTCAGATTCCTGCTAATCCATCGATTTCGTTCACCCTTAGCAAGGCTTTTACCGACACTACAGTATCTTTTGAACCTTCCAAGTCCCCTGAAATTAACTTAAAATTTGAGGGCGAGGCTAAGCCAAGTTTTATTCCAAAAATTCAATCTTTTGTCGATAGAATAGAGATTTATTGCCCTTATTTGAAAGGCTACAGCTTGAATATCGAAACCTCAAATAGCTTCCCGCACAGTAGCGGAATAGCTTCTTCAGCTAGCGGAATGGCAGCTTTAGCAATGGCTATTTGCAGTCTTGAGGCCCAGCTTTCTGGTGGCGAAGTGGATTTGAAGAAGGCTTCTTTTCTAGCCCGTCTGGGCTCGGGAAGTGCGGCTCGAAGTATTGAAGGACCTCTTATGAGTTGGGGTTTTCATAAAGATATTGCCCAAAGCTCAGATCTTTTTGCAACACCTTTTTTAGAGGCTCATCCGATTTTCAACACCTACCAAGACGCCATCTTATTGGTACATAAAGGAGTAAAGTCTGTGAGTAGTACGGTGGGTCATAATCTAATGAACAATCACCCTTTTGCTAAGCAGCGATTTGCTCAAGCAAATGAAAATCTAGCGAAGCTTTTACCTGTTTTGCGAGGCGGTGAGCTAGATCAGTTTATCGAGATTGTGGAGCTAGAGGCGCTTAGTCTCCACGCGATGATGCTTAGTTCTACACCTAGTTATATATTGATGCAACCGGGTACGTTGTCGATTATACAGCGCATCAGAACGTTTAGAGCAGAGACCAATATACCGGTTTGTTTTACTTTGGACGCGGGAGCAAATGTACATGTGTTATACCCGGCTGAAAATAAGAAGCGTGTTATTGATTTGATTGATAATGAGCTAGCTGCGTTTTGTGAAGACGGACAGTACTTGTTAGATGAATGTGGATTTGGAGCGAAATAATTGTTTACCTTTGAGATGAAAAAATTAAACAAAATGAAAGGCCCATTATTTTACGCTAAGATTCTTCTTTTCGGAGAATACGGGATCATTAAAGATTCTAAAGGCCTTGCTATACCGTTTAATGCGTTCAAAGGAGCCTTGCGTTTTCCCGAGAATACCTCCTCTGAAATAGCTTCTTCATCTAACACACATCTAAAGAATTATACTGCCTACCTGAAGAGCCAGGTAGCTGAGCAGCGTCTTGATGTTTCCTTTGATTTTGAAAGACTAGATGCCGATTTAGAGAAAGGCATGTATTTCGACAGCTCGATTCCAATGGGATATGGTGTCGGGAGTAGCGGGGCAATTGTTGCTGCGATTTATGACCGTTACGCGGATGAAAAAGTTTCAGTCTTAGGCTCTTTAACTCGAGACAAACTGCTTGCGCTCAAAGGTCAATTTGCGATTATGGAATCTCATTTTCATGGGACTTCATCGGGTCTTGATCCGCTCAATAGTTACCTAAGTCTACCTATTTTAATACACGCCAAAGATCATGTAGAATCTACTCCAATACCTTCGCAAAACCAGGCGGGTAAGGGAGCGGTGTTTCTGTTAGACAGCGGTATAACTGGAGAGACGGCACCTATGGTTCAACTCTTTATGGAAAACTTAAAGAACAAGCAGTTCGAAGAGGTCATGAGAGAGCAATTTGTTCAATATACTGATGCGTGTATTGATCACTTCTTAAGCGGTAATATACGTTCTCTTTTTAGCGATCTTCGAAAGTTATCAGGGGTGGTCTTCGATCACTTTAAACCAATGATCCCTGCGAATTTCCACGATATTTGGCAGAAGGGCTTAGAAACTGATACTTATTACCTTAAACTCTGTGGCTCCGGTGGTGGAGGCTACTTTTTGGGATTCACTCAGGATTTAGAGGCTACTAAGAAGGCGCTCGACGGTCATCAATTAGAGGTAGTTTATACCTTTTAGGTATGCCTAGCGTTAAAAGAAATCTACTTACGTTTTTTAGTGTTACTCGACTCCAAAACGCACTCTTGGTAGTCTTGGCTCAATATTTATCCGCCATTTTCATTCTCGGATCGACTTATCCAGTAGCGGATCTCTTGCGAAACCTAGAGCTTCATTTACTCGTTGGTTCGAGTTTCTTTGTGGTTACTGCCGGATATCTAATCAATCAATATTACGATCATCCCAAAGACCTTATCAATCGTCCGGTGAAAACGGTCATTGACGGGCAGTGGTCTTTATCCTCCCTTATGCGAGGTTATTTACTTCTTAATCTTATTGCCTTTTTATTGGCGCTTAAAGTCTCTCTTCTTGCAGCGCTTTTTTTCGTCGGATACATCACCACCATTTGGCTATACTCCCATAGAATTCGCTCCCTTTTTATTTGGGGGTCTATACTCAGCGCTTTTCTTGCTGTTAGCCCTATTATTGCTCTATTCCTTTATTACAGGCATTTTGAAACTCGCATTTTACTCTTTGCTAGCTTCTTATTCCTTCTCCTTTGGGTACTCGTTCAATTAAAAGATTTAAACAATCTGAAGGGGGATCTCTCCAGCGGTTTACATTCGCTACCTATTCAATTAGGCGAGTCAAAAACCAGAAAAATTACAGCCGGGATACTTTTTGCTCTTGCCTTCTTAGGCCTTGGTTTAAGTCTACGGTCTGACCTGGGCCAGATGCAATTTTACTTTAGTAGCTCAGTGGCAGTTCTAGTTTTTGTAGCTATTGAATTGATTTTCAGTTTTATGGGCATAAGCTATCTAAAAATGCGCTTGTTGTTGAAGTTTTGGGTGTTGTTAGGCACCCTTAGCATTTTATTGTTCGATTTGAATCGATTACATCAATTAAAAGCGTTTATTTTTGCGCTCTAAACGAGTCACATTGAACAACCGTAAACCAAAGAAAAACACAGGAGGTCACAGATCAGGGAAACAACGACCCTCTGAAGGACCAAAACGAGATGGCCAACAAAGGGGAGGCCAACAAAGAGGAGGTCAACGACCTTTCAATAAGCGCTCTGTGAAGCCTACTAGCAGTGAGCCGAAGAAGGGTGATGATGGAAGTATGCGATTGAATCGTTTTATTGCTCACGCAGGAATCTGTTCGAGACGTGAAGCGGACACCTTCATTACCGCAGGTAGCGTAGAGGTAAATGGCAAGGTAGTTAGCGAAATGGGGTACAAGGTAATGCCCGGTGACTCAGTTAAATTCGATGGCCGACTATTGACTCCAGAAAAGATGGAGTACATCCTCCTGAATAAACCCAAGAATTTTATTACTACTACCGAAGACGATAAAGGCCGTAAAACCGTTATGGATCTAATTAGTAATGCTAGCAAGAGTCGTCTTTTGCCTGTAGGTCGATTAGATCGTAATACCACGGGCCTATTGCTTTTTACTAACGATGGGGAGTTAGCTGCGAAGCTTACTCATCCGCGCTATGCGGTTAGAAAGATCTATCATGTGGTATTAGACCGTGCACTAAAGGTGAGTGATTTACAACAAATCGAGAAGGGAGTTGAATTAGAAGATGGCTCAATAAGCGTTGATGCTATTTCTTATATCGCTGGGGCAACGAAGCGTGAAGTGGGTCTTGAAATTCACTCTGGAAGAAATCGTATCGTTCGCAGAATTTTTGAACACTTGGGTTATGAGGTTGCTAAACTCGATCGAGTAATGTTTGCAGGACTTACCAAAAAAGATCTTCCCCGAGGACAGTGGAGAGCTCTTGATACTAAAGAAGTTTCTTTTCTAAAAATGATCGGAAAGAGGAGCTAGTTAGCGACACTACTACAGGGACAAATTGAAGTGCCACAAGCCACAAGGGCAACTCGATAGGGGTCATCTCATAAGCCACATAACTTAAAATAATGGTCAACGACCAAAGAATTGCTGAAGGGTGTCTGCTAATTGCCCCGAGCGCTAGTAGGGTTATGAGATACCACGGATGAATGGTAGGTGCAGTCAGAAGATAGATCAGTAGAAGCAAGTAGCTTTTGTCAAGCACCTTTGAAAAACGATCACATTCCCAGGTAAATTTGAGTGCAAGAATGATAATGACCAGTGAATGCGCCTTCCCGTAAAATCGAATCATTTGCCAATCTTGAACGCCAAATAGAGCGCCCGATTCTTTGATGATTCGGTAGATACCCGCATTGAATTCAAAATTTGAAAACCATAAACCCACACTCTCACTGTAGGTGGCAAAAAACCATGGGTCTAGAAAAGGAGTGGTGAATAAGGCTAGGGTTACAATGAACCCAAACACCATAATTTTCAGTTGCTTTTGCTTTACCACTTTCAAAAGCAAAGGCGCAAACATTAGTGGTATCAGTTTTAAAAGAACAGATGCCGCTAATGCAATAGAAGACTTGAGGTGTTTCCCTTGCTTAAAAAAATAAAGTCCCAATACGAGGAATGCGACCATCACCGGCTCAAAATGTAGATTGCCAACCCCTTCTAGAATAACCAATGGCGACAGCCAATAGGTTAAACCCCAAGTCTGCGAGCTTAGTTTAGTGAGTAATTTAAAGGTGATGAGATCAGCTAGAGTAAGTAAAAGTCGGTAGGTCAGTATCGGCTTTGTGGAAAGAACTCCGAGTGTAAATAGCAGCTGATTAATCATCGGATAGTTCGTGTAGTGGCCGGCACTCATCGGGCCCATTCCAAAGTGCAAATATTCCCACTGACTAAACATTTCGATGAGTTCATCGGGAAGATAGAGGTAAGGGTTGATCCCATTTGATAATAGGCTTCCGTCCCAAATAAATCGAAAGTAGTCTTGTGATAAAAGTGGCGTGTAGCCGATAAAGGCCAATCGAAAACAGAGTCCAATAAGGATCCATCCTAGGTGCGTAGTTTTCAATTTCAGTAAACCTATATAGGTGATAAAAAGGAGGCTAAATAGGCCAATCAGTACTAAGACTTCTGATCGTTCTACTTGAGCTAAGAGATAGTACCCTAAAAGGGATAGTATTAGAAGACTATAAATGCTATATCGTCTTAGGCTTTGCATGCGTGTGAAAAACTTAGAAGATAGCCTATTCCACCGACGATATGTATTCCTAAGATAGGCCAAAACCCAATTCTCAGATCAACTACAACTACTGTTAAGAACAGCAAGGAAATGAGTAATTCGGTGTAGGGTGGCCGTTGCTTTTTTGAAGCAGTACTTCCTTTTTTAGGAGTTCTTTCAAAAGGTGATTTAATCCCGATAAGACCTTCAAGTACTGCTTTGCCATGATGCCAACCTAGTCCGGTGGTATATAAAATATAAGTGATGAATAGGCGGGTAAATCTTAAGCTATTAAAGCCAAATGTAGATTTGGAATAGGCCTGGTAAAAACAAACGAAAAGAATCAGCGTGTTGATACTTAATGCCACCTGAATGAAGGTCCAAAAGAGGGTGCTTTCGTTTAAAAGGCCTGAGACCTTCAGCGGTAAGCCAATTAAGCTCAAAAGGAAAAGGCCTAAAGAGGCGAGATAAAAACTGGATCCTGATAAATGAAATAATGCAAGGAGTCTTTGCGAAAAACTTAAGTCTGATTTCAGAATAGATATAAACAATTTCTTCAGTGTTTCAGCGCCACCCTTGTTCCACCTTCTTTGTTGTGTTCTATAGGCGCGAGCAGTATGAGGCAGCTCAGAATCCAAAGAATTATCGTTAATATATACCAATCGGTATTTTTTTAACTGAATCCGATATGACAAGTCAATGTCCTCGGTTAAAGTGTCACCACTCCATCCTCCTGATTGTTCTATAGCTGATCTCCTCAGAATCCCAGCGGTCCCATTAAAATTACTTAAATACCGATAGTTATATCGAGCGTGATGTTCGTTTCTAAAGTGAACCTCTAAGGGTAATGCCTGCATCTGAGTAAACCAACTTTCATCTAAGTTGAAGTAGCTCCACCTGAATTGTACGATACCTACCTTAGGATCTTTAAATGGGGCGAGTCCCTTTTCTAACCAATTCGGTGCACTCCTAAAATCTGCGTCTAAAATGGCAACGAATTCTGAGTCTGTTTTCTCCAAACCTTCTCGAAGCGCACCAGCTTTAAATTCAATGCGATCGGCTCGCCATAAATACTTAACCTTGAAGTTGTTCTTCTGCAATCGTTCTACCCATCGTTGGGCTAAAGCACGTGACCCTTCATCGGTTGAATCGTCAAGGACCTGAATTTGTAATTGTTCTCTAGGATAAGTTAATTCGAGGATCGACTTAAAAGTTGCATCAATCGTATTGCCTTCATTAAATAGGGGTATCTGAAGAACTACTGTTGGAAACTCTTTTAGGTTGGTATCCTTCTTTATTAGTTGTGTTCTCGAGGATAGGATAGCTAAGTATCCTTGGTAAAAGGAATAGATACTGAGCATCAAAACGCATAAACCTAGGGCGATTTGCCATGTGAGAACTAGTCCGCTCATTTCT
>JAAZVY010000005.1 GCA_018623195.1 Flavobacteriaceae bacterium | reverse complement strand
TTGATCCTTACCCAAATTAGATTAATTAAGGGCTTCTTTTTTACACTGCTCAGAAGGAGCTTTCCCGCAATAACTGCAGTTTTCACCATCCTTATTAAGGAATGGGCTCTGACTCGCACAAGTTCCCGCGAACTCACCATCTTTTTTAGCCCATAGTTTAATCGCGATACCAGCTACTGCTAGGAGTAAAATGCCGGCGGTTAATAGAACTAATTTCATAGCGCAAATTTACGAACAAACTAGAGAATAGTTACTTCGGGTTCTAGTCTAATTCTAAATTGATCAAATACTTTTTTTTGAATCTGAACAGAGAGATTGGCGATTTCTTTACCAGAGGCACCCCCTTTGTTGACTAGAACCAGTGCTTGTTTTTCATGAACTCCGGCATCTCCGTTGAAATAGCCTTTGAATCCGGCCTTTTCTATTAACCACCCGGCTGCCACTTTGACTCCATCAGATGCAGGGTAGGTGGGTAAGTCGCTAAATTCCCTCCTGAGTTGAAGGGCAAGTTCTTCTTCGATCACTGGATTTTTGAAAAAACTACCTGCGTTTCCAAGTTTACTGGGATCGGGTAGTTTCGATTTTCTGATTGCAATGACTAATTCTGCAATCTTTTTGGGGGTGGGCTGAATTTCTGGATGCTCCTCAAAATAGTTTTTAAGCGGAGCGTAGGTGATGTTTAATTCTGCAGCTTTCGATGGTAGTACATAGGATACCTCCCAGATAATAAACCGACCTTTACCTTCGTTCTTGAAAAAGCTGTTTCTATAACCAAACTGGCATTCCTCTTTAGAAAATTGAACCCAAGTTAGATTTGAACAGTCTAGTGCAAGGCAGGATTCAAAAAATTGGTTTTGTTCCACGCCATATGCCCCGATATTTTGAATAGGGGCGGCTCCTACACTACTCGGTATCAATGAAAGATTTTCTAAACCACAGAGATCTAGTGAAAGTGCATACTGAACAAGATCATCCCAAGATTCACCAGCTGCCGCCGTTACTTTTACTAGGTTATTTTCCCAATTTTCGGTAGTAATTCCTTGGTTCGCAATCACGATGACCGGTTGCTGGAGATCCTTGGTAAATAGGATATTACTACCCTTTCCAAGAATTAAGGCGTTTGGATGAAGCCGCAGCGCCTCTATCAATGCCTTTTTACTTTCAACAGTGATTAGGTGAGGAGTTTTTACAGATACTCCAAAAGTATTGTACGGTTTTAGGTCGATCACGTTTTATTTAAGCGTAGTTTTTTTGTAGGTGTTTAAGGCAATTTCTAATAATCGAATAGCTCTTTTGAGTGATTCTATTTCTAATACATAGGCGATACGCACTTGATTCACTCCTTGTCCTTTTGTGGCATAAAAACCGGCTGCGGGAGCGAGCATGACCGTTTCGCCTTCAAATTCAAAATGCTCTAAAAGCCATTGTGAGAAATGTTCTGCATCTGACACCGGCAACTCTGCAATTAAATAGAATGCTCCTTGAGGATCAGACACTCGAACCCCGTCGATTGCCGATAACCCTTCTTTCAGTACAAGTCTTCTTTTGTTGTACTCGGTATTTACCGCTTTTAAATAGGATGGAGGAGTTTCTAAAGCTGCTTCGCTCGCGATTTGGGCTAATGTCGGAGGAGAAAGTCGAGCTTGCGCAAATTTCATAATACAAGATCGAACCTCTTTGTTTCTTGTTACCACATAGCCAATTCGTGCTCCGCACATACTGTAGCGTTTAGAAACAGAATCTACTACAACAACATGCTCTTGCATGCCTTCGAGAAGCAGCGCCGAATGAAATTGATTTTCACCGTAAACAAATTCTCTGTAAACTTCGTCGACAATTAAAAACAGGTCGTGTTTTTTGCACAGGTCAGCTAGAAATTCAAGCTCCTCTAGGGTATACACATAACCGGTTGGGTTTGATGGGTTACAAATTAAGATTGCCTTCGTACGATTACCGATTTGAGATTCAAATGCCTCACGATTGGGTAGGGCAAAGTTATTGTTGATCGTTGCAGTGACTGATTTTACAACTAAATTATTTGCAGCTGCAAAGCCGTTATAATTGGCATAAAAGGGTTCAGGGATAATAATTTCATCTTCGGCATCTAACAGACTGGCCATAACAAAAGACAGCGCCTCAGAACCTCCAGTTGTAATAATTAAATCGTCTGCTGTAACGTTTGCACCAAAACTATTGTAGTAGTCTGCTACTTTCGATCTGTGCTCATCACTCCCTTCAGTTCGGCTGTATGCGAGTGTATCTAAATTTAAATTCTTGATGGCATTAATAGCGCTATCTGGTGTCTTTATGTCGGGTTGCCCGATATTTAAGTGAAGTACATGAATACCTCTATTCTTAGCTGATTGAGCGAAAGGAACGAGTTTGCGAATAGGGGATTGCGGCATGGCACTTCCCTTAACAGATATATTAGGCATACTGTTTTGGTAGTAAAGGTACCAAATTAGTCGATGATATTCCCGCTGATTTTAATACTGTAAACACTAGGACTTCCGCTTGTTATCAAGGTAAGTACCTTTCTGAACGGGCCTTTCAAAAGATCATTAGAAACACGAATTCCAATACTATCTCTATGGTTAGGCTGTATGAGATTAGGCTTATAAACCACGTCGTACCCGTACGACACATGGGTTTCTAGAAGCTTAACCGTATCCTTCGAGCGGTTACTAAAATGAACATAGTGTATCTGAGGATTACTCTTAGAAACAGATCCGATGGCAATTAGGTCTGATTCAAAAGTAAGGCTAGCCTCTTGCGCGCGCATCTTAGTTGTAATAACGAACGAAGCTAAAAAGAGTGCAAATATGACTTTGTGCCGATACATGATGCAATTTTACAGTAATGTGTCTTAGAGGCAAATAACTTTTATAAATGATATGATCTTTCCTATTTTTGTCGGTATTTGGAAAACCACCTTATCCTTATCTTTTCCCTATGGAAATAGCTGCCCAATATAGCCCTGAGAACATCGAGCAAAAATGGTATGAACATTGGATCGCTAATCAGCTTTTTGAATCGAAGGTTGATCAGCGTGAACCTTACACCATCGTTATACCTCCACCGAATGTCACTGGGGTACTCCATATGGGGCATATGCTGAACAATACGATTCAAGATGTACTGATTCGTCGGGCTCGACTGCAAGGAAAAAATGCTTGTTGGGTACCGGGTACCGACCACGCTTCTATCGCAACCGAAGCCAAAGTGGTTGCGCGATTAAAGGAGCAAGGTATTGAGAAATCTTCACTTTCTAGAGATGAGTTTTTGAAGCACGCCTGGGATTGGACTGATGAGTATGGAGGGGTAATCCTCAAGCAGTTACGACGATTAGGTGCTTCATGTGATTGGTCTAGAACTAAGTTCACCATGGATCCAGATCTTTATGATTCTGTGATTAAGGTCTTTGTAGATTTATATGATAAAGGATTGATTTACAGAGGGTATCGAATGGTTAATTGGGACCCAGAAGCCCAAACCACCCTTTCTGATGAAGAAGTGATCTATAAAGAAATGCAGGGCTCACTGTATTACTTAAGTTATCGCTTTGTAGAAGGCGAAGGGGAAATAACCGTTGCTACCACCCGACCTGAAACGATATTTGGTGACGTTGCTATTTGTGTAAACCCTGATGATGAACGATACCAATCTTTAATTGGTAAAAAGGTTCGAGTTCCCATTTGTAATCGTGAAATTCCTATTATCGCAGACTCCTATGTTGATCCTGAGTTCGGAACTGGTTGCCTTAAAATTACTCCTGCACATGATATCAATGATAAGAATATCGGAGATAAGTACGACCTAGCCATCTATGATGTGTTTAATGCCGATGGAACGCTTAATGCTCATGCCATGCATTACCAGGGTAGAGATCGTTTTGAAGTTCGTGATTCAATCGCTGAAGAGTTAAAAGAACTCGGATTGTTAATTAAGAAAGAGTCGCATCTAAATAACGTTGGTACTTCTGAGCGAACTGGGGCTGTTATTGAACCAAGATTATCAGATCAATGGTTTTTGAAGATGGAAGAGTTGGTCAAGCCAGCGTTAACTTCTGTGCTTGAAGATCATTCGATTCAACTTTATCCGAAAAAATTCGAAAACACCTATCGCCACTGGCTAGAGAATATTAGAGATTGGAATATTTCTCGACAGCTATGGTGGGGTCAACAAATCCCTGCCTATTACTACGGTGATGGTCAAATGGTAGTTGCGGCCTCTTTAGAAGAAGCCGTTGAAAAAGCGAATCAGCTAGCAAAACAAAAAGGAGAGGCGGCTATTTATTCAGCAGAAGATTTGACTCAAGATGCAGATGTTTTAGATACCTGGTTCTCTTCTTGGCTTTGGCCGATCAGTGTGTTTAACGGTATTCTTGATCCTGAGAATGAAGAAATCAACTATTATTATCCTACCCAAGATCTAGTAACCGGTCCAGATATTCTCTTTTTCTGGGTAGCCCGTATGATTATTGCAGGTTATGAGTACAGAGACGCACCGCCTTTTACTAGCGTTTATTTAACAGGATTGGTAAGGGATAAACAAGGCCGAAAGATGAGTAAGTCTCTAGGTAATTCTCCAGACGCCCTGGGTCTGATTGATACCTATGGTGCAGATGCGGTTCGTGTCGGATTATTACTCAGCTCCGCTGCGGGTAACGATTTACTGTTCGACGAATCCCTATGCGATCAAGGTCGTAGTTTCGCCAATAAAATCTGGAACGCATTTCGATTAATTAAGAGCTTTGAGGTAGCTGACATAGAGCAGCCGTTATATGCTAAACAAGGAATTGAATGGTTTGAAGCCTCTTTTGCTGCGGCCTTAGAACAGATTGAAGATCACTATGATAAGTATCGTATTTCTGATGTTCTGATGAGTATTTATCGCTTAATTTGGGACGACTTCTGTTCTTGGTTGCTAGAAATTATCAAGCCAGCATATGGCAGCCCAATTGATCAAACGACCCTAAATCAAGTCGTTGATATTCTAGATAGGCTATTAGTTACTTTACATCCATTTATGCCGTTCCTTACTGAGGAATTGTGGCAGTCCTTAAAAGTAAGAGACTCAAAGGATTCGATTTGCGTTGCAAGCATGCCTAAGGCAAAAGCCTATAATCAAGAAATCCTAACGGCCTTTGAAACGTCAAAAGAGGTGGTTAGTGCTATTCGATCAATAAGAAAAGAGAAGAGTATCGCCTTTAAGGAGTCATTAGAACTCTTAGTGACCGATGCTATTGACTTTGGATTATATGCTGAGGTAGCTGCCAAGTTGGCTAATACCAGTTTACCTCAAAGAGTTGAAGAGGCTCCTGGGGCCTGTGCTAGTTTTAGGGTGAGTAAAACAGAATTTTTTATTCCGCTTAGCGAAGGGGTAGACCTTGAGGCAGAACGCGAAAAGATTCAAAAAGAAATTGATTACCTCAAAGGATTCTTGGCTTCAGTAGACAAGAAGTTAAGCAATGAGCGATTTGTATCAAATGCTCCTGAAAAGGTTATTGAATTAGAGCGCAAAAAAGCCGCTGACGCACGAGAAAAAATTGAAGGACTAGAGAAAAGTCTCGGATTACTTCAGTAATTCAGCGATAATCGTTTCACCTCCCTTGACTTTTTGGTCGAGGGACACATTTATTTTGGCGTCATTGGGTACGATCACGTCAATTCGTGATCCAAACTTAATAAAGCCAGCGTCTTCACCAGCTTTAACGACATCTCCGACCTTAGCGTAATTAACGATTCTTCGTGCAAGCGCTCCTGCAATTTGTCGATAGAGTATGGGCTCACCGCTCGGATGCTCAACCACCACCGTTGTTCTTTCATTGTGTGTACTCGATTTCGGGTGCCAAGCTACTAGGTATTTCCCGTGATGGTATTGACTGTAGATAACCTTTCCATCAAATGGATATCTCGTCACATGAACATTGAGTGGTGACATAAAAATTGAAATCAGTGTTCTTGGTTCTCCGAAGTATTCATGATCCGTAAAGGGCTCGATTTTGACTACTGTGCCATCAGAAGGTGCGAGTATACCCCTTTCGGTGTTGGGTGTATTTCGCTTAGGGTTGCGAAAAAACTGCAAAATAATGATCCATAGGAAGGCACCAGCTATGATTGGTATACTGCCCAAAACCTTTGACTCGATACTCATACCTAGCCAAATACATAAAACTAAAACTAGCGTAGCTAGCGCAATACTAGGGTAACCTTCTTTGTGAAACATAGATGCTTATTTAAAGGGTCAAAAGTAGATAAATGACAGGAGATAGGTAAATCAAACTATCGATGCGATCCAAAATTCCTCCATGTCCGGGAATGACCCTACCACTGTCTTTAACGTGAGTTAGTCGTTTCATTTTAGAAGCTACTAAATCTCCAAGATTTGCCAGAAAACTAGTGGTTAGGCTCAGAATGAACCAGTGAGGAAGTGGTAGGTATTGATTCAAAAAATATCCAACAAGAACGGTCGCTAATGTGCCTCCGATATAGCCTTCGAGACTTTTGTTCGGTGAAATAGAACTCACCTTCGTTTTTCCAATTTTCGACCCGACCAGGTAGGCCATAGAATCATTGGTCCATACCAATAAAAGAATTCCTAAACACCACATGGCGTTGAGTTGGTAAATCAAGAATAGATTGAAGATGCCTAGTACAGCATAAAGCGGTGAGAAGTACCGATGAAAGTAATTGTTCTTACACTTTTTAAGAAGCATAATACTCATTAGAAGGGTGGCAATCACCCCGGCATAAACAAAAATGGTCTTAGACTCACTGGTATAAGCAAGTAAAAGAATCACCGATGAGCCGACAAAGACTACTTGCCTCGGAAGTCTAAACATGCCTCTTATTTCTAGGGCTGCACCGATACCTAGTAAGGCGCACCACATAAAAAACACTTCTTCTCTAGGAACATATATGGCACCTAAGAACAACAGGATATATACTAATCCACTGATAGATCGAAGTACGAGGGTGTTCATTTAGAAGTCTTCTAGGAGCAGAAGATATAGGTTTTTGGTTTTGGTTCCGTAATGCATGAAGTCGTCTTTGTTTTCTTGGTTAACTTCATTGTTTTTGAAGGAGGTGATCTTGGTGGGTAAAGGCCCTCCTAAATGACGTTGTTTGATAGATCGCAGCGCCTCTGAAATAGACCCTACCATTTGAGAAGTACGAGCAAAAACAATTAGATTTTCTGGTAGTTCCTCACTTTTAATCCCTTTTAATTGCTTCGAACAAACAAGTACAGATCCTTGATTTGCGATAAGGTGTTCACATTTTGTAGTGAAGATTGTTGGTTTGCTGTGCCTGTCGGTGAACTGAGCCATTGAAGCGTATCGATCAATAAGTTCTGAGTCGAGACATAAAATGTCTTTCTCTTGCCAACCATTTTCTTCGATGATATTGTCGAAAAAGCGATCTACTTCTTCTTGATTTTCGCAGTATAAAAACTTACCACCGCTTTTTGTAAACTCTCTGAGGAAAAGCTCATCTACCGGTAATAATTCTGATTCACTCTCTTTGGGTGCCGACGTGTTCTCGTCAGCTTCTATTTTCTTTCCAAAGATGCGATCGAATAATCCCATTATGCTTCTAAGCCTTCTTCTTTATTTTCAGGTTTTACTTCAGTTTCTTCTTGTGCTACTTCGGGTTGCGTTTCTTTTTCGAACGGACGTTTTCCGAAAATCTCCTCTAAGTCATCCTTAAAAATAACCTCTTTTTCTAACAATCGCTCGGCAAGTTTGGTGAGTTTATCCTTATTCTCTTTAAGAATAGTAATCGCACGTTGATATTGACCTTCGATTAGATCAGAAATTTCTTTGTCAATCGTTTGTGCAGTCACTTCGCTGTAAGGCTTTGTAAAGCCGTATTCACTTTGGCCGCTTGAATCGTAATAAGTAACGTTACCAATCTTGTCGTTTAGTCCATAAACCGTAACCATGGCACGGGCCTGTTTGGTTACTTTTTCTAAATCACTTAGTGCTCCTGTAGAAATGGTGTCGAAGATAATTTTCTCGGCAGCACGTCCTCCCATAGTTGCACACATCTCATCTAGCAATTGTTCAGGTCGAACAATCTGACGTTCTTCAGGTAAATACCAGGCGGCTCCTAAGGATTGACCTCTAGGTACGATGGTGACCTTGACCAGGGGAGCAGCGTATTGTAGCATCCAGCTAACGGTTGCATGTCCTGCCTCATGAAATGCAATGGCTCGTTTTTCATCAGGAGTGATGATTTTACTTCGTTTCTCTAATCCTCCTACGATTCGATCAACCGCATCTAAAAAGTCCTGCTTAGTAACTGATTTCTGTTCTTTACGCGCAGCAATTAGAGCCGCCTCATTACACACATTGGCGATATCAGCTCCTGAGAAACCTGGAGTTTGACGAGCAAGAAACTCTAGGTCTAGGGTTTCTGATGTCTTAATTGGTTTCAGATGTACTTCAAAGATTTCTTTTCGTTCATTAAGGTCGGGCAGGTCTACATAGATCTGTCGATCAAAGCGTCCCGCTCTCATGAGTGCCTTATCTAAAACATCTGCACGGTTCGTTGCTGCAAGAACAATAACGTTGGTGTTCGTGCCAAAACCATCCATTTCTGTTAACAGTTGATTTAGGGTATTCTCACGCTCATCATTAGAACCTGTGATGTTGTTTTTTCCTCTGGCTCGACCAATAGCATCAATCTCATCGATAAAAATGATCGCCGGAGACTTATCCTTAGCTTGTTTGAATAAGTCACGAACTCGAGAGGCTCCAACTCCGACAAACATTTCTACAAAGTCAGATCCTGAAAGGGAGAAGAAAGGTACTTTTGCTTCACCAGCAACGGCTTTAGCGAGTAATGTCTTACCTGTACCTGGAGGGCCTACTAGTAGCGCTCCTTTTGGTATTTTACCTCCTAAAGAGGTGTACTTTTCGGGGTTTTTTAAGAACTCAACAATTTCTTGCACTTCTTCTTTTGCACCCTCTAAACCAGCAACATCTTTGAACGAGGTTCTGGTATCTGTCTTCTCATCAAAAAGCTTAGCCTTCGATTTTCCGATACTGAAAATTTGACCGCCACCGGGAGCTCCTGATCCACCTGACATTCGTCGCATAAGGAATATCCATACACCGATAATAAGTACAAAAGGCAGAATTGAAATAAGGAGTTCTAGTAGATAGTTATTCTCTTTGTCATAGTCAATAACCGTTGCTAGGTTGTTCTCCGACTTAATCGTCTTTATGGTGTTTTCGAAATTTTGTAAATCACCAAAGTCTAAAACATACTGTGCAGTTGGAGCTGCAGAAGGAAGTAGGCTCGGCTCAGCCACTTTTTTGTGCACCTCTTTTTGGAGGGCGGCATCATTTAGATAAACCTTTGCTTGACGGGTATTAGTGATGATAACGATTTTGTCTACATCTCCCTCTCTAAGGTATTCTTCTAATTGAGAAGTGGTTGTTTTTTCTTGATTATCTAGGGCTAAACCACCAAATAGATTAAAGGCCACGAATACTAGAATCGCGGCATAAAAAATCCAGCCGTACTTAGATGGCTTTTTTTTGGTATTGTTATTCATAGGATTATTACTCATAGCAAAAGGAAAAATTAAGAAAAGGAACGTTCGATGGCGGTTAGTTTAGCATCCCCCCAAAGTCCTTCGATATCATAGCGTTCTCTAATGGGTCTTTGAAAAACATGAACGACCACATCGACATAATCGAGAAGTACCCATTCGCTGTTATCGGTACCCTCCACTTTCCATGGTTTCGATTTAATCGATTTACTTACCTTCTTCTGAATAGAAGAGACGATTGCATTGACATGCGTATTCGAAGTTCCGTTGCAAATCACAAAGTAGTCACAAACTGTATTTTCGATTTCTCTTAAATCTAACAAGTTTATTTCAACGCCCTTTACATCTTCAATTCCGTCGATGATTAGCGCTATAAGTTCGTCAGTACTCGCTTGTGTTTTTTGCATTCAATCGGTTTAATTTTCGTGCACAAAGTTAATTTATTTTAACTTGTCATGCCTTAGTTTTTCAGCTCTCCTCAGAATATTAAAGATAACTCTAAATGAATATTATCAAAGTCGATGCCACGAATTCTACCAGCACTTTAATTGCATCGCTTTTTCGATCGGGAGTTATCGAAATTCCTTCAGCATTATATACCAACGATCAAACGGGTGGCCGTGGTAGACTCGAGCGTCCTTGGAACTCTGAACCCGGTAAAAACCTGACTATAAGCTATGTCTTGCCTGATTTTGGTTCATCACCTAAATCAGTATTTCGAGCAATGAGGCAGATTACCTGGTCTATACTCGAAATCTTAGAAGCTTCAGGAATTCCTGATTTATCGGTCAAGTGGCCAAACGACATTATGGCAGGTGGCCGTAAGATTGCGGGAATTTTAATCGAAAGAAGTTTACGGCAAGGGAAATCCTCTTTTGTTATCGTTGGGATTGGGTTAAACGTGAATCAAGTCAATTTTAATGATGAATTTAAAGCTACTTCGATGGGTGAATTAACCCAAAGAGTCTTTGCAATTGACCCATTAGCTTATGGGCTTTCTGATTCGATAGCCAATCATTTACTTCAAGATGAGGAGATTACTATCGATCAATTTCATAGTAAACTGTACGGAATAAACCAGATGCATCGATGGCAATTAGGCGACAAGGTCGTCGAAGCTACCTTATTGGGGGTAACCGAAGAAGGGTTGGCGCTATTATCTTCGAATGAAGGTAAAATCCTAAGTTTTACCTCTGAAGAGATACGAATGCTGCGTGTT
Organism: Flavobacteriaceae bacterium; assembly: GCA_018623195.1. Classification (GTDB taxonomy): domain Bacteria; phylum Bacteroidota; class Bacteroidia; order Flavobacteriales; family Flavobacteriaceae; genus UBA3478. The sequence continues at coordinate 46,578 of JAAZVY010000005.1, read as the reverse complement.
TAGGCGTTGAAGTGATCGGCTGCCTTCTCAGCTAGAGATTCTATGAAATGAGTAAGCGGCGCTTTAATCATCATAGAGATCATCGCATTAAATTCTCCCTTGAAATTTAATTGTAACGTACATCCAGTATCGATAGCCTGTAGATTGGCCTGTAATGAAAAAGGAAACTGAGGGTTTGTTGATCCCAGTGTAACTCGTTCTGATTCAATGCGCTCAGTGATTTCTAAGACAATTTCGGGCATTCCTTTAAGCGCGAATGCGAAACGGTTTTCATCGATTACCTTGAATACCTTATTGTTTTCTGGCATAATCGATTCGAAGTTTGAAACGTTTGAGAGAAAACTAAAAACCTCCTGGGCTGATTTATTGATGGTGTGAACCGGTGAATTTAATTCCATAATACTATTAATTACTCCTCCAAGCTTGAGGGTTTTCACTCCACATGTCTAGAAGTTCTAATTGTTCAGCAGAAAACTTATCTGTGGTTTTTGCGAAAGCAACCAAATGCTTGTAATCACTTAAGGTAAACACATCTAGATCACGCTCTTTAAATTGAGAAGTGGCTGTTTCAAAATTATAGGTAAAAATGGCGGCCATCCCTTTGATGTTAACCTCTGCATCTTCGAGGGCATCTATAGCTTTAAGACTACTCTTTCCTGTTGAGATCAGGTCTTCGATAACCACCACATTTTGTCCTTTATCAATTTTCCCCTCAATTTGATTTTTTCTTCCATGGCCTTTGGCTTCAGGTCGAATGTAAATGAAAGGGAGACCCATCGCCTCAGCGACTAGGATCCCGATGCCTATGGCTCCGGTAGCGACACCGGCGATTACTTCAGGTTTACCGTAACGCTCTTCGATTTTTCGAACAAACTCCTGTCGAAGGAAGTTTCGAACCGCTGGATAAGACAATGCGAGTCGATTGTCACAATAAATCGGAGATTGTATTCCCGAAGCCCATGTAAAAGGAGTTTCGGGATTCAATTGAATTGCCTTTATTTGTAGCAACAATTCGGCTGTTTTATAAGCAGTTTCTTTGTCCAAAATCATAGCGCGAATGTACGAAGTTTTCGTCAATAATAGCCTGCTAATTCTTGAGTCTAACCGCTCATTGCCTCGTAAAAATCGAGTTCCGGTAAGTACCAAGAAAGAGCTTAAAAAACTGTTTGAAGAGTTAGGGTCGAAGAAAAAATCAGTGACCTGTTTCGCAGAAGTAGCTGACGCTAACCCACTTAAGTTTTTGACTAGTACAATTAAAGAAGTGGTTGCTGCAGGTGGACTTGTTAGAAATAGCAAAGGTCAAGTGCTATTTATTTATAGAAATGATAAATGGGATTTGCCCAAGGGCAAGCGAGAATCTTCTGAGAGCCTAGAAGAGGCTGCCATCCGTGAAGTCATGGAAGAAACAGGAATAGGTTCTCTAGATATTCAGTACAAACTCGGCAAGACCTACCATATTTTTAAAAGAAAGGGTGAGATGAGATTGAAAACTACCCACTGGTACGAAATGACTTCTGATGATTTAGGACCATTCTCGCCTCAGTTAGAGGAGGGCATCACAGACGTGGTATGGCTAAATCAAGAACAACAAGAAGTTGCACTTCGAAATTCATACCGAAACATTAGACAGTTATTTGTTACAGATTAAGGCGTAGGCCTTTTCAGGAACAAAGGCTTTAATATCTCCCTGGTTTCGAAGCACATCCCGTACTATAGAAGAACTGATAAAATCCTTATTTGAGGCCGTTAGAAGAAATACCGTCTCAATTTCAGTAAGTGTTCTATTGGTATGAGCAATCGCTTTTTCAAATTCGAAGTCTGCGGGGTTTCGAAGACCTCTTAAGATAAAATCGGCCTTAACTTGTTTGCAGTAATCTACCGTTAAACCTTGGTATGTAGTTACCTTGATTTTTGGGTCATCTTTGAAGGTAGCTTGAATAAAGGCAAGTCGCTCTTCTAGATTAAATTGATAACGCTTATCAGCATTGACTCCTACGGCTACGATGATTTCATCAAATAAATCGAGACCTCGACGAATGATATCTTCGTGACCGATAGTGATTGGGTCGAAAGAGCCTGGAAATACCGCTTTTTTCATTAGGTCAAAGATACAACTTTACAAAGCGTCGTTAATCAAACGATCAAAAAGGAGAGCTTCTGAAATACCGGCACACCTGGCCTGTTGCGGTAAGATACTTTGCTCGGTAAGTCCTGGAGTAGTATTCACCTCTAAAAGGTAGGGGGTTCCCTCTCTTATGATAAACTCGCTTCTAGTAGCTCCTTTGAAGCCTAAGTCTTTGTAGATTTTCAAGGCATACTGCGTTAGTTGTTCTTCGATAGATGGGTCAATTGGAGCGGGGGTGATTTCTTCACTCTCTCCCAAATACTTTGCCTTATAATCAAAGAATTCATGATCCGTTTTGATCAGGGTCATTGGCAATACTTGTGGACCGTTTTCTCCCGGTATCACCCCTACGGTAATCTCGATACCTTCGAGGTGTTCTTCGATAATAAGCTCATCGTTCATCTCGAAAACATCTAAAACTGCTTGATGCAACTCTTTTTCTGATTTGACCTTGTATACTCCAAAGCTACTTCCTGAGCGATTCGCCTTAACAAAGCATGGAAACCCTATTTTTTCTATTTCTTCTGAAGATAAGGTTTGACCTTTGTTCAACGAGAGATGTTTGGCTCTTGGAATACCTAAATCGCTTGTTACGCTAAGTAAATCTCTCTTGTTAAAACTAAGAGCAGAAATATAGCTGTTTGACCCCGTGTATTTAATCTCTAGAAGATCAAAATAAGCTTGAAGAATCCCATCTTCACCTGGAGTTCCATGAATAGCGTTAAAAATGAGATCAAATGAAATCTTTTCTCCATTTAGATTGGCACTGAAATCAGCTCGGTCTATAGCGATTCTTTTTGAGTCAACTTCGCAGTACCATTCTTTCTCGCTAATGTCGATGGCATACACCTTAAAACGATTCGAGTCTACATGGCGCATTACTTGTGCTCCACTCTTTAGAGAAATCTCTCTCTCTTGGCTATATCCGCCCATGATGACTCCTAGATTTATTCGCTTTTCCATCGATTATTACTTACAGGTCTCAAAGTAACGAAAATCAGCCCTTTTTCTATCTTTGCATTCGATTCTTCTTTATGAAAAAGTTTTTATCCTTTTGGGTCTCCATTTCCTTTTTAAAGCAGCTCGTTATTCTTGGAGTGGTTCTTGTACTATTAATTCAAGGAGTAAGTTGGGGTCTGAAGTCGTACACGCAGTACGGAGATACCTATGTAGTTCCTGATTTGAGCGGTCTTAGTTTTGAGGAGGCCTCAGAAGCGTTAACTAATGTTCAGCTTATTGGGGTAGCGAACGACACCCTGTCTTATAATCCTGAAGTCATTCCTTATGGTGTAATTAAACAGTTGCCTATTGCCGGTAAAAATGTGAAGTCTGGAAGAAAGGTCTATCTCAGCCTTAATGATGCTGAATTTGCCAGAAGAGCACTTCCTGATGCGATTCAAATGACAAGGCGTAATGCTATTGGTCAATTGAGATCTCTAGGTTTTACGGTTAGTGATTCGGTAGAATACATTGATGCCATTGGATTAGATATGGTATATGGCATTAAAGTCGGCGATTCGACGGTTGATGTAGGTAATCAAATTTCAATAAAGGATACCCTGCTATTAGTCTTGGGTAATGGAAAGGACAGTATACAATGAGTCTAGATTCCCTCGATACTGATTCGCTTCACGAGCATTATGGTTTTGAAGCCTCTAAAGGACAGGAACCCTTACGCGTCGATAAGTTTCTTATGAACTTTATTGAAAACGCTACTAGAAATAAGATCCAAGCGGCGGCTAAAGAAGGAAACATCTGGGTAAATCAAAAGCCTGTAAAGTCTAATTACAAGGTCAAAGCAGGGGATAAAGTTCAGGTGATGTTTGAGCATCCGCCTTATGAAAATCTACTAGTACCCGAAGATATCCCACTTAATATTGTTTATGAAGATGAGGTATTACTTATAGTGAATAAACCGGCCGGCATGGTGGTGCACCCCGGTCATGGTAATTATTCAGGAACCCTTGTAAACGCTTTACTGTATCATTTCAAAGACTTACCGCTCAATAGCGATTCAAGGCCTGGACTAGTGCATCGTATTGACAAAGACACCTCTGGATTATTGGTAGTAGCTAAAACGGCAGAGGCGATGACTCATTTGAGTAGACAGTTTTTCGACAAAACCTCCACCAGAGAATATATCGCCCTTGCTTGGGGGGTATTTTCTGAAGCATCAGGTACTATTGAGGGTCATATCGGACGAAGCTTAAAGAATCGACTTCAAATGGATGTTTTTGAGGATGAAAGTTTCGGTAAACCCGCGATTACTCATTACAAGGTTTTAGAAGACTTACGTTACGTTAGTCTCATACAGTGTCAATTAGAAACGGGTCGAACACACCAAATTCGCGCCCATATGAAGCATATTGGTCACCCACTTTTTAATGATGAACGGTACGGAGGAGATAAAATTTTAAAAGGGACCACGTTCACGAAATACAAACAGTTTGTCGATAACTGTTTTAAGTTGCTTCCTCGTCAGGCGCTTCACGCTAAGACCTTAGGATTTGAACATCCGATCACCAAAAAAGTCTTAACTTTTAACACTGATTTACCTGAAGATTTTACGGCTTGCTTGGAGAAATGGCGAGCCTATGTAGGTGTAATAGAATAAAATAATTAGCTATGAAAATTTTACTCTCACCGGCGAAATCTCTTGATTTTGAAACTCCGCTGGCAACCAACTACAGAACTGAACCTATTTTCTCTAAAGAGACGGAGAAAGTTCAGAACGCCCTAAAAAAGAAAAGCGTACGCGATTTAGAGCAATTGATGAGTCTGTCAAATGCACTGGCCACTCTGAATTTTGAACGTAACCAGCACTTTAAGAATAATCCTACTAGTGAAGAGACAAGACCTGCTCTTTTTGCCTTCGATGGCGATGTTTATAAAGGTTTAGATGCACTAACTTTAAATGAGAATCAACTCGAGTCAGCAAAAGATCGTATCCGGATTTTATCTGGTCTCTACGGTATACTTAGACCTTTTGATTCGATTCAGCCCTACCGATTAGAGATGGGTACCAAAATGGAGGTAGCAGGTGCCAAGTCTCTTTATGAGCATTGGCGTAAGAATCTAACCACCTATCTTGAAAATGAACTTTCAGACGGGGAAATGATTGTCAATCTGGCGAGTAAAGAGTACAGCAAAGCCATTGATTTAAAAGCCTTTTCTGGCAGAGTGATTAGCCCTGAATTTAAAGATTACAAGGACGGAAAGCTGAAGATTATCTCTTTCTATGCAAAGCGTATGAGAGGTGTGATGGCGCGTTTTCTGCTTGAGACCCCAGATAACGATCTTTCGATATTTGAGCATTTTGAAAGTGATGGATATCGCTTCGATGCCTCACAAACTACTGACCCTTTACAGCCTGTTTATACCCGCTAATTTTAAGCGTTTGGTTGAAAACCTACTTTACCCCATTTTACTAGTACAATGATGAGGTAGATAAAGGGTGAACCATGGAGTAGGGTGTCGAAATAATCTATGGGCTGCATGCCTAAGGCTCCGCCCAAGATCCATTTTACTTTACCAACGATATGAGGCTCACTACTGAATGGTAAAAGGCCAGGTATAATGCAGAATAGTAGTGCGTTTAAAAATTGTTTTTTCATGATGAAGAACGAATACTTCGAATGAACGCAGGAATACCTTCAATACCTTCTTTTGAAAGGGCTTTGATAAATGCAGAACCAATAATGGCACCTTTAGAGTGAGAAGTGGCTTGGTGGTAACTTGAAGCGTTCGAAATACCGAAGCCAACTACGGTTGGGACTTTAAGGTTCATCGCTTCGATTCTTTTGAAGTACTCCATGCTCCCTTCGCTAAAGCCTTCTTGGGCGCCTGTGGTACTCGAGGTACTTACCATATAGATAAAGCTAGTACTTGCTTGTTCAATTTGACGAATACGACTCTCGGGAGTCTGTGGTGTAATTAGAAAAATCATCGATAAGCCGTAAGCTTCGAACAAATCTTTATACTCTCTTTCATACACCTCAAGAGGTAAATCGGGTAAAATCACTCCATCAATTCCTATTTCAGCGGCCTTTTTTAGAAATTTTTCAACTCCGAATTGTAAAACAGGGTTGAAATATCCCATCAGAATGAGCGGAATCGATAGGTGATTTCGCACTTCTTTTAGTTGATCAAAAAGTAGCTCTGTGGTCATCCCATTCATGAGAGCTTTTGTTGAACTTTCTTGTATGGTTGGTCCATCAGCTAATGGGTCGCTGAATGGCATTCCAATCTCAATGAGATCTACCCCAGCATTTTCAAGTTCTTTTAAAACCTGGAGGGTATCTTTTAACTGCGGAAACCCGGCCGTTGCATAAATAGATAGAATCTTTCCTTCTGCAGATAGTCTTTCGGTTAATCGATTCATAAGTTGAAATAGTCAATATAGGTTTGAAGATCTTTGTCGCCTCGACCCGATAGATTAACAACGACGATTTCATCCTTTTTGAAATTGAGTTCATCAAAAATGGCAAAGGCGTGTGCTGTTTCTATCGCAGGAATAATACCTTCTAATTCTGAAAGCTTACGTCCCGCACTCATGGCATGATCATCGGTAATTGAAATAAACTGTCCTCTTCCCGATTTGAAAAGGTGTGCGTGCATGGGTCCAACCCCAGGATAGTCAAGGCCAGCAGAAATAGAATAAGGTTCGGTGATTTGGCCATCATCCGTTTGCATTAGTAAGGTCTTACTACCGTGAATGATCCCTACTTTCCCTAGCGCTGAGGTTGCAGCGCTATGTCCTGAAGAAACTCCTTTTCCTGCTGCTTCAACCGCGATGATATTGACTCTTGGATCGTCTAGATAGTGGTAGTAAATACCAGCAGCATTGCTTCCGCCTCCCACACAAGCAACTACATGATCTGGATAGTCTCTACCGTGAAGCTCGTTTAGTTGCCATTTCACCTCTTCTGAAATTACCGATTGAAAACGAGCCACCATATCGGGATAGGGGTGAGGCCCCACTACTGAACCAATAATGTAATGGGTGTCAACAGGGTTGTTGATCCAATCGCGTATGGCTTCGTTAGTTGCATCTTTTAGCGTTTTACTTCCTGATGTTGCGGCTCTAACTGTGGCACCTAGCATTTTCATACGAGCTACATTTGGAGCTTGGCGTGCAATGTCAATTTCTCCCATGTATACCACACATTCAATACCCATAAGTGCACAAACAGTTGCCGTTGCTACACCGTGTTGTCCCGCTCCAGTCTCAGCGATAATTCGATTTTTCCCCAAAGCTTTGGCGAGTAGTATTTGACCAATGGTGTTATTGACTTTATGAGCACCTGTATGGCAAAGATCTTCTCTTTTCAGGTAGATTTGAGTGTTGTACTGATCACTTAATCGTTCTGCCTTGTAGAGCGGAGTAGGTCTTCCCACGTAATCTCTTAAAAGCTGTTCAAACTCTTTTTTAAAGGATTCTCTAGAGGTAATTTCTAGATACGAATTGCGAAGTTCTTCGGTATTAGGGTAGAGCATTTCAGGAATGTATGCTCCCCCAAATTCTCCATAATAACCTTCTTTATCTACATGATAACTTTTCATAGCCATGCTTCGTTTTTTAGAGAAGTCACGAAGTTAGTTAGTTTTTCAACGTTCTTAACTCCAGGTGAGTCTTCGAATTTACTATTGAGGTCGACCCCAATAAATTGGGGGTGATTGAGTTGTTTTTTAAAGTTGGTTATCGCCTCTATATCCCCAGGTCCAATACCACCACTGAGAAGGAATGGGGTAGTACCCTTATAATCGGATAGAATGTTCCAGTCGAACTGGGTTCCGTTACCACCGGGCAGTCTTCCTTTGGTGTCAAAAATAAATAGATCAACCACCTCGCCCAATTGATTTAAATGAACCAGATCGTCTGTGGTGGCGATAGGGACTGCTTTGATAATCAAAGTTTTGGGAAGTTCGACTTTTAACTTTTTAAGGTATTTGACATCTTCATTAGCATGTAATTGAACCCCCTTAAGATTAAGTTTTTTGGCAATTTTTATTACGGTTTGGATCGACTCATCAACGAAGACCCCAACTCTTTTGTTAATAGTCGGTTGCAATGCGATTTGTTCAGGGCTGACATATCGTTTTGAGGGTTCCCAAAAGATGTGTCCGATATAATCAATGCCTAAACTATCGATGATTGCGGTTTGATTCGTTATGCCACAGACCTTGACTTTCATGAGCTTATTTCAAACAATTATTCCACTTGAAAAGCACTTCTTCAGGAGCTTTATGCTTCATGATTGATTCTCCGATTAAGAAACCTTTGAAGCCGGCTTTCCACAATTTTTTTAAACTCTTTTTGGTATGAATACCGCTCTCAGCCACAGCAATTTGATTCTTGTCAATTTCAGGCAGTAGTTCTAATCCTAAGTCCAGATTTGTTTCAAAAGTTTTTAAGTTGCGATGATTGACACCGACCAAATCGACGGGACAATTTTTATTGGCTAAAAGCTCTTCTTTATCATGTACTTCGAGCAACACTTCTAATCCTATTGCGTGGGCATATGCTGTAAATTCTTGAATTTGGTTGGGTGATAGAATCGCAGCAATTAGCAAAATAAAGTCTGCTCCATATGCTTTTGCTTCGTCGATTTGATAGGTAGAGATGATAAAATCTTTTCGAATAATAGGTAGACTACAGCTTGCTCGTGCAAGGGCAAGATCGGTAAGACTTCCGCCAAAAAACTGCGTATCAGTGAGTACCGAAATGGCACTGGCTCCTCCACGTACATAACGATCGATGGTATCCACTAAAGGCCTACTAAGGTTTATACTTTTCTTTGAGGGCGATTTGCGTTTGTGTTCTGCAATGATTCCACCTGAACGCAAAGCGCTCTTTGCTGAATAGGTTTCTCGATGATAATACATAGAGTCTTTCAGTTGCTGACTGCTTATAGCTTGTTCACTAGAAAGAACTTCAAGGCGCTTGTGTGCTACTATTTTTTCTAAAATTGGGGTCATGCCTCTGCTAATGTTTTTTTCAGCCTCTCAAAACAACCAAGGGCTTTTCGATTAAATAATGAATCCTCAGCCTTATCAATAGCCTGTTCGATACTGATATCTTCTGCAGTTGATATAGCGAGTGCGGCATTGGCAATAACCACCTTGTTTTGTGGTTCTGTCCCTTGACCATTCAACACTTTCATGAAGAGCTCTGCCGAAGAAGCCACATCCTTACCACCTTCGATTAATTTTGGGTCAATGGCTCTCGTTCCAAAATGTGCAGGAGTTAATAGGTGCTCTCCAGTTTTGTTGATCTGTTTTAAATTACCCGTAAGCGATGCTTCATCATAGCCATCTAAGGCATAGATTACGCTATAGTTTTTGTCGGTTTTTTGGTAGAGATAGCCATAAATTCGGGCTAGTTCAAGGCTAAAGACTCCTACTAATTGTTTTTTCGGAAATGCCGGATTAACTAGGGGCCCGAGCATATTAAAAAAGGTTTTAACTCCTAGCGCTCTACGAATGGGGGCCACTGCTTTCATTGCCGGATGAAAAAGCGGGGCATGAAGAACGGTGATATTGGCATTGTCTAGACACCTTTTAAGGACATCTTCCTCCTTGCAGAATACGATACCTAAATGTTCCATCACGTTACTACTTCCGCACACTGAACTAACACCATAATTACCGTGTTTACTAACAGCTACGCCTGCACCTGCCGTCACAAAGGAGGCAAGTGTTGAAACGTTGAAGGTGTCTTTACCATCACCGCCGGTACCGCATAGATCAATCGGGTCGTAATTGTTGAGATTGATAGGAAGACAAAGATCGAGTAGGGCCTCTTGAAACCCGCTTAGTTCTTCTATAGTAATGGGCCTCATCATATAAATCGTAAGGAAAGAAGCGACTTGATGAGGATCAAATTTTCCTTCAGCCATTTCAACAAGTACGTTTCTCGCCTCGTCTTTGGTCAAATGCTGGTGCTGAATGAGTCTATTTAAATACTGTTTCATGCTTTTAGCCAATTTTGTAAAAGTTCGATTCCGTGATCGGTTAGTATCGATTCAGGATGGTATTGAATACCCCAAATCGGTTTTTCGATATGCTCAAGACTCATTACATTCGATTCTTCATCCCAAGCATTTGCTTTGAGCAGCGGTGCTGATTCGATATCTGCAACCCATGAGTGATAGCGACCAACCGTAAGCTTAGATTCGAAATTCTGGTATAATCCTGTGTTTGGATCAACATTGATGTTACTTGCAATCCCGTGATAAACTTGAGACAAGTTCCTGAGCGTACCACCAAAAACTTCTGCAATCGCTTGATGGCCCAAACAGATCCCAAGCATTGGAATGCAATTTTCTAATTGATTATTGAATTGAATAACCTCTAATAATTTACCCGCTTCACTAGGGATTCCTGGTCCTGGCGATAGTACAACCTTATCGTATTCCAAAATCTCATTTAGCTCGAATAGGTCGTTTCTTTTGACCGTAACTTCTTCGCCGAGTTCTCTTAAATAGTGAACGATGTTATATACGAAGCTGTCGTAATTGTCTATGACAAGGATTTTGCTCATTATCTTAGATTTTCGGCAAGTTCCAGTGCCTTTTGAAGGGCCCCAAGTTTATTATAGGTTTCTTGCAATTCACTTTCTTCGTCTGAGCTAGCTACTATACCGGCGCCGGCTTGATAGTATAATTTGTTATTCTTACTTAGAAAGCTCCGAATTAAAATGGCATGATTGTAATTGCCGTCAAAGTCGAAGAACCCAATAGCACCTCCATAAAAGCCTCTTCGAGTGGATTCGTACTTATCAATTAGTTTCAGCGCCATTGGCTTGGGAGCTCCACTCAACGTACCCGCGGGGAAGGTATCTGCCATTAGTTGCAGGGTCGAAGTACCTTCTGTTTTCTTTGCGGTTACTTTAGAGACTAGGTGAATAACATGAGAGAAAAATTGAACTTCGCGATAGGTTTTAACTTCAACCGCGTGACCGTTTCGGCTTAAATCATTTCGCGCTAAGTCAACAAGCATGACGTGCTCCGCATTTTCTTTTGGATCTGCAGCTAATTTCTTGGCAAGTTCTGCATCCTTCTCATCGTCTCCAGTACGTTTGTAAGTTCCTGCAATAGGATGAATTTCAGCTTGACCCTCTTGAACAATGAGCTGGGCCTCGGGTGAAGAACCAAAAAGTTTGAAGTTGATGTAGTCGAAATAAAACAAGTAGGGACTAGGGTTAACGGATCGAAGGGCGCGATAGACGTTGAATTCATCTCCCTGAAAAGCTTGAGAAGTTTGTCTTGATAGTACTAATTGGAATACATCCCCACGCTTACAGTGTTCTTTAGCTTTAACTACTAAATCTTTAAATGACTCATCACTTATATTAGCCTCTTTTTCTCCTAAATTTTTGTACGGATAGGTACTCAAGGACTCAACGGCTAGTAGTGCCTTAATTTCTTCGATATTAGGTGTACTATCGTTATACGAATGACATATTAGGTAGGCCTCGTTTTTGAAATGATCAATGGCTATAATATTTTGATAAAGCGCATAGTAGATATCAGGTATGTCTTGACCTGGTTTATCAGTCTTGTAATCGGGTAGGTTTTCAAAGTAACGAACACTGTCGTAGCTGGTGTATCCGAACCATCCATTGGTTATAAACTTAAAAGGAAGACGTTCCCCTTTAAATTGTTTACTAAACCCATCGATTTCGTCAAGTAAGGTATTTGATTCACTCAGCGAGGTCACTTCCTCAGATTGATCGGGGAAGGTTTTGGTTAACGTTTCGTTGTGCAATGAAATCGACGCTACGGGCTTGCAACAGATGTACGAAAAACTATTGTCGTTAGTGTGATAATCGCTACTTTCGAGAAGGATACTTCCCGGAAAATGATCTCGGAGTTTTAAATAAACACTTACCGGTGTAAGCGTATCTGCCATGATCTTTTCGAAGGTGCTCGTAAATTCGAATTTTTTCAATTTCATAATTATTAAAAAATAGTAAAGGCCTGTCGCGATGACAGGCCTTTACATATATCTATAGCCGATAATCATCGCATTACTACGACGATCTCCACCAGTTGTTATTTGTTCTTGTTTGAATCATTGCTCCAAATATACAATGCTTGACATTTAATTAAAAGCACATTTAGAATTTATATCGTTTCAAATAAAACGGAAGTTTCTAAACGCACCTTTTTTAAATGTTGATTTTGATCTTCTTCAGCTCTTTTACCTAAAGCCAATAATACAGATACATGATACTCTGAGGCTTCTAGTTGAAGAATTTTATTTACCTCTTGTACATCAATCCCTTCAAGGGCACAGGTATCGATTTTCAACTCAGCTGCGGCTAACATTCCAAAGCCTAAAGCGAGATAAGCTTGTTTCTCTGACCAAGATTTTTTTGCCTCCTCAGACCATTGGCTAAAAACTCCTTTCATGAAGTTACGGTATCCAGAAACCTGATCTTCTGTAAGTCCTCTAGTTTCCATACTGAGATTAATGTATCGATCAATAAGATCGTTGTCAAAACGTTTTAAGCTAGCAATAGCCATCAGTCTAGAGGCGTCTACAATTTGTTTTTGTCCGTATCCAGCCGCTTGCAGCTGAGTGCGCGTTTCACGGTCTTCAATTTCTATAACTTTAAAGGGCTGTAAGCCGTAGGAAGTGGGTGCCAGTCGAATGGCTTCTTTAACTGTTTGATAATCCTTTTCGTCAATCGACTCTTCCCGATCAAATCTTTTGGTGGCATATCGCCAACCTAGATTGTTTAGTATTTCTTCTCTTTTCATTTTGCATATTTTTGACAAAGTTATTGAAATGCATTCTGTTCTAAATATGCGTCTATTCTTAGTATTTGTTTTTATAACCTTCTCTTTAGTTTCTTGCTCTCCCAAAGAGACGGCTGATTCACCAGTTTCATTGTCCGTAGATGAATTGATTTCTTTACTATCAGTGGAAACAGAGCAATTGACGATTTATAATTTCTGGGCCACTTGGTGTACCCCTTGCCTAAAAGAAATGCCAGATTTTGAAAGATTTGCCAAGGATCAGCCTGAGGTTAAATTGATCTTTGTAAGTCTAGATCGAAAGTCAGTCTGGGATAGCAAGGTTCCTCAAGTTATTGAAGAGTTGGGTATCGAAAGTCAAGTATTTTTAATCGAACCCGAAGCTGATTTAAACTGGCGATTTAGGGTGAGTGAAAAGTGGAAGTTGATGTCAATTCCTGTCACTTTGATGATTGAGGGAGATAAGCGCTTGTTTTTTGACGCGCCTTTGAATTATCGCGATTTGGGAATTGCGCAACTTGAGTTACAAAAGACATTATCGAATACTTCTATCTTTGAAAAAAAATAAAATTACGCAGCATGAATTTATCACAACAAGAGTGGATCGAAAAGCTTGAATCAACGGATAATGCAGTTATCCTAGATGTTAGAACTGCCGATGAAGTAGCTTCAGGTAAGGTTGAGGGAGCCATCAATCACGATATTTTCAATCCGCAAGGATTCATGGATGCAGTGGCTAGCTTTGATAAAAATGCTTCTTACTTTGTTTACTGTCGCTCGGGAAACCGTTCAGGTCAAGCCTGTGCTATTCTCAGATCTCAAGGAATCGAAAACGCTTACAACTTAGTAGGCGGAATGATGGAGTGGGAAGGTGAACTTGTATAATTAAGCCTTTGACACAGTTTATCTACACCTTGCAATTGTGGGGATTTAAAGTTTGTCAACGAATCGGAGATTCTTGGGGGATTCGACCTAGAGTGATTCGTTTAACCTTCATATATCTCACCTTTATCACCTTAGGATTTGGCTTTGCCTTATATCTTTTTGTAGCCTTTTGGTTGAGAATAAAGGACCTTATTTATACTAAGCGCAGTTCGGTTTTCGATCTTTAAATGAGGATCTGAATACAGATTGCAGTGCTATTTTCTTTCTTTGTTTTTTAAAGTATTCGTTGCTTAATCGTAAATTTTTTAGCAACTTGAGCGCTTTGTGAATATAAAAATCCAAAGAAATTTTATGGTTCGTTCTCTTCGACTGCTAGCTTTTATGTTTTTTGTGTTGAGTAGTAGTGCGTTAAGCGCTCAGGAAAAAGGTTTAGATCGTCGTATTGACGAAGCCTTTAAGCCTTTCTCTGACTTTGTTACTAGCGTAGTCTTTTTTGAGGTGTTAGGTACTCCATTCGTACTCATTCTTCTTGTAGGAAGTGCGCTATTTTTCACCCTTTATTTCGGTTTCCCTAATATCAGATACTTCGGTACAGCTATTAACGTGGTTCGTGGAAAATACGACGATTTAGAAACGGAGGGTCACGGAGCCGAAAAATCTGAAGTAAATATTGTCGATGGTGATGTTACGGGTACGATTAGAGATGAAAGTCAAGAAGGAGAGGTTAGTCACTTTCAAGCATTAGCAACAGCGGTATCAGGAACGGTAGGTAATGGTAATATTGCTGGGGTAGCTTTAGCTATTGCTCTCGGAGGTCCTGGAGCCACCTTTTGGATGATCATTTGCGGTCTGTTAGGTATGTCTACTAAGTTTGTGGAATGCACCTTGGGTGTTCAATATCGTGATGTTGATGAAAACGGAACAGTTTACGGTGGGCCTATGTATTTTTTAAAGAAAGGTTTGTCGAATAAAGGTTTCGCTAAACTTGGTAAAGTGGTCGCGGCCTTATTTGCTGTATTTTGTATTGGTGGATCTTTTGGTGGAGGCAATGCTGCTCAATCGAACCAGGCTACCATTGTCATTAAAGAATTATTTGGACTAGACAGCACTATGGCGGGTACTATTATTGGTCTTGTGATTGCGGCCGTGGTTGGTGTAATTATTATAGGTGGTATTAAACGAATTGCTTCGGTAACTGAAAAGGTAGTACCCTTAATGGCTGTAATGTATATTCTGGCTTGTCTTTATATTATCGGCTCAAACTTTGCCCTTGTAGATGATGCAATTTCTCAAATTATAACTGAGGCTTTTAAACCGAAGGCTATTGGAGTTGGAGGGGTTATCGGTGTTCTTTTGATTGGATTTAGACGTGCGGCCTTCTCAAATGAAGCAGGTGCGGGTTCAGCTTCGATTGCTCACTCTGCGGTTAAGACCAACTATTCGGCGTCTGAAGGTTTAGTGGCCTTATTAGAGCCATTTATTGATACGGTTCTAATATGTACAATGACAGCACTAGTTATTGTTATTTACAATATGGGTGGTGTTTTTGATTACGGAGGTGATGGTACGGGTGTTGTTTTAATTGATGGTATGCCTTATGAAGGTGCAGGAATTACCTCTAAAGCATTCGCTAATTATATTCCTTACTCTAATGTCTTCCTTACTATCGCAGTGGTTTTATTTGCGGTTTCTACGATGATTTCGTGGTCCTACTACGGTCTTCAGTCATGGAAGTTCTTATTCGGAAGAGGTCAGGTAATGGATTTAACGTATAAATTCTTATTCCTTGTATTTATCATTATTGGGGCTGCTGCAAGTATGGATTCGATTTGGGCCTTCTCAGATGCAATGATCTTTGCAATGGTGTTCCCCAATATGGTAGGATTATACTTCTTGTTCCCTGAGGTGAAACAGCAGTTGAAACGCTATCTAAAGGCGATTAAGAGTTAAACTCATTGAATCCGAAACGAACCCCTTTTCGTATCTCTAATGAAGAACGAAAAGGGGTTCTTTTTTTACTGCTTGTTTTATGCGTAATCAAGTCTCTCCATTCCCTCCTCACAGAGGGATATGACCAAGTTATTTTCAACCCGGATCGATTTGAGGTCAGTTCTGAGGGTAAAAAGGTGATAGACACCACTCAGACAGAAGACATTCAAATCGCTACCGGAACTGATAAAATAACTACCTCAAACAATCCAATTTACAAGAAAGACCTTAATAGGGCAACAGCAACAGATCTGAAAATGATTCGAGGCATTGGCCCGGTTTTATCTGAGCGGATCATAAAGTACGGTCAATCTTTAAATGGGTACTCTGATATCAATCAAGTATACCGGGTGTATGGTTTAGATTCTGTCGTTGTAGATCGAATTAAAGAGGCTTTTGAAATAAAGTCAGACACTATAATTCCTATGAATATAAGATTGGCCTCTAAGGAAGAACTCGGTACATTGCCCTATCTTAGCCAATCAGAGATCGAGTGGTTAATCAGTTTGAGAAATCGACCAGAGGGTTTGGGGAGTAAAGAATTTGTGACTAACCTTTTATTAAAAACGTTAAACAAAAATAAAAAGCTTCTCGTATATTTGACTTATTAATACAACGTCCATTTTTATAGGTATTCGCTCATGATGAATTTTGATCGTACAGAAGAACAACAAATGGTTGCAGACGCTGCTCGTAATTTTGCAGAACAGTTCTTAACCGATAAAGTAAGAGAGTGGGATGAAACCCAGTACTTTCCGGTTGAGGTGCTACGCGAGGTAGGAAATATGGGGTTTATGGGTATTTTGGTGCCTGAAGCCTACGGTGGATCAGAGTTAGGATATCACGAGTATATAGCAATAATCGAAGAAATTTCTAAAGTAGACCCTTCTATTGGCTTATCTATCGCTGCACATAATTCACTATGCACCAATCACATTCTTTCTTTCGGAAGTGAGGATCAGAAAAAGCGCTATTTGCCCAAGTTAGCCTCAGGTGAACATATTGGCGCTTGGGGATTGACAGAACACAATACCGGATCTGACGCAGGAGGTATGAATACAACCGCCGTCAAAGATGGTGATCATTGGGTGCTTAACGGGTCTAAGAATTTTATAACTCACGGTAAAAGCGGTGATATAGCTGTGGTTATTGCTCGTACTGGTGAAAAAGGAGATTATCACGGAATGACTGCTTTTATTTTAGAAAAAGGAATGCCTGGATTTACCAGTGGTAAGAAAGAGGATAAGTTAGGAATGCGAGCAAGTGAGACGGCAGAAATCATCTTCGATAATTGTAGAATTAGTGATGATCAGCGTCTTGGTGAACTAGGAGAGGGTTTTATACAATCGATGAAGATTCTTGATGGGGGTCGGATCTCTATTGGAGCCTTGTCCTTAGGTATTGCTAAAGGAGCCTATGAGGCCGCTTTGAAGTATTCTAAAGAACGCGAGCAATTTGGTAAACCGATATCGAGTTTTCAAGGAATTTCATTTAAGCTGGCCGACATGGCTACTGAAATTGAAGCGGCAGAGTTGCTATTACACAAAGCAGCCTATCTAAAGAATGAGGGACGAAAAATGACATTGCATTCAGCCATGAGTAAGATGTATGCCTCAGAACTTTGTGTTCGTGTTGCCAATGAAGCGATACAAATTCATGGTGGGTATGGATACACAAAAGATTACCCCGTTGAAAAATTCTATCGAGATGCAAAGCTTTGTACTATCGGAGAGGGAACGACTGAAATACAGAAAGTTGTAATTGCAAAAAATATACTTAAAGATTAGCGGCATTCGACTTTAATCGTATATTTGCAGCCGTAATTGAAAGGAGGTGCAAGTATTATGCTAATTATTCCAGTAAAAGAAGGTGAAAACATCGATAGAGCGCTAAAGCGTTTTAAGCGTAAATTCGACAAAACAGGTACCATGCGTCAGCTAAGAAGCCGTCAGCAATTCGTTAAGAAGTCGGTACGTAAGCGCGAGCAGTTACAAAAAGCTCAATACATTCAAGGATTACGCGATCAAGAAGCGCTATAGTCCAAAGAATTTTAGAATAATAAAGCCTGCATTTGCAGGCTTTTTTTATTTTCAGGTTTATGTACGAAATCGACGACTTTGTGAATTTTCTAAAACATGAGAAGAAATATTCTCAGCATACGTATTCTTCGTACTATTCTGACCTTACTCAAGCCTTCGAGTATTTTGAGCTGACGGTAGATCAGTTTTCAAGACTCACCGAGCTCGACTATTCCTTGCTGCGAAATTTTATCGTCTATTTAAGCAGTCTAGATCTCAATCCTCGAACGATCAACAGAAAGGTAAGTGCGCTTCGTCGATTCTATTCTTATTTCTTAAGTAAATCTGTCATTGACAGTCATCCGTTAGGCAACCATAAGGCTCTAAAGCAGCCTAAAAAGGTTTCGGTTCCCTTTTCTGAGGATGAGATTCAAAATTTATTTAATCATTTTAATCATTCTGGTGATTCGGATTCTTTCGAAAAGTTGAGAGATCTATTAATTGTGGAATTGCTTTACACTCTTGGAGTTCGTCGGAGTGAACTTATTGGTATCAGAGATCGAGATTTGGATACTAGTGCACGCACAGTCAAAATTTATGGTAAAGGAGGAAAGGAGCGATTACTTCCATTAATGCCTTCTACTGTTGGTTTAATAAAAGACTATGTCGAGAAGAGAAGAGCAAAGTTTAAGACCTCTACTTTTTCTTCTTTGCTCGTCACGGATAGAGGACAAGAACTGTATCCAAAATTTGTATACCGTAAGATAAATGACTATCTTAAAAGTGTGTCGGTTAAGCAGAAGAAGAGTCCGCATATGATTCGACACACGTTTGCGACGCATTTGTTAAATCGCGGAGCTGACCTGAATACCGTTAAGGAGTTGTTAGGCCATAGTAGTTTGGCTGCCACCCAGGTTTACACCCATAGCAGTATTGAGGAGCTAAAAATGATTTATCAGTCTTCGCATCCGCGCGGTAATCAATCTTCTTCATAAGTAAAACAGGGTTCGCCCCAAAAAGTCAAACTTATGGTTGTACAATTTCATGCCGTCAACTTTAAAGCTGATGCAAAGCTCAAAACCTTCATAGACAAAAGACTTGAGAAGCTCGAACGATTTTATGGTCGTATTCTTGAGGCTGAGGTTTTTTTAAAGGTTGAAAACACGAAACAGAAGTCTAATAAGCTAACAGAGATTAAGTTAGTTGTCCCTAAAGGCAAGTTGCTAGTAAGAAAGTTTGCTAGAACCTTTGAGCAGTCTGCAGATCAAGGAGTTCATGCCCTTGAACGTATGGTCAAAAAGAAAAAGCAAATCAGAGGTTTTTGATGATAGAAATTTGTTAGAATTTGTTTTGATAAAAAAAAATATTCTCTACATTTGCAGTCCGTTAGAAATAGCGGACTTTTTTTTGTTGGAAAAAGGCGTTTGACGCCGGTGTAGCTCAGCTGGCTAGAGCAGCTGATTTGTAATCAGCAGGTCGTGGGTTCGAGTCCCTCCACCGGCTCCAATATCAAAAAGGGGGAGTGATCCCAACAGTGCCGGGGAGATACTCAAGCGGCCAACGAGGACAGACTGTAAATCTGTTGGTTTTTACCTTCGCAGGTTCGAATCCTGCTCTCCCCACAAATTGAAATAATGAAATATACGTCTAATGTAGACGAAATGCGGGAGTAGCTCAGTTGGTAGAGCGTCAGCCTTCCAAGCTGAATGTCGCCGGTTCGAACCCGGTCTCCCGCTCAAAATATTACAAAGAGTTTCAATGCTCTTGCTTTAAAAGGAAACATTAGGCCGGTGTAGCTCAGGGGTAGAGCGTTTCCTTGGTAAGGAAGAGGTCACGGGTTCAAATCCCGTCATTGGCTCAAATAAAAGAATTAATTATAGCGCTACGCTCCCGTTAAGGAGGGTATGTGTTTTTTTAAGATTATACACTAATATAAACTAAGATTAAATTCATTAACAATGGCAAAGGAAACATTTGACCGGTCGAAACCCCACCTTAACATTGGTACTATTGGGCACGTAGACCACGGTAAGACTACTCTTACTGCAGCGATCACCACTGTACTTGCAAATGCAGGTTTATCAGAATTGCGTAGCTTCGACTCGATCGACAACGCTCCTGAAGAAAAAGAACGTGGTATTACAATTAACACTTCAC
This sequence comes from Flavobacteriaceae bacterium, assembly GCA_018623195.1. Lineage (GTDB taxonomy): Bacteria > Bacteroidota > Bacteroidia > Flavobacteriales > Flavobacteriaceae > UBA3478. The sequence goes on along the minus strand of JAAZVY010000005.1, from coordinate 26,641 downwards.
ACGTAGAGTACGCTACAGCGAACCGTCACTACGCTCACGTTGACTGTCCAGGTCACGCGGATTACGTAAAGAACATGGTAACTGGTGCTGCTCAGATGGACGGTGCTATCTTGGTAGTTGCTGCTACTGATGGTCCTATGCCACAAACTCGTGAGCACATCCTTCTTGGTCGTCAGGTAGGTATTCCTCGTATCGTTGTATTCATGAACAAAGTGGATATGGTAGATGACGAAGAGCTACTTGAACTAGTTGAGATGGAAGTTCGTGAGCTTTTATCATTCTATGAGTATGACGGTGATAATGGACCTGTAATTATGGGTTCTGCACTAGGTGCTCTTAATGGCGAGCAAAAGTGGGTAGATACAGTTATGGAGCTTATGGAAGCTGTAGATAACTGGATTGAACTTCCTGCTCGTGACGTAGATAAGCCATTCCTAATGCCTATCGAAGACGTATTTACAATTACTGGTCGTGGTACTGTAGCTACAGGACGTATCGAAACTGGTGTTGCAAACACTGGTGATGCAGTTGATATCATCGGTATGGGAGCTGAGAAACTTTCATCTACAATCACTGGGGTAGAGATGTTCCGTAAGATCCTTGACCGTGGTGAGGCTGGAGATAACGTAGGTCTACTTCTTCGTGGTATTGAGAAATCTGATATCAAGCGTGGTATGGTAATCTGTAAGCCAGGTTCAGTACAACCACACGCTAAGTTCAAAGCTGAGGTTTATATCCTTAAAAAAGAAGAAGGTGGACGTCACACTCCATTCCACAACAACTACCGTCCTCAGTTCTACGTACGTACAACTGACGTAACAGGTAACATCAACCTTCCTGATGGTGTTGAGATGGTAATGCCAGGTGATAACCTTACTATTACTGTTGACCTTATTCAGCCAATCGCACTAAGCGTTGGTCTACGTTTCGCTATCCGTGAAGGTGGTAGAACTGTAGGTGCAGGACAGGTAACTGAAATTCTAGACTAAGTTCTAGTTTACAATAGTGTATGCGCTAAAGGGTGTCCTGTTTAAGGATACCTTTTAGTGTACATACAAACGGGTGTAGCTCAGTTGGTAGAGCACTGGTCTCCAAAACCAGGTGTCGGGAGTTCGAGTCTCTCCTCCCGTGCAAGTAATACGGGGCCTAGCCTCAATTATATAGACGATAAAAGATGATTAATTATATCAAAGAATCAGTAGAGGAATTAAAGAACCAGGTTTCTTGGCCGTCACGTCAAGAATCATCTAGCCTTATGGTTACTGTAGCAGTGTTCTCAATCCTTTTTGCCCTATTGACTTGGGGGGTTGACTCTGTATTTAGCCGTTTGATTCAGGTATACTTTAGTTTGATCAAATAATAACGAAGCACAACAATGTCAGAGGTACTCGAAAAGAAATGGTATGTGGTTCGTGCGGTAAGCGGACAAGAAAATAAGATTAGTGGTTACATTCAATCTGAGGTGGAGCGCCAAGGTTTGAGTGATTATCTAGAAGATGTTCTTGTTCCTACTGAGAAAGTAGTTCAAATCCGTAACGGTAAGAAAATTCAAAAAGAACGTACCTATTTCCCTGGATACATCATGATCAAGGCGAATTTAGGTGGTGAGATGGTACACGTTATTCGTTCGATTACGAATGTCATTGGTTTCTTAGGTGAAACTAAAGGTGGAGATCCTGTACCCTTACGTAAATCTGAAGTTAACCGAATGCTAGGTAAAGTGGACGAATTGTCACTCAATGCTGATGATGTTGCTATTCCGTTTGTACTTGGTGAAACAGTTAAGGTGGTTGATGGTCCTTTCAATGGTTTCAATGGAACTATTGAGAAAATCAACGAAGAAAAGCGCAAACTAGAGGTAATGGTGAAGATTTTTGGTAGAAGAACCCCTCTTGAATTGAGTTATTTACAAGTAGAGAAAATATAAATGTTACATAATCGCTCAGTTGTATCGCTTCCAACAATGCAACGGCAAACGATTAATTATTAATTATGGCAAAAGAAATAGGTAAAGTAGTTAAGCTACAAGTTAGGGGAGGTGCTGCGAACCCATCGCCACCGGTTGGACCCGCCTTAGGTGCCGCAGGTGTAAACATCATGGAGTTCTGTAAGCAGTTTAATGCTAGAACCCAGGATAAAGCTGGTAAAGTTTTACCGGTTGTTATCAATGTTTATACTGATAAGTCTTTCGACTTTGTGGTAAAAACACCTCCGGCGGCCGTTCAGCTATTGGAAGCAGCAAAAGTTAAAAAAGGTTCAGGTGAACCAAATCGTTCTAAAGTTGCTTCGGTTACTTGGGATCAAATCAAAGGAATTGCAGAAGACAAGATGGTAGATTTAAATGCCTTCACTGTCGAGTCTGCGATGATGATGATTGCTGGTACAGCAAGATCCATGGGTATCAAAGTTTCTGGAACTAAACCTTTTTAATAAACGACTGACGTAATGGGAAAATTGACAAAAAAACAAAAAGAAGCTAGAGCACTAATTGATAGTTCTAAGCTTTACTCACTTACCGAAGCCGCAGCTTTAGTTAAAGAGATTACCAAAACAAATTTTGATGCATCTGTTGATCTAGCAGTACGACTTGGAGTAGATCCACGTAAAGCTAATCAAATGGTTCGTGGCGTTGTTACCCTACCTCACGGTACAGGTAAAGACGTTCGTGTTTTAGCATTAGTAACACCTGACAAAGAAGCAGAGGCTAAAGAAGCGGGCGCTGATTATGTTGGTTTAGATGAGTATCTAGACAAAATTAAATCAGGTTGGACAGATGTTGATGTGATCATCACTATGCCTGCTGTTATGGGTAAATTAGGACCTTTAGGTCGTGTATTAGGACCTCGTGGTCTTATGCCGAACCCAAAAACAGGAACGGTTACTATGGATGTCGCCAAAGCGGTTACTGAAGTTAAATCAGGTAAAATTGATTTTAAAGTAGATAAAGCGGGTATCGTTCACGCTGCAATTGCAAAGGTTTCGTTCGAAGCTGATAAGATTGCAGACAACGCTAAAGAGCTTTTAGATACTTTAAACCGAATGAAGCCTGCTGCTGCTAAAGGGGTTTACATGAAGAGTGTACATATTTCTTCAACGATGAGTCCGAGTATTCCACTTGACCCAAAAGCCATTTAAGTACTTAAGAACTTACGACATGACTAGAGAAGAAAAAGCACTAGCTATAGAACAACTTAAAGAGAAGTTAGCATCAAGCACTACGATCTATCTTACTGATATTTCAGGTTTAGATGCGGCTACTACTGCTGATTTAAGAAGATCTTGCTTTAAGGCAAATATTTCACTTACAGTAGTTAAGAATACATTGCTTGCAAAGGCAATGGAGGCTTCAGATAAGGATTTTGGTGATTTAACTACGATCCTTAAAGGTGAAACCTCAATGATGATTGCTGAGGCTGGTAACGGTCCGGCTAAATTGATCAAGAATTTCAGAAAGAAATCGAAGAAGCCCGTTTTAAAAGGAGCTTACATTGAAGAATCGGTTTACATCGGTGACGACCTACTTGATACGCTGGTTAGCATCAAGTCTAAGGAAGAACTTATCGGTGATATCATCACGCTTCTTCAGAGCCCAGCGAAAAACGTTGTATCTGGTCTTAAATCAGGTGGCGGTAAGCTTGCGGGTATTATTCAAACCCTTTCTGAACGATAATTTGTACGCACTCAATACACAATATTTTAAACTTTATTAAACGATAGAAAAATGGCAGATTTAAAAGATTTCGCAGAACAACTGGTTAACCTAACTGTAAAAGAGGTTAATGAATTAGCTAACATCCTTAAGGAGGAGTACGGTATCGAGCCTGCAGCTGCAGCTGTAGCTGTTGCTGGTCCTGCTGCTGGTGGTGGAGATGCTGCTGGTGGAGAAGAAAAGTCAGAATTTGACGTAATTCTTAAGTCAGCAGGTGCTTCTAAACTTGCGGTTGTTAAGCTTGTAAAAGAATTAACAGGTCTTGGACTGAAAGAAGCTAAAGAAGTAGTTGACGGAGCTCCAAAACCAGTTAAAGAAGGTGTTTCTAAAGACGAAGCTGAAGGTATCAAAAAATCTCTTGAAGAGGCTGGTGCTGAGGTTGAGCTTAAGTAATACTTCCATAGCTTATTAGGCAAAGGTCTATCCAACGAAAGTTGGTTAGACCTTCGCCTGTTTTAAACAACCTAGGTTGTTAGGGCCTTTGAAATAAGGTCGACTTATAATACTTTTTTTGACTATAAATTGTCCGTTAGATGGTTACAAAACAAACCGAAAGAGTACATTTCGCATCTGCAAAGAGCATCCCTGAATATCCAGACTTCTTAGATATTCAAATCAAATCCTTTCAAGATTTCTTTCAATTAGAAACTAAGTCGGACGCTAGAGGTAATGAAGGTCTTTTTAACACCTTCATGGAAAACTTTCCAATTACAGACACAAGAAATCAGTTTGTTCTTGAGTTTTTGGATTATTTCGTTGATCCACCCCGTTACAACATTCAAGAGTGTATCGAGAGAGGGCTTACCTACAGTGTGCCGCTAAAAGCACGTTTAAAACTTTATTGTACTGACCCAGAGCACGAAGACTTCGAGACGATTGTTCAGGATGTTTACTTAGGAACTATTCCTTACATGACACCTTCTGGAACCTTCGTGATTAACGGTGCAGAGCGTGTGATTGTTTCTCAACTTCACCGTTCTCCGGGTGTATTCTTTGGTCAATCGGTTCACGCTAACGGAACCAAATTATATTCAGCCCGTGTTATTCCTTTCAAAGGTTCATGGATTGAATTTGCTACGGATATCAATGGTGTTATGTACGCTTATATTGACCGTAAAAAGAAATTACCGGTTACTACACTCTTTAGAGCGATTGGCTACGAACGCGATAAGGACATTCTTGAGATTTTTGATCTCTCTGAGGAGGTTAAGGTTTCGAAGACTGGTCTTAAGAAAGTTCTCGGTCGTAAACTTGCTGCTCGTGTATTAAATACTTGGCACGAAGATTTCGTGGATGAGGATACAGGAGAGGTAGTATCGATTGAGCGTAACGAGATTGTTTTAGATCGTGACACGATTTTAGAGAAAGAACACCTTGATATGATTATTGAGGCTGATGTGAAAACGATTCTTCTTCACAAGGAAAACAACGCTCAAGCTGAATACGCAATTATTCACAATACCCTACAAAAAGACCCAACAAACTCTGAAAAAGAAGCTGTTGAGCATGTTTATCGTCAATTGAGAAATGCCGAGCCGCCAGATGAGGAAACCGCTCGTGGTATTATCGATAAACTATTCTTCTCTGATCAACGTTATAATCTTGGAGAAGTAGGTCGTTATAGAATGAACAAGAAGTTAGGTCTTGATATCGAGATGGATAAGCAAGTCCTAACTAAAGAGGATATCATTACGATCATTAAGTATCTGATCGAGCTGATTAATTCTAAGGCAGAGATTGATGATATTGATCACCTTTCAAACCGTCGTGTTCGAACCGTTGGAGAACAACTTTCACAACAGTTCGGCGTTGGTTTAGCTCGTATGGCTAGAACCATTAGAGAACGAATGAATGTTCGCGACAACGAAGTGTTTACTCCTATTGATTTGATCAATGCGAAGACGCTTTCATCGGTGATCAACTCGTTCTTTGGAACGAATCAGCTTTCTCAATTCATGGATCAAACGAATCCACTTGCTGAGATTACTCACAAGCGTAGATTATCTGCCCTAGGGCCTGGTGGTCTTTCACGTGAGCGTGCTGGTTTCGAGGTTCGTGACGTTCACTACACCCACTACGGTAGATTATGTCCGATTGAGACTCCTGAAGGTCCAAACATCGGTCTTATTTCATCAATGTCGGTATTCTCTAAGGTGAATACCATGGGATTCCTTGAGACTCCTTACCGTAAAGTTGAAAACGGGAAAGTAGATTTATCTGGTTTCACTTACCTAAGTGCAGAGGAAGAAGAAGAGCGTTTGATCGCGCAGGCTAACATTCCGATGAAAGCCGATGGTACGATTGAAGCAGATAAGGTAATTGCTCGTATGGAGGGTGATTTCCCTGTAGTTTCTCCAGAAGAAATTCACTACACTGATGTGGCACCCAACCAGATTGCATCTATTTCAGCATCGCTAATTCCTTTCCTTGAGCACGATGATGCAAACCGTGCACTGATGGGATCAAACATGATGCGTCAGGCGGTACCACTTTTACGTCCTGAATCTCCAATTGTCGGAACTGGTTTAGAGCGTCAAGTTGCTAAAGACTCAAGAGTACTTATTAATGCAGAGGGTAATGGTGTTGTTGAATACGTAGACTCAGAACGTATCGTTATTAAGTACACTAAGACGGATGAAGAACGTTTAGTTTCTTTTGATGACGATGAGAAAGAGTACAACCTCATTAAATTCAGAAAGACGAACCAAGGATCGAGTATCAACCTTAAACCGATTGTATCTCGTGGAGATCGTGTAGAAAAAGGTCAAGTACTTTGTGAAGGTTACGCGACTGAAAAAGGGGAACTTGCTTTAGGTCGAAACATGAAGGTTGCCTTCATGCCTTGGAAGGGTTACAACTTCGAGGATGCGATCGTGATCTCTGAGCGTGTTGTTCGTGAAGATATTTTTACATCGATTCATGTAGACGAGTATGCCCTTGAAGTTAGAGATACCAAACTAGGTGCTGAAGAACTTACCAACGATATTCCTAACGTTTCTGAAGAGGCTACTAAAGACCTTGACGAAAACGGAATGATTCGTATTGGAGCAGAAGTTAAGCCTGGTGATATCCTAATCGGTAAGATTACCCCTAAAGGTGAATCTGATCCGACTCCGGAAGAAAAACTACTTCGCGCCATCTTCGGTGATAAGGCTGGAGATGTAAAAGACGCCTCATTAAAAGCTTCACCATCACTTAGAGGTGTAGTAATTGACAAGAAGTTATTCGCGAGAAGTGTTAAGGATAAGCGTAAACGTTCTGAAGAGAAGGACGCTATCCAAGCCTTAGAGCTTGAATACGAAGTTAAATTCCAAGAGTTGAAAGACCGTTTGGTAGAGAAACTATTCACTATCGTAAATGGTAAGACTTCTCAGGGAGTTCTTAATGATTTAGGTGAAGAGGTTTTACCAAAAGGTAAAAAGTACACACTTAAAATGCTTCACGCAGTTGAAGATTTCGCTCACCTTGTAGGTGGAAGCTGGACGGTTGATGAGCCTGTAAATGCGCTTGTTGCAGATCTACTTCACAACTATAAGATTAAGCTTAACGATCTTCAAGGAAACCTTAGAAGAGATAAGTTTACCATTTCTGTCGGAGATGAGTTACCTGCAGGTATCATGAAACTTGCTAAAGTCTATATCGCTAAGAAGCGTAAGCTGAAAGTAGGTGATAAGATGGCAGGTCGTCACGGAAACAAAGGTATCGTTGCACGTATTGTTCGTGACGAGGATATGCCTTTCCTAGAAGACGGTACACCTGTAGATATCGTACTTAACCCACTTGGGGTACCTTCTCGTATGAACATTGGTCAGATCTATGAGACTGTTCTTGGTTGGGCAGGTCAAAAATTAGGTCAAAAATATGCTACTCCAATCTTTGATGGAGCGAACATTGACGAGATCAATGCTTTAACTGATGAAGCCGGTATTCCTAGATACGGACATACTTATTTATTCGACGGTGGAACTGGAGAGCGTTTTGATCAACCAGCAACGGTTGGTGTGATCTACATGCTTAAACTGGGCCACATGGTTGATGATAAGATGCACGCACGTTCAATCGGACCATACTCTCTGATTACTCAGCAACCACTTGGTGGTAAGGCACAGTTCGGAGGTCAGCGTTTCGGTGAAATGGAGGTGTGGGCACTTGAAGCTTATGGAGCTTCTTCTACGCTAAGAGAAATCTTAACCGTTAAATCGGATGACGTAGTAGGTCGTGCGAAGACCTATGAAGCGATTGTGAAAGGGGAGACTATGCCAGAGCCTGGTCTGCCTGAATCATTCAACGTTCTTATGCACGAATTAAAAGGATTAGGACTCGACATTCGTCTCGAAGAATAATTCTAAACATTAATTAAACAAAGCTTTACGTTATTATGGCTAGAGTTAACGATACAACTGAGCAAAGATTTAATAAGATTTCGATTGGTCTTGCTTCACCCGAATCTATCCTTGGGGCATCTCGAGGAGAGGTATTGAAGCCTGAAACTATCAATTACCGTACACACAAGCCTGAAAGAGATGGTCTTTTCTGTGAGCGTATCTTCGGTCCTGTAAAGGATTATGAATGTGCTTGTGGTAAATATAAGCGTATCCGTTACCGCGGCATCGTTTGTGACCGATGTGGTGTTGAGGTTACAGAGAAGAAAGTTCGTCGTGATCGCGTTGGACACATTTCATTAGTAGTCCCTGTTGCTCATATTTGGTATTTCCGTTCATTACCAAACAAGTTAGGTTACCTTCTTGGACTTCCCTCGAAGAAACTTGACATGATCATCTATTACGAACGTTATGTTGTTATTCAACCTGGTATTGCAAAAGGTGCTGAAGGTGAAGAACTTCAGATGCTAGACTTCTTAACTGAAGAAGAATACCTAAATATTATTGATGAACTTCCACAAGAGAACCAATATTTGGAAGATTCAGATCCAAACAAATTCATCGCTAAGATGGGTGCCGAATGTTTGATCGAGTTACTTCAACGTATTGATTTAGAGACCTTGTCTTATGAATTACGTCACAAGGCAAACACCGAGACTTCTAAACAACGTAAAACTGAGGCGTTAAAGCGTCTACAAGTTGTAGAGTCTTTCCGTGAGTCGCAGGCGAATCGCGAGAATAAGCCGGAGTGGATGATCATGAAAGTGGTTCCTGTAATTCCACCAGAATTACGTCCACTTGTACCCCTAGATGGTGGTCGTTTTGCTACCTCAGATTTAAATGATCTATACAGACGAGTAATTATTCGTAACAACCGTCTTAAGAGACTGATCGAGATTAAAGCTCCTGAAGTAATCTTAAGAAACGAGAAGCGTATGCTTCAAGAGGCGGTTGATTCATTATTCGATAACACACGTAAAGCTTCTGCGGTTAAGACAGAATCAAATCGTCCGCTGAAATCACTTTCTGATTCATTGAAAGGTAAGCAAGGTCGTTTTCGTCAAAACTTATTAGGTAAGCGTGTAGATTATTCAGCGCGTTCGGTAATCGTTGTTGGTCCAGACTTAAAATTATTTGAGTGTGGTTTACCAAAAGATATGGCTGCCGAACTATACAAGCCTTTTATTATTCGTAAACTAATTGAGCGCGGTATAGTAAAAACCGTTAAATCAGCGAAGAAGATTATCGATAAAAAAGAGCCTGTAGTTTGGGATATCTTAGAGAATGTGATCAAAGGTCACCCAGTTCTTCTCAATCGTGCCCCCACACTTCACCGCTTAGGTATTCAGGCTTTCCAACCTAAATTAATTGAAGGTAAAGCAATTCGTCTTCACCCTCTTGCATGTACGGCATTTAACGCTGACTTTGATGGGGATCAGATGGCGGTTCACTTACCATTAGGTCCAGAAGCGATTCTAGAGGCACAACTATTAATGTTGGCTTCTCAGAACATTCTGAACCCTGCCAATGGTTCACCAATTACCGTACCTTCTCAGGACATGGTATTGGGTCTGTACTATATGACCAAAGAAAGACGTTCTACCCCAGAAGTTCCTGTTCAAGGTGAAGGGTTAACTTTCTATTCTCCTGAAGAGGTAGTTATCGCTTTCAATGAGAAAAGAGTAAACCTTAATGCTGCCATTAAAATCCGCGTTAAGGATTTCAATGAGGCAGGTGAGTTAGTACCTCAAATCATTGAAACCACTGTAGGGCGTGTGTTATTTAATAACGTAGTTCCTGAAGAAGCTGGTTTCATCAATCAAGTATTGAACAAGAAAGCGCTTCGTGATATTATCGGACGTATCCTTGAAGTAACTGATGTTCCTAGAACTGCTGAGTTCTTAGACCGTATCAAGCAGATGGGTTATGAGTTCGCTTTCAAAGGGGGTCTTTCTTTCAGCTTAGGGGATATTATTATTCCTGCTGAAAAAACCAAAATGATCGAAGAGGCAAACGCTCAAGTAGATGGTATCATGGGTAACTATAACATGGGACTGATCACTAATAACGAGCGTTACAATCAGGTGATTGATGTTTGGACTTCAACCAACGCAATGCTTACTGAACTTGCTATGAAGCGTATCCGAGAAGATCAGCAAGGATTTAACTCGGTATACATGATGCTTGATTCTGGTGCTCGTGGATCTAAGGAGCAGATTCGTCAGCTAACCGGTATGCGTGGTCTTATGGCTAAGCCTAAGAAATCTACTGCCGGTGGTGGTGAGATCATTGAAAACCCAATTCTTTCAAACTTTAAAGAAGGTCTTTCAATTCTTGAGTACTTTATTTCAACGCACGGTGCTCGTAAAGGACTTGCGGATACTGCACTTAAAACTGCGGATGCTGGTTACCTTACCCGTCGTCTCGTTGACGTTGCTCAAGATGTAATCATTACAACTGAGGATTGTGGCACGCTTAGAGGTGTTGAGGTTGAGGCTTTAAAGAAAAATGAGGAGATTGTTGAAACTCTTGGAGAACGTATTCTTGGACGTGTTGCTCTAAACGATGTTGTTGATCCATTAACTGGAGATGTGATCGTTGAAGCAGGCGGGTATATTGAGGCTGCAGAAGTACAGAAAATTAACGCTACTGCAATTGATCGCGTAGAAGTTAGATCTGCACTTACTTGTGAGGCTGAGAAAGGTATTTGTGAGAAATGTTATGGTAGAAACTTAGCAACGAACAAACCGGTTCAAAAAGGTGAATCAGTGGGTGTTGTTGCTGCTCAATCGATTGGAGAGCCTGGTACACAGCTTACCCTTCGTACCTTCCACGTAGGAGGAATCGCGGGTAACGTTTCAGAAGAAAACCAGTTAATCGCTAAGTTTGACGGGGTTGCCGAGATTGAAGATTTACGTATTGTTCAGGGTGAAAACGCTGAAGGCGAAAAGGCTAATATCATTATTTCTAGAACTGCTGAATTCAAACTTGTCGAGCCCAAAACGGGTGCCGTACTAAGTACTCACAATCTGCCTTACGGTTCTCAGGTATTTGTAGAGAATGGAGCTAAAATCAAGAAGGGCGATGTTCTTTGTCAATGGGATCCGTACAACGGTGTAATCATTTCTGAGTTTTCAGGTACCGTTGCCTTCGAAAATATTGAGCAAGGGGTAACTTATCAAGTTGAAATCGATGAACAGACTGGTTTCCAAGAGAAAGTTATTTCTGAGTCAAGAAACAAGAAACTGATTCCTACACTTCTTATTAACGATAAGAAAGGAAACGTACTTAGATCATACAACCTACCGGTTGGTTCTCACCTAATCGTAAACGAAGGTGATTCAATTAAGGAAGGTAAGATTCTAGTTAAGATTCCACGTAAATCAGCTAAAGCTGGAGATATTACGGGAGGTTTACCAAGAGTAACCGAGTTATTCGAGGCAAGAAATCCTTCTAACCCTGCAGTTGTTTCTGAAATCGATGGTGTAGTATCCTTTGGTAAAATCAAGCGTGGTAACCGCGAGATTATCGTAGAGTCTAAGCTTGGTGATGTTCGTAAGTATTTAATTAAGTTATCGAACCAAATCCTTGTTCAAGAGAATGACTTCGTGAAAGCGGGTATGCCATTATCTGATGGTTCAATTACTCCGAATGATATTCTTTCGATTAAAGGACCATCGGCAGTTCAACAGTACTTAGTTAATGAAATCCAGGAGGTTTACCGACTTCAAGGAGTAAAGATTAACGATAAACACTTTGAGGTAGTTGTTCGTCAGATGATGCGTAAAGTAGAAATCGTTGATGCTGGAGATACGCTATTCCTTGAAGGACAATTAGTACACAAGGATGAATTCATCAAAGAAAACGATGCTATTTTCGGTATGAAGGTAGTTGAAGATGCTGGTGAATCTGAGAATCTTAAAGCAGGTCAGCTAGTTACCGTACGCCAACTTAGAGATGAAAACTCACTACTTAAGCGTCAAGATAAGACCTTGGTAAGTGCTCGTGAGGCGATTGCAGCTACGGCTACTCCAATCCTTCAGGGTATTACTAGAGCTTCACTACAGACTAAGTCATTCATTTCAGCTGCATCGTTCCAAGAAACGACTAAGGTTCTTAACGAAGCTGCGGTTAATGGTAAGGTCGACGGGTTAGAAGGTCTTAAGGAAAATGTGATTGTGGGTCACAAGATTCCTGCAGGTACTGGTCTTAGAGACTACGACGATATTATCGTAGGTTCAAAGGACGAATATGAAGCTAGTCAAGCTACTTCGACTTTAGTAGACGAAGATGCGATAAATATCTAAGCTCATGTCAGAGAAGGATCAGAGCATAAACGTAGAAATCGATGAAAAAACCGCTGAGGGGATTTATTCTAACTTGGCGGTTATCAACCACTCTGCATCAGAGTTTGTTGTAGATTTTGTAAGTATTATGCCTGCCACTCCAAAAGCTAAAGTAAAGAGTCGTGTTATCCTTACTCCCGAACATGCTAAAAAGTTAGTAAAGGCGTTGCAAAACAATATTGCCAACTTTGAAGCTGCACACGGAGAAATCAAGGAATATCAACAACCCACAATCCCGATTAATTTCGGTAAGATGGGAGAAGCATAAAAAAAGGCGCCGTTTAAGGCGCCTTTTTTATTTAAACTCTGAAGTGAGATGGAATCGAATACTTGGGTATTTCTGTTCGGCCATTTGAAGCGAAAAAGCTGAGTCTGCAAGAAATACTAGTTGATCAGATTTATCTCGTGCTAGAAATTTCTGTTTCACTCGTTTGAATTCTTTAAACTCCTCACTGTTTGGATTATCTGTATCTACCCAGCATGCTTTGTGAATGGGGAAGTTCTCATAGGTACACTTCGCTCCATATTCGTGTTCTAAACGATATTGAATGACCTCGTATTGAAGTGCTCCTACAGTACCAATAATCTTTCTTCCGTTAATATCTAAGGTGAATAACTGAGCTACCCCTTCATCCATTAATTGATCGATCCCTTTGAATAGTTGTTTTGCCTTCATTGGGTCTGCGTTATTAATGTATCTGAAGTGTTCTGGTGAGAAGCTTGGAATACCGCGATAATTCAAATTTTCTCCAGAGGTAAGAGTGTCACCAATTTTAAAATTCCCGGTATCATGTAGACCTACAATGTCTCCAGGATAGGATATGTCAACGATCTCTTTGCGCTCGGCGAAGAAGGTGTTTGGGCTAGAGAATTTGAGTTTTTTCTGATGTCTAACGTGTAAGTAAGGTTTATTGCGCTCAAAGGTTCCTGAAACGATTTTTATAAATGCCAAACGGTCTCTGTGTTTTGGATCCATGTTGGCATGAATCTTAAATACAAATCCACTAAATTCCTCTTCTTCAGGATTAACAACTCTTTCCTCGGCCGCTTTTGGACGTGGGGTTGGAGCTATATCTATAAAACAGTCAAGTAGTTCTCGAACTCCGAAATTATTTAATGCTGAACCGAAAAAAACGGGTTGTTGGGTTCCAGCTAAATATTCATCACGATTAAAACTGGGATACACACCCTCAACAAGTTCCAGATTTTCTCTTAGCGTATTTGCAGCATTAGAACCTACCAACTGATCGAGTTGCTCATTTTGAACATCATCTATTGCGGTGGTTTTAGATACGTGTGTTTTATTGCTTCCATCAAATAGATTGACGTTTTTTTCATAGAGATTGTAGATTCCTTTGAAATCGTATCCCATACCGATTGGGAAACTTAGGGGGGTAACTACTAGTCCTAACTTTTGTTCAACCTCGTCTAATAGATCGAATGCGTCCTTACCCTCGCGATCGAGCTTGTTAATAAACACAATCATAGGGATATTTCTCATTCTACAAACCGAAACTAGTTTTTCAGTTTGTTCCTCGACTCCTTTTGCCACATCGATTACTACGATTACACTATCTACGGCTGTAAGGGTTCGATAGGTGTCTTCTGCGAAATCCTTGTGACCCGGTGTATCGAGAATGTTAATCTTTTTATCGCGGTATTCAAAAGCGAGAACTGAAGTGGCTACGGAGATCCCTCTTTGGCGTTCAATTTCCATAAAGTCACTGGTCGCGGTTTTCTTAATCTTATTGTTTTTTACAGCTCCAGCCTCTTGAATCGCTCCTCCGAATAAAAGGAGTTTTTCAGTCAAAGTGGTTTTACCAGCATCTGGATGGGAGATGATCCCGAACGTTCTACGTTTTTTAATTTCTTTCGCGATAGACATAATAAGCAATAAGACCGCAAAAATAGCCATATTTTCAGTTGGGTCATTTAGAGGCTAGCGAATAAGAAATGAGTAATTTTATAAAATGAAAAAGGAATATGTAATATTGGTGGATACTGCCGACCGTGAATTAGGCACCATGGAAAAAATGGAAGCTCACGAGAAGGCGGTTCTTCATCGTGCTTTCTCTGTTTTTATCTTTAATGATCGTGGAGAGCTTATGCTTCAGCAACGTGCTGCACATAAATATCACTCGCCGCTTCTCTGGACCAACACTTGTTGTAGTCATCAACGACAGGGGGAGTCTAATATTGAGGCCGGAAAGCGCAGACTCAAAGAGGAAATGGGCTTTGATGTGGATCTAGATGAGAAGTTTCATTTTGTATACAAAGCTGAATTTGATAATGGCCTTACTGAACATGAACTTGACCATGTGATGGTGGGCTATTACAACGGTGAGCCTACTATCAATCCTGAAGAGGTGGCCTCATGGAAATGGATCGATATGGAGGTACTTCAACAAGATATGAAGGATTATCCTCAAGATTACACCGCCTGGTTCAAGATCATTTTTGATCGTTTCGTAGAATTTCTAACCAAACAATCATGAGAGTTAAAGTAAGTAGACAGGCCCATTTTAATGCAGCCCATCGTTTGTATCGTGCAGACTGGTCATTTGAAAAGAATCAAGAAGTGTTTGGTTTATGCAATAATCCAAACTACCATGGTCACAATTATGAGTTGATTGTTAGTGTCACCGGTGAAATTGATCCCATAACAGGTTACGTTATGGATATGAAAATACTCAAGGATTTAATTAAGTCTGAGGTCGAGAATGCGTTTGATCATAAGAATTTAAACCTGGAAGTACCTGAATTCAAAGAAATGAATCCGACTGCAGAGAATATTGCCGTTGTGATTTTCAATAAACTCAGACCTCACATTGAATCGGATAAGGATATCGAAGTAGTTCTATATGAGACTCCTCGAAACTTTGTGACTTATTCAGGTGATTAGAACGCAGTACCCTTTCATTAGCTGTTTAACCTTTTTTTAAAAAAGATAAACTAAGTGTTTTTTGTTTAACTTTTTTAATTACCTTAAATCCAAATTAGAATAATAAAATGGCAAGTATTAAAGCTTTAAAGAAAGAGATCAACTACGTTTTAGGCGAACTCATCGAGGCAGTTTACGAGTGGGAGTCTGAAACAAAAAATCTCAACTCTGAAGCAGGAAATCAAATCATCGACAACTGTATTGAAGTTTACGATGAGCTTATTGACCTAGTAAATGATAAAGAGAATCCAATGAAAAAGGCTCACTTTAAAAAGGTTAATGAGTATTTAGAGAAAAAGGCAAATGAAATTGCCGACCAAATCAACAGTTTAGGAGACTAAACTACTGAGACAGTTGACTGTTCAATAATTGACCGTAGGTTGATTTTTTAATGGCATCAGAAAAACCATTAAATATTGAATCTTTCCACTTCGGATTGAGTTCTTCCCCTTCACTAGTAACTAAATAAGCCGAAACGTATTTGTCTGGATTAGTTAATGCAAAGTTCGCTATAAACTGATAGCGTTTAAGGTTATTGCTATTACTTTGATTTACTATCGAATCAACAAAGCGTTCATCAATGATGCGATCGGTTTGAGCTAATTGCATTAGCTCAAAGTCTTTCTTGGTAAAACGACTAAGCATTACTTGAAGTTTTTCGAAGGCCTCGTGCTCTTCGCCCGCCTTAATAACGGCATCATTTTCGAAGTTTGTTAATGAAGTAGCAATTTGAATCTCTCCAGGTTCAGCAAAAAAGGCAAGACGATCATTGAATGTTGAACCGTCAGCTTTATCTAGGTAAGCATAGATGAGTTCGGGGTGATTTAGATTCAATCCCAAGTTCAGCGTTTCTTTTCCATTACTTTCTACAGAGTCTAAATTAATAAGTCCTGCTTCTGTAATCTTTTGAAGATATACAGTGCCCTTTTTTAAACCATCAACAGTAATGGTGACTTCAGTATTCTTAGAAGTTGAATTACAACTAGCTAGTAGCACTAATGCAGAAAGAGAAAGTAGAAAACGCTTCATAAATCCTTTTGGTTATCCGAGGCAAATATCGTTAAATGATCTGACTCTTTAAAGGTTATGTGCAACTTGAAGTAATAAAGCACAAAAATAAGCGCCAATAGTACCCACAATATAACCGCATATGGCGAGTAGGATGCCTACCGAACTTAAGGCTGGGTGAAAACTTGCTGCGATTACTGGTGCTGAAGCTGCTCCTCCTACGTTAGCCTGACTGCCTACTGCGAGAAAGAAGTAGGGGGCTTTTACCCATTTTCCAACTAAGAAAAGAAGCAAGGAGTGAATGGTGATCCAGATAAGACCAAGAAGAAGAAGTTCAGGTTGCTCGCCAATAGCCTTAAGATCAATTTGCATACCTATAGTAGCCACAAGTAGGTAAATGAATACACTGCCTAAATTACTTGACCCTACACCTTCGAGCGACCTTAATTGGGTTCTAGAGGCTAAAATACCGATAATAGTTGCGGTCAGCACCATCCATAGAAATGGAGAGGTAATAGATGCTAATATATGCTTTGGATCTTCAAGAACGGGGAACCAGTAGGGGAGATGACCACTGATGTAATTACCTATGAAATGGGCGAGGCCTACCGCTCCGAAACCAACTCCTAACAGAAGCATTAAGTCTGTGGTGGAAGCTACTCTTCGTACACTTTTTTGATAGCCTTCCATTTTCTCAATGAGATGATCGATTGATCGATTATCTGCTTTTAAATAGCGATCGATTTGCGTCTTTTTTCCTACCAAGAAAATAAGTATGGCCAACCAAAAGTTAGCAACAAGAACGTCTACTAAAACCATCGAACCATAAAGGTTCTTGTTATAGCTAAAGACCTCTAACATCGCTGCCTGGTTGGCGCCTCCGCCAATCCAACTACCAGCGATTGTCGCTAGACCTCTCCAAATTGCATCGTTTCCTTCAAGTTGCAATAGTTCTGGCCAGATTGATCCCGTAATAAGTAGTGCTAACGGACCACCAATAATAATACCTAAGGTTCCCGTAAAGAATATAATGAGGGCTTTAGGACCTAATCGTAAAACCGCTTTGAGATCGACGCTCAAGGTCATTAGCACTAATGCAGCGGGTAAGAGGTATCTAGAAGCTACAAAATAGAGCTTTGATTCTGAGGGATCGATAACTTTTAAGTAAACTAGAATTGCCGGAAGCAAATAACAGAGCAGGACTGCTGGGACCACACGGTAGAAGGCCTGAAATCTTTTGTGTTTTTGAGTGTAGAAAACTCCTGCTAAAATAAAAGCTAATAGACCGAATAAGATGGTGTCATTGGTGATCGGATTCATTAAATATTTAGCCAATAGGTGAGTTTAAGATTGATTGAACGACTTCGAGGACCCCATTGATTGACGAAATAGTTGTCATTGTAAACGAGAAATAAATCGGATAGAGGTGCGAATCTCCATTGCAATCTTGAATTGATTCCTAAGTTATCTCTTTGATTACTGTACTGAATAAGAGTCGACCAAAAAAGTGATCTATTGAAGGTGTAATCAATACGAGGACTAATGAGAACTATAGTGGCATTGCCGTAGTTTTCAGGCAGATCGATGCGGTCAATGTTAGAGTTAAGACCCACATTTAATTTGGGTTGAACTCTGAAATTTAATCGAGTTTGAAACGAGGATTTTGTGCCATTAAAGAATTCTCCAATATCGGTTTGAATATTATATGAGAATAACTTTCTTCGATCTGATTGAAATTGAAAACGAACACTGGTGTAATCATACTCGCTATTAGCTGGTAATGGCGTGGCATCGTCTTGTCTCGTAGGACTAAATTCGTCAGTTAGAAAAGTGTATCTATTATTGATAGATAACTCGATTTGTCCTTGATTATTCAGTCTGCCTTCATAACCGAAGTTTCGTAGATAATCAGTTTGAGTATAATCTAGACTAGATAGATGTGTATAAGTTTGAAAGGTGTCAAAACTGTGACTATTGAAGATTCCTTTCTTAGGCCAAATACGATAACCAATTTTTCCACCCCATTTTAGAATTCCTTTTCTAGGGATAAAACCTAGGTCTGAGACAAATTCTTCATCGATGTAAATAGCATCGAGAAATCCACTCCAAGTTCGGGTATTATATTGAAGGTTAGTACCTACTGACAAGTTACCATCTGTATCTCCGGGGGAGAGTGATTTATGGGTATAAAACTTCCCGACATAGGTATTGTCTGCTGAAGCAAGGTTGTAATCGACCCCAATGACACGATTGTATTTTTCGTAATCGGTATTTTCTGATTCTGAAGACTCTCGATTGATAATGAAGGCCGAAATATTTGATCGACTAAAGACCTTTTGCTGAAGAGCGATCATCGAATTGTTATTTGATGGAATACCATTTTCTAGATCACTCTCGGTTTGAATCGATAAAACTCCAACTCTCAGTTTATCATTTAATTTACCCGTCAATCGCATTCCCGCTGTTATCCCGTTCTCAATGGTGTTACCATCATTGTCTTTTGCTATTCCTATGCGACGAGAAAAGAATGGGTTGGCATCTCTGCCACCACCAAAGGCTCCGAATAAGTCATTATTATCTATAAAGAATTGACGTCGCTCTGGGAGTGATACTTCAAAACGTGTCAAATTCGTTATGAAATTGTCTACTTCAACTTGGGAAAAGTCTGGATTAAAGGTTAGGTCGAGATTCATCCCTTTACCTACGGGGATTTTCACATCTCCACCGATATTCGAAAAACTTGATTTCGGGGTTGCATTTTCGAAGTCCTTCGATGACCCAGCGGTTAGAAAAGGTATCAAAGCCACTGAAGTCTTTGAATCTGAAAGTGGCTGTTCGAATTCAAGTTCTCCTGTAAAAGCGAGACTTCCTAAGATTTGATTTTGAGGTATAGGTACCCAAACACTCGTTTCATTCGTTTGCATATCGAATCGATGCACTCTGAACCCCCATTTAGTTGCATTGTTCTCGAACTTTAATGAGTTAAAAGGAATTGCCATTTCTAAACTGTAATATCCATCACCTATAAAGGCTTCTCCCTGCCATTTGGCATCCCAAGAAAATTGATAGTCGTTTCTTGTAGCCCCTCCATTGGTAATTAAACCTTCGCGCTGAACTCCTAGTGGGGTCATACCAAAAATAAAAGCATTGTTGCCATCGTTGAAGGTGTCAAACATGATCGCGATATTGTCAATACCACTACCTCTATAATCTCTCCTCAGTGAATTAACTACGAATTGGTCTGATGATGTTTGCATCGTTAATCCAATGTAGATAGCATCCTTGTCATAAAGAATGCGAATATTGCTATCGTTGGTTGCCGGAAGGGTGTCAGTCGGGAAATATTGGGTAAATCCTCCTGAGGGTTCTTGACTTTGCCATACCGCTTCATCGAGCTTTCCGTCGATGATCAATTCAGTACTCACTAGCTTTGCCCTAACACTTCTTTTTTGAGCATTTGCACCCAAAGAAATAACTAGTGCTGTGACTAGTATGAAATGGATTTTTCTCATAACTCCTAAAAATAATAGAATCCGATCTAGGATTATGTTAAATCTTCTTTTTTTGAAGAATATGAAGTTACTTTTGTTTTAAATCACACTGATATGAAACTACTTTTTGTCTTGTTAAGCATTGTGACGTTTAATAACGCCCCTGAACCATATAGCGATCGCTTTTCTGAGGAAACAGTTCTTTGGGGTCAGACCGGACATCGAGTTATCGGACTCATCGCAGAAGGTCATTTAACGCGTAAAGCCAGTCGTAAAATTCAAAAATTACTAGAAGGAAAAAGCCTTGCATTTATTTCTACCTATGCCGATGAAATAAAATCTGACCGCACTTATTCAAAATACAGTCCTTGGCATTATGTGAATTATGCACTGGATACCCGATATAATGTTTCAAATAGAGCCGATGCCGGTGATATTATTTATGGTATTGAGCAGTGCGTTGAGGTGCTATCAGATGCTAATTCGAGTGTTGAGGAGCAGCAATTT
Source organism: Flavobacteriaceae bacterium (assembly GCA_018623195.1). Classification (GTDB taxonomy): domain Bacteria; phylum Bacteroidota; class Bacteroidia; order Flavobacteriales; family Flavobacteriaceae; genus UBA3478. Next base: position 6,257 of record JAAZVY010000005.1, on the reverse strand, counting down.
CATTTAGCTCTATTAGTTCATTTAATTGGTGATATGCATATGCCACTTCATGCCGGACGTGAAGAAGATCGCGGAGGAAATGATATTAAGCTTTCTTGGTTTTCAAAACCTACCAATTTGCATCGTTTATGGGATTCTGACTTGATAGAGTCAGTAAATCTTTCCTATACTGAGCTGGCTACTGAATTGAACAGTCAGCTTTCAGGCAGTCAACGCACGCAATACAATTCGGGAACCTACCTAGACTGGATTGAAGACTCTCATGAGGCCGCTGCAACTATTTATGCCTCGGCTAAAGAAGGAGATCGATTAGCTTATAGATATAGCTACGAGTATAACGACCTACTTTTTATGCAGTTGCAAAAGGGTGGAGTGCGATTAGCTCGATTACTTAATCAATTATTCGACTAGCGATTCTATCTTCTCTTAGAGACCTTATTTCCAGAAATGTGCCTTTGACGAGAACATTTAAAACGTCCTTTCACGTTGTCTCTTAATTTCAAGTGTTTCGTTGCTCGACCTTGAACGCGTGCACGCCACATTCTGAAACTAGAGGGTTTCATCTCTCTGCGCATGAGATTGATAGTCTCTTGCTCTGATATTCCAAATTGAAAAGTGATTGCATCGAATGGTGTACGATCTTCCCAAGCCATTTCAATGATTCGATCGATTTCTCTCTCAGTAAATTCTTTTTTCATAGCTCTTCAAAGATATATCTAAAAGTGAGATTGATGCGAGGCTCATGAATACGTTTTGACTTTGCAATTTGATGTTTAAAGTCTTCTTGAGTGCGACCACTCATTAGAAGGAGACTACCATGGGTGAGTTCGATACGTTTTTTCAGTAGTGAATTTTTTTTGTGTTTTAAGTCGAAGTTACGTGTCACTCCGAGGCTGATTGACGCAATAATTGGCTGGCTTCCCAACTCTTTCTCATCGTCTGAATGCCAACCGTTACTATCATTGCCATCTCTGTAAAGATTCGCTAAGCAGCTATTGAACTTCGCGTAGGTAGTCTCTTCAATGCGATTCTTTAATGATAGAAGACTCTCAGAAAATTCAACTGCAGGCAGTGTTAGCCCCGAATAGGTGTAGTTGATCTTTTTGTCAGCAGCTAGAAAGCAAAGTCTCGGTTGGTCGTAAACTTTACCGAATACTTTCACCTTGTCCTGTCTCCACAGACTGACTTTCATTAATTCTTCAAATAATTCATCTGCCTCAAAAGTTGATAAAAAATTAGGCCAGAAGTGGAGTTTAGCACTGTCAATACTAAGGTTAATCATTAAGAATCAATAATGGTTTTCATTTGGTTTCTATAACGAAGCGGTGATACCCCTGTGAACTTCTTAAAGGTTCTACTAAAATGAGAGAAGTTTTGAAATCCACATTCAAAGGCAATGTCGGTAATGGGCAAGTTATTTTCAGCTAATAGTTTAGAGGCATGAACTAATCGATATTCGTTTACGAACTGAGTAAAGGTTTTGCTTGTTGTTTTTTTAAAGTATCGGCAGAATGAAGGTTCAGTCATCCCCGCTAGATCAGATATTTCATCTAGCGAAATGCTCTCTTGGTAGTGGTTCTTGATGTAGTTGAAAACTCGGTTGATTCGATCGTTATCAGCTACTTCGGTAGAAATGCTGAATCCTTCTGCATTTAAAATGGTGAACTCCTTAGAGATACTTAGATCATGTAAAATGTCTAGTAGCTTTAATAGACGTTTAAAATCGGGAAGGTAAAGCATAGCTTCCATTGCTTCTCCAACCTTTTCTTTGGTTATTCCATGAAATGCAAGCCCTTGCTTTGAAAGTTCAAATAAGTCGTTAATGGCAATCATTTCTGGGATGTCAAAGAAGTTTGGTCCCAAGAAATCCTCTTTGAATTGAACTAAGGTTTCTTTCTTATTGCCTGTAAAACGGTCGGTAAATCCGCAATGAGGTAGATTCTTGCCGATGAGTATTAAGTCTCCATCATTAAAATAGGACATGTGAGAACCTATTTGTCGTTTACCAGCTCCTCCATTAATGTATACGAGTTCTATTTCTGGATGATAATGCCAACTCTTGTAATGATTAATGTTTTGCTCGTCAAAGCTTTGCAATGCAAAGGAGTTTCCGAACACGGGGGTAATTACTTCAAATGCAATAGGTTGTTTACTCATTTGTTATCCTTTTGACTTTTCAAAAATACGACGGAATTGTCTTGATATTCACTTTATATCTTTAATATTCTCCTTTTGAGGTTAAAATTGTACATAAACTGGATAATGGATGTGTATTAATCAGGTTATTCGTGATTCTATATTTGCAGTATCAATCATCAATCAAGAATCATCAATCAAAAAACGAATAGAAATGAAAAAAGTTATTTTAACCCTAGCCCTAGTTTTTACTGCATTATCAGCAGTTGCTAATCCTGCATCTGTAGTTACTACCACTTCTTTTGGTATTGAATCTGAAGTTCTTTCACTAGATCCAGTTTTCAAAAGAAAAGGTGAGAAGTTATTAGTAAGCTTCTTAAATGCTGAGCAAGTAATGGTGGAGATCAGAGTACTTGATAGCCAAAACAATGTAGTTTACAAAGAGCGTGTGGCTGGAGACTTAATCGTTGAGAAAGCGTTTGACTTTTCTAAAGCTTTCAACGATTCATACAAAATTGTGGTTGCCTACAATCAAAATGCTTTCGAGCAAGTTGTAAAAGTGCAATAGTTTAGTTAATTGTTAAGGTTAAAAAAGGCCCTTCGAAAGAAGGGCCTTTTTTGTTTTCTGTCTATACTGAGACTATTTAATCAGATCGACACTTCTCTTAATAAAAGCGCTGAGGTCGGCCCCTTTAAGAACTCCCTTTGAAAGTTTAGCCAGGTCGAGTGCTTGACGAATTAGTTTTTCTCGCTTTTTATCTGTTTTAGTTTCGATAATTTCACTGGCTAATGGATGGTTGGTATTGATGACTAGGTTATACATGTCGGGCATGTTTTGACCCATAAAGCCACCGCCTCCGGTTTTTTGCATATCCTTCATTCTTCTCATGAATTCTGGTTCAGTCAGCATAAAAGGCAGCGCGTCGCTACTAAGTGCTTCGGTTTGAATGATATATCCAGTATCCTTTACAACGCCTTCTACCTTTTCTTTTAAAGTAGTGACTTGAGTCTCATCTAATTTTGAGATTGATTCCTCTTCCTTCTTGATTAAATTTTCAACAGCATCTGAGTCAACTCGGGCGAATGAAATGTTCTCCTTGGAGGTTTCTAATTTCTGAAGTAAATGAGGAACGATTGGGCTGTCTAATAGTAAAACCGTGTAACCTTTCTCTTTTGCAGCTTCAATGTAGGAATGTTGTTCTTCTAGATTTGATGCATAAAGAATTACAAATTTACCGTCTTTATCGGTATGAGCATCTTTAATTTTGGCTTCTAACTCTTCATAGGTAAAGTACTCATTGTCTACCGAAGGATATAATGCAAACTTTTCTGCCTTTTCAAAGAATTTCTCTTCAGACAGCATTCCATATTCAATAACCACTTTAATATCGTTCCACTTCTCCTCGAATGATTTACGGTCATCTTTGAACAGAGAGGTGAGTTTGTCGGCAACCTTACGAGTGATGTATGAGCTAATTTTCTTAACGGCACCATCTGCTTGGAGGTAAGATCTTGATACGTTCAGTGGGATATCTGGAGAATCAATAACCCCTCTAAGCATGGTTAAAAATTCGGGTACAATACCTTCCACATTATCGGTAACAAAAACCTGGTTTTGATACAGTTGTATGCGATCTTTTTGAATATTTAGGTCATTCGATAACTTTGGAAAATAAAGGATACCCGTTAGGTTAAATGGATAGTCAACATTCAAGTGAATATTGAATAAGGGCTCCTCAAACTGCATCGGATAGAGCTCACGGTAGAAATTCTTGTAATCTTCATCATTCAGATCTTTGGGCGATTTTGTCCATGCAGGATTCGGATTATTTACAATATCATCGACCTCCTTAGTGGGTGCTGGATCCTCTTCTTTCGCCCCCTCGGGTTTCGGAAGGGTTTCAGTTCTAGTACCCATTTTAATAGGAATAGGCATGAACTTATTGTATTTCTCTAATAAACCTCTGATTTTTCCTTTTTCTAAATAATCCTTAGAGTCTTCAGAAATGTGGAGAATGATCTCAGTACCTCTATCGGTTTTGTCCGAGGGTTCAAGAACAAATTCTGGTGATCCATCACAGCTCCAATGAACGGCCGGGGCATCGGTATGGCTCTTGGTAATAATTTCTACTTTATGGGCTACCATAAATGCTGAATAGAATCCAAGACCGAAGTGGCCGATAATGCCACTATCCGTAGCGCTATCCTTGTATTTGTCTAGAAATTCCTCTGCACCAGAAAAGGCTACTTCGTTAATGTATTTTTTAACTTCCTCTTCACTCATACCAATTCCTTGGTCAATGATATGAAGGGTATTATCTTTTTCATTGATCTTAATCTCGATCTGTGGGTTTCCGTACTCAGCGGTAGATTCCCCTATGTTGCATAAATGCTTAAGTTTTAAGGTCGCATCTGTTGCATTAGAAACGAGCTCTCGCAGAAATATTTCTTGATCGCTGTAAAGAAACTTCTTGATCAGTGGAAATATGTTGTCCACAGAAACGTTGATTTTACCTTTTTCCATAAGTTTTATTCAAATGATTAATTGCACTTAAAATTTCAAAAAGAATACCAAGCCTTACTTCAGTGACAAACTGACAGATTTAGTTATTATGAAAATTATGTTTAATTATTTTTGTTTTTTAATAAACAAAATGTATATTTGAGGTGTTGTGGAAAATTTGCTATGAAAAAGGAACACAACAAGTTTGTTTATTTATTGGTTAGGTTGTTGAAAACGCGTTATCATTTCTACAGATGGCGCGTTTTCTTTTTCTCTGACTTTTATCTATTTCATATTTTGTTCAGGGTTAATTAAATTTGTCTAAACACATTTGCTATGGCTGCCAAATCAAAAGAGATTTCAAAACAAGAAATCATTTCACATTATATGAATACCTGCTTGGAACATGAGGTGGTTCCTAAGTCAGTTTTCAAATTTTGTTCTCAATTGGGAATTGAGGATTCTCAATTTTACAAGCATTTTGGTTCTTTAGAGATCCTCGCCAAAGAGGTTTGGCTGGCTTTTCATGAAAACACCATGAAGGCTCTTGAAGGAGATCAGCAGTTTGAAGGCTATGACCGACGATCGAAGTTATTAGCGTATTATTTTTCGTTTTTTGAACTGATTACGCTCAATAGAAGTTATGTGCTCTTTAGTTTAAAAAAGGAACAAGGAATCAAGAGCTTACAATCGCTCTCTGAGCTTTCTAAACTTAGAACTGCTTTTTTAAAGTTTGCCACAACACTTATCGAGGCAGGGAATGAGGAGAAAAAGTTTTCATTTACCAAGCACAATACACAGATCTTCTCAGAGGCTGCGTGGGCTCAGTTTCTATTTATTCTAAAATTCAATTTAGAGGATGACTCCCCGGGCTTTGAAAAAACCGATGTAGCTATAGAAAAATCAATCAATACGGTGTTTGACGTTTTTGATCATACTCCTTTAGAAAACGTTATTGATTTCGGAAAATTCTTGGCTAAGGAGTTGTTTGCTAAATGAAGACCTTAGATTCAATCCCTACATCTAAACTCGAGCGCGCGAGTAAATTGGTTAAAACTGGGGTTAAGATTGGGGGGAATTACCTCAAATATTACGGAAAGTCACTAGTAGGTTCAGAAGAAGCAAAGGATCGCCTAAACGAGAATAATGCTTCAGACATTTACGATGGTTTAAAAACGCTGAAGGGAAGTGCTCTAAAAGTAGCTCAGATGCTAAGTATGGAGCGCAACATATTACCTCGGGCGTATGTAGAGCGTTTTTCACTTTCTCAATTCTCAGTTCCACCTCTTTCTGGTCCACTGGTAAAGAAGACCTTCAAAAAATACATGAATGCCTTACCTGAGGATATTTTTGATTCTTTCGACTATAATGCGATCAACGCTGCTTCTATTGGACAAGTGCACAAAGCGACTAAAAACGGTAAGAATTTAGCCGTAAAAATTCAATATCCTGGGGTTGCTGAGAGTATTTCATCCGATCTGGCACTGGTTAAGCCTATCGCTCTTAGAATGTTTAACATGGGAGCCCGAGAGTCAGAGAAGTATTTCAAGGAAATTGAAGAAAAGCTTAAAGAAGAAACTGACTATTTACATGAGCTCGATATGAGCGTTTCTATTAC